>CAZRGL010000043.1:0-33170 GCA_964599485.1 uncultured Polyangiaceae bacterium
CGATCCGATCATGCGGGGTCGAGCCTATTGCAGGGCGAAGTCTGCCGCAACTCGGCTGCCGCCGCGCCCGTAGCGAGCTGTGCTACGACTCGCTCGTCATGGGCAAAAACCGCTTCCGCATCATCCACTTGTCCGATCTGCACCTAACTCCGCGAGATGAGGACACCCGCACCGAGCCCAAGCTGCTGGGCAAGCTCAGTGGCATGAACCAGGTCTTTCGACGGCTGCTGCAGTCGCGCGTCGTGCAGAGCTGCAATTTGTTGTTGATCACCGGGGATGTGACTGACCACGGCGACCTGCCCACTTGGCAGCGTTTTTGGGAAGATCTGGCCGACGCCAAGCTGACCGAGCGGACCGTCGTCCTGCCCGGAAACCACGACGTCTGTAACCTCGGGGTGCGCCCCCCAAAGCGACGCAGCAAGCGCATTGCCGCTGATCTCGTGCGGGCGCGCCGTGGCTTGCGCATGGGCGGCCAAGTCACCTCCTTTCCCTTCGCCCGCCTCATCGACCCTCGCGTCGTGCTGTTCGGTCTCGATTCCTGCAACCCGGGCAATCTGACGGGCATCACCAATGCAGTCGGTGAGCTCGGCTTCTCGCAGCTCGAGACGCTGGCGAGACTGCTCGCCCGCCACGCAGACGTTCCGGTGAAGATTGTTGCCCTCCACCACAGCCCCAACATCCCCCGCAATCGCACGGCCCGCAAGCGAGGTGTCGAGCGCATGAGCCGGGTCGAGCGCTGGGGCCACGAAGTGCCCACCTTCGACCGACGCGCGCTGCGGCTGCTGTGTGTGACCCATCGGGTGAGACTGTTGGTTCATGGCCACTTGCACCGAGCCGAGGACCGACGCGTCAACAGCATTCGAATCGTCGGCTGCCCGGCCAGCACCCAACCAGTCAGCAAGGCCCTGGGGCGCCGCTTCCCCGTGTTCCAGTACGATGTCAACGGTGAGCCCGCCCGCGTGAGCGTCAAGCTCCGCACGATCGATCTTCGCTAGCTTGTCGGGCGTTTCGGCTCGGGCCGCCCGCGATTGCTGGGCTGATCCTACAAGGCGAGCTCTTCGGAATCCGCACCGTGACAAGCGCCGAAGGGCTTGCCGCTGCCACATGGGCACTCCATGTCGCCTGAGATCAGGGGCTCGTCGGCAATCAGACCTGCCGAGGAGGCGGATGCTGGCTGCACCTCGCCGCCATGGCTGGCCCATGCCGCGGCGAGCCGCTCTTGATGGCGCGCCAGATCGGCCGCTTCGATGGCCTCTTCGTCCTCGGCTTTTCGGATTTGCGCGCTCATCAGCTTGAGCACCACGCTGGAGGACACGCTGGCCAACATGGTGATGAACATGTTGTAGCCCTCCCTCTTGTACTCCTGCTTGGGGTCCTTTTGCCCGTAGCCCCGCAGGCCGATGCCGTCGCGCAAGTGGTCCATGTTGGTGAGATGGTCGACCCAGGCGCGGTCCAGCTCTTCGAGATAGATGTGGCGGAAAATGCGCAAGATCAGCTCGAGCCCGATGTCGTCTTCGCGCACCTGATAGGCCTTGGCTGCAACTTCGTACAGCTCGCAAGCCAGCGCTTCGCGGTCGCCGTAGTCGGCAACGTCGTCCTCGAGCTCCACCCCGAAGTGCTGCTCGAATCCTTCGAAGATGGCGTTCCAGTCCCAATCGTCCGGCGGGCGGTTGAGCGGACAGCTGTCCTCGATAATCGCTCCCACGATGCGATCGAGCAGATCGAGCAAGCGGTCACGCTGCTCAGCCAAGGCCTGCGGAACCACCCCGACCAACTCGTCATAGAGCTCCAACACCGTGCTCTTCGTCGGCTCGACGATGACGCCCCAACGCGCGTAGACCTCCTTCTTGAGTGAATCGAGCTCAGCGTCGTTGTCGACGAGCTTTGCCTTTTCGAACTCATCGCGGTCGATCTCGCGTGGCTCGCCCTTGTCGTCGTGCGGCATGATCGGGTCTTCGCAGAACATGCCCAGCAAAAAGCCCACGTCGGGCCGGGTCAGATCGAACAGCTCTTCCGGCGCTTTGATGGTGCGCTCGTCACCGGTCGGCTTGCCGTCCTCGTCATAATCCTTGGCGGTGTAGCGCCCCTTGAGCAGATCTTGGCGCAGCGTGTAGACCGTGCTGCGCTGATCGCTCATCACATCGTCGTATTCGAGTAGGTTCTTGCGAATGTCGAAGTTGCGTTCTTCGACCTTCTTCTGCGCGTTCTCGACGCTCTTGGTAACCCAAGGATGCTCGATGGGCTCGTTGTCGGGCATGCCCATGCGCTCCATGAGGTTCTTGACCCGATCGCCGGCGAAGATCCGCATCAGGTCGTCTTCGAGCGATAGGTAAAAACGTGATTTTCCTGGGTCGCCCTGCCGACCGGCACGGCCGCGCAGCTGGTTGTCGATGCGGCGCGCTTCGTGCCGCTCGGTGCCGACGATGTACAAGCCCCCTTCTTCGAGGATGTGCTCACGCTGTTCGTCGCAGTCCTCGGATACTTTGTCGATCAGATCCTCGAAGGCATCCGCCTCTTCCAGCGGATCGCGATCTTGTTCGCGGAACTTGAGCTTGGCGAGCATCTCGGGGTTACCGCCGAGCACGATGTCGGTACCGCGACCGGCCATGTTGGTCGACACGGTGATGGATCCCATGCGACCGGCCTGGGCCACCACGAAGGCTTCGTTCTCATGGTGCTTGGCATTGAGGACGTTGTGCTCGATGCCCTTCTTGGTGAGGATGCGTGCAATGGCGGCGCTCTTTTCGACGCTGGTGGTACCAACAAGAATGGGTACGCCGCGCTCGTTGTGCTCCATGATGTCGGCAATGACCGCCGTGAACTTCTCGCGCTCGGTCTTGTAGACCACATCTTCTTCGTCAGCGCGGATCATCGGCTTGTTGGTGGGCACGACCACCGTATCGAGCTTGTAAGTGCTGTGGAACTCTGCTGCCTCGGTGTCGGCCGTACCGGTCATG
This sequence comes from uncultured Polyangiaceae bacterium, assembly GCA_964599485.1. Classification (GTDB taxonomy): domain Bacteria; phylum Myxococcota_A; class Polyangia; order Polyangiales; family Polyangiaceae; genus JAPYTK01. The sequence goes on from CAZRGL010000043.1 coordinate 2,958, forward strand.
CCAGCCAACTTGTCGTAGAGACGAAACAAGTTCTGGAAAGTGATCGTGGCCATCGTGCGCGTCTCTTCTTTGATGGGCACGTTCTCTTTGGCCTCGACCGCCTGATGCAAGCCGTCCGACCAGCGCCGGCCGGCCAACACGCGACCGGTGAACTCGTCGATGATCAACACCTCGCCGCCACGGACCATGTAATTGACGTCCCGCTTGTACAAGGCATGGGCCCGGAGCGACTGCTGCAGGATGTGCAAGGTCTCGAGGTTGACCGGATCGTACAGGTTGGGGCTCTCGGTGAGCTTGGCCTTGTAGAGCAGCTCCTCGGCCATCTCGTTGCCTTCGTCGGTCAACGTGACGCTGTAGCCCTTCTCGTCGACGGTATAGTGCTCTTCGTTGCGTAGGCGCGGAATGACCTCGTTGACGTGGCGGTATTTCTCCGTGGTCTGCGTCGCCTGCCCGCTGATGATCAGCGGCGTGCGCGCCTCGTCGATGAGAATCGAGTCGACCTCGTCGATGATGGCGTAGGACAGCGGCCGCTGCGCGTAATCGAGCGCCGAGAACTTCATGTTGTCGCGCAGATAGTCGAAGCCGAACTCGTTGTTCTGCCCGTAGGTGACGTCCGCTTGGTAGGCCTTCTCTTTGTCCCAGGGATCCTGGTTGTTGACCACGGTGCCGACGGTGAGGCCGAGAAACTTGTAGACCTGACCCATCCACTCGGCGTCGCGTGTCGCCAGATAGTCGTTGACGGTCACGACGTGGACGCCCTTTCCGGCCAGACCGTTGAGGTACACCGGCAGCGTGGCGACCAGCGTCTTGCCCTCGCCGGTGCGCATCTCGGCGATCTTGCCCTGGTGCAGCACCATCCCGCCCATCAGCTGTACGTCGTAATGGCGCATGCCGAGCACGCGCTTGGCGGCCTCTCGAACCACCGCAAAAGCCGGCACCATGATGTCGTCCAGAGAAGCCCCGTTGTCGAGTTTCTCCTTGAATTCTGGCGTCTTGGCCACCAGCTGCGCATCAGACAGCGCCTCGAACTCGGCTTCGAGCTTGTTGATCTTTTTTACCGTCGGCTTGAGCTTGCGAATGGCGCGCTCGTGCGAGGTTCCGAACAGCTTCTTGACGAAAGTGAACATCGTGACCTGGGGTCCTTTTAGGCCGGCAAGCGAGCCGTAGGCAAGTGGCGCGACCGTAGCTGCGCAAGCATAAGGCGGCGCCACCCACAAGCAAGGCTGTTGTGAGCCGTTTGTACAATTGTCCCAACCCGGTCGCGCGCCCGTGGACAACGCCCTCACGCCCGACCAAGATGCGCTGCGAAATGGCCCGACAGCTCCCTCATCCAAGAGCACTAGCTGGTGTGATGCTCGCTGCGATCACGCTGACGTGTTGTGGCACGACATCGCGCGCAAAACCGGCTCCAACCCCGGCAAGCAAGACCATCGTGAGCATCCCCCACACCCAGTTCGTGCTGCCCAACGGCATGACCGTCATTTTTCATGAAGATCACACCCAGCCGTTGGTGGTGGTGAACATCAACGTGAAGGTCGGCTCGCGCGACGAGCCTGCGCAGCGGACTGGGTTTGCCCATCTGTTCGAACACTTGATGTTCATGGGCACCAAGCGTGTCCCTGAGAAGATGTTCGACGAGTGGATGGAGCAAAATGGCGGCTGGAACAATGCCAGCACCGGCAACGACAACACCGATTATTACGACGTTGGGCCCAGCCACATCCTCAAGCTGCTGCTCTGGATGGAGGCAGACCGACTCAGCGAGCTCGGGCACCAAATCACCGCGGGCAAACTGGATACGCAGCGCGGCGTGGTGCGCAACGAGCGTCGCCAACAGACCGAGAACAGGCCCTACGCCAGCGCCCGCTTGGTGCTGCCCGGCCTCTTGTTCCCTCCCGGCCATCCCTACCATCACCCGGTCATCGGCTCGCACGAGGACCTGGAAGCGGCCAGCGTGGCCGACGTCCGCGCGTTTTTTGCGGAACACTACATTCCGACCAACATGTCCTTGGTGGTCGCTGGCGACTTCGCGCCGGACGCGCTGAAGCCGACCATCGAGAAGTATTTCGGCAGCATCCCCAAGACAAAAGCGCGCGGGCCGCGACGACTGCCGGCCCAGCCCGCCAAGCTGACCGGCGTCGTTCGCCACACCATGCAAGACAACGTCAGTTTGCCGAAGCTAGTCATGTCGTGGCTCAGCCCGGCGCTGTACGCGCCCGGTGACGCCGAGCTCGATTTGCTTGCCGACATCATCGCATCGGGCAAGGCGAGCCGCCTGTACAAGACGCTGGTGTACGAAAAGCAGCTGGCCCAAAACGTGGTGGCCTACCAATCGTCCAAGGCCTTACGCTCCAACTTCAACATCGAGGCCGTCGCGCGACCCGGGGTCTCACTGAGCCAGCTCGAGAAGGCCATCGACGAGGAGCTGGCCGGGGTGCGCAACCAAGCCGTAGACGCGGGCGAGCTGCGCCGAGCCCAAAACGAGTACGAGACGGCTTTCGTAGCGCGACTGCAGGCGTTGACGACGCGAGCCAAGCTGCTCAACGGCTACTTTGCGGCGCTCGGCAAACCGGACTGGGTAGCCAAGGATCTGCAACGCTATGTGGACGCCACGGCAGCTGACTTGCTGCGCTTCGCCAAGCAGACCTTCGATCCGAACGCCAGGGTCTTGCTGCATATCGTCCCCCGAAAGAAGGCACCCAAAGAGACCGAGGGGGCGAAACCATGACCGGCACACGGCTCGAGTTGATTCTGGCTGTGAGCGGCGGACTGATGCTCGCGGGTTGTTGCGCAAACGGCAAGACGGTGTCGCAGAAGAACGGTGAGGTGAGCAAAGTGCCAGTCGCAAGCGAAGATGCTCTCGGGCCCCGTCCCGAGCCAGGCCCGCCGGTCGCTTTTCGCGCAACACAGCCGGTGGTCTACCAAACTCCTACAGGGATCAAGGTATGGCTGGTCGAGCGGCCGCAGCGGCCCATGGTTTCGCTGTCGCTATCGTTGGCAACAGGCGCCGCTGACGATCCACCGGGCAAAGCTGGCTTGGCGCACATCACCTCTTCGATGCTCGACGAGGGGGCTGGAGATCGGGACGCGATCGGGATCTCGACGGCGATCGAGGACCTGGGGGCGTCACTATCTGGGCACGTCACCCATGACGGCAGCCGCATATCGCTGACTGTGCTCAAGAAGTACTTGCCCGAGGCGTTCGCGATTTTCTCCGACGTCGTGGCCCGGCCCCGCTTCGAAGAGAAGGAATGGCAGCGTGTGAGCGCGCTGTGGCAGAACCAGCTCAAGCGACGCGCCGACAGCCCGGGATCGGTAGCGAGGGTGGTGGGACGAGCGCTGATGTACGGGGCCGACACGCCTTACGGGCATCCGGTTGGAGGGCTGCTCGACACAGCCAAGTCGATGAAGGTCGAGGAGGCGCGGGCGTTCTACAAGGAGCATTGGCGCCCTGATCGGGCCATGCTGGTGGTGGCCGGAGCCATCACCCGCAGCGAGCTCGACGCGTTGCTAGACAAGAACTTGAGCAGCTGGAGCAAACCAGCCGCGGCCCCACTGGCCCCGGTTGGAACGCCGGCCCCGCTCGAGTCGCGACCCAAGCTGGTGCTGGTGGACCGAGCCGATGCCCCGCAGGCCGTGATCACGGTTTTGCTGCCGGGCGTACGGGGAGCAAGCCCTGAGTTGCCCTTGTTGGAGCTACTGAACACCGCGCTGGGCGGGTCGTTCACGTCGCGGTTGAACCAGAATCTGCGCGAGGATCGCGGCTGGAGCTACGGGGCTGGATCGGGCTTCACCGAGAGCAGAGGAAAGGGCGTTTTTCTGGCGCGTAGCGCGGTGCCGGTCAAGGTGGCCGCGGCGGCGCTGCGCGAGATGCTGCGCGAGATCGACAAGATGCGCGATGGCGGCTTGACGCCACAGGAGTACCAGAAGGTGCGCGCACGAGATTTGACCGAGCTGATCGAGACGAACGAGACGCTGGGTCACGTGGTGTCGCGCCTGACTTCGCTAGCGGTGCTGGGCATGTCGCCTGACCACGATGCGAAGGCCAGCGCGGCCCGACAATCCAGCAAGATGGATCAGCTGGCGGCGCTGGCGAAGGAGCACCTAGACACCAATACGGCGAGCATCGTGGTTGTCGGGCCCAAGGATACGCTGCTGCCCCAACTCAGGACACTCGATCTCGGCCAGCCCGTGCTGTGGACGACCGAGGGCTACCCGGTTGCACCAGCAGTACCTGCTGGCCCTGACTCGGAGCCCAAGCCCGCGCCCTGAGCCGTAGCCGTTTCCTGGTCGGGAGCGTGTGGGTGCGGGTGGGCTTGGCTTGGCGTGTTCGGCACGGCCATTGCAGGCTTGGGTTGCATGAGCGATGACCAACGGGAAGGCTCGGCGAGCCTCTGTTTCGATCCCGAGTTGGAGCATGTGCTGGTGGACCCTGATGCGTGGCGCGCCCAGATGGTGATCGACGCCCGAGATGACGTCTGCCGGGCGACCGAGCTGATGACCGAGGATGAAGGCAAGTTCGTCCTCCGCTGGCTGAGTCCCGGGCGGGACGAGGTCATCCTCGGCGCTTGCGAGACGCAAGAGGACGCCCAACTGGCCTGCAAATACTGGATCGACGCACAATTGAGATGCGCTCTGGCCTTCAGTGCGCCTGCTGCGGTGGCGGCGCGCTACCGACAGCGCGTCGGCGATGTGCGGATCGAGGCGCCCGTGGAGGTGGAGTTTTCTGACCACGATTACGTGCAGCAACGAGTCCAAACGCTCATGCACGAGTACCACGGTGGAGGGACGGGATCGGGCGAGTCCTAGTTGTGCTCGGCCGTCAATTGACGGGGACACTCCTCACCAAGTTGTGGCCGATCTGATCGTGATCTGATCGGCCAGCCGTTGAAACTACGCAGTCGGGTTGGAGCAGCCTCAGGGCTGGTCGGGTTGGAAGACGACGGGCAAGCCCAGGGCGCCGTCATGCACGTAGCCGTTGCCGTACCAGACGAAGTACTCCGGAGCGGGCGCGCCATCGAGCAAGAGCCTGATTTCGACCAAAGCGCCGGCTGTGGTGGTGAACTCTACGCCGTCGGTGTGTGAGCCCGTCACGGCGGCGAATCGCAAGCTCGAGCTGCTGACCGAATCGATGTGGTCGTAGCCCTCGAGATCCAACGACTCGATCGTGTCAATCGGCTCATGCGACACCACCTCGACGTCGTAGTCGCATAGCGTCCCGGTGTTGAGCGTGTCGCAGCTGGTCCACAGTCGCCAGAGCCCACCGGAGACGTATTCCACGAACAGACCCGCGCCGTAGCCCAGCTCCGTGTGGAGAATGTGATCAGCGTCAATCGTGGCGTAGACCGGATTGTCGTAATAGGGGTCGTTGTCAACGAGGATGCAACCACTACTGGCCGCCGCGGTGGCTGCGAGCAGCGCGGCGATGAGGGCTTTTCGTGGGCTCATGTTGGACTTCCTCCAAGATAGGTTGGGCTGATGAGGGCAAGCTGTCGTTCGTTGTTACTTCTTGCGACGACGCTTCGAGCTACTTCGCGTCGAGCGAGAACGAGTCGACTTGGAGCTGCTTCGTGTGCTCTTGCGTGTGGTGCTGCGCCGACGCGGACTGCTGGACCGACGCGGGCTGCTGGATCTACGGCGCACCTTGGGCGCCCGGCGCGTGCTCGGCGCCCGGCGGGTCCGTGTGCGGGTGCTTGGCGCCCGGCGGGTCCGCGTGCGGGTCGGTGCTCGGCGCGTGCGGGTCGGTGCTCGGCGCGTGCGGGGTGGTGTTCGGTAGCTCCGCGTGCGCGGCCTGTACTTGTCAGGAGCGCTGCCCGCGTTGGGAGCCCGGTGGTGAGTCCGCACCCGAGGCTTCACGGTCCCTGGCGTGCGCGGCACCGTGGGGAAGGTGCTCGACCCTCTCTTGGGCAAGTGGGCACGGACCCGCTTGCGGCGCACGACATGACGTCGAACCTTGGCGCGGCGGGCAATCGGAGCCCTGCGCGCGGATCGCGCCGCTGGCGCACGTCGTTTTGCACTCAGTGCCCGGGACTTGGCCTTGCGGCTGTAGGGCTTGCGTGCAGCCAACGCCTTGGGGTTGTGCTTGACCCGCTTCTTGGGCTGAGACTTCTTGGCGATTCTCGCATCCTTGAAGCTCGGCGAGCTCGGCCGACCACGCAGCTGCAGCTTGCTCGATGACAGCTGACCGCTGTTGGCCGCTGCGCTGGCACTCGTCGAGCCCGGGGCGGAGCTAGGCTTCGAGCTGCTCGATGGGGCTTTGCCGTGCTTGCCCGTGCTGCCACCCGTGCTGCTCGCGGTTGCGTGCGCCTTCTTGTGACCGTGATGGCCGTGATGGCCGTGGTGATGGTGGCTGTGGTGCACATGCGTGTGGCTCGCGATCAACCGCACACGATACGGGTCATGAACGATGTACGAGTGCCAATAGGGATCGAAGAAATAGGCGCTGGGGCAGAACCAGAACGGCAACGTGACCGCGGCGTAGTAGCCCATCGCGACACCGTTGAACCAAACGTAGCTCGGCGGCATGGGCGCCCAACCCACGTAGTCATAGCCTGGCTCACCCACACGCCACACCACCCAAGCAGGGGCATACTGTCGCCCAGGCACCCAGGCCCAGCCGCGCGCCGGAACCCAAACCCAGCGACCATAGTGGAACGGGATGTGCCCCCATTTGTAGTCACTCGCCCACACCCACTGGCCATCATCGGTAACCGCCCAGCGGCCCGCGGTGCGGTAGGGCACGAAGTTCTTGCCCACGACCACCACGTCGGGGATCCACACCATGCCATAGGTGCTGTCCTGCACCCAGGTGCCGTGAGGATCGAGGGTGCTGCGGAAATCCGTCAGCGCCGACGAATCGGTGTCAGCGTCGTAGTCGTAGTCATCATAGGCAGCTGGATCAGCCGCGTCTGGCTGCGCAGCAGCCGACAATGGAACGAGCACGACAATTGCGGCCGTCGCTACTGCGACAACCAAGCTTTTCAAGGTGTTGGGCGATACCTTCATGGTCAACATGATGCAATCTGGAGGCTTGTTTCGCCAGCCCGAACCGGCATGGGCGGCTGGTGCTGGCTTTGGTTTCCAACGAGTTGGACGCAATCGCGCCGAAAAAAGTCGACAACGACGCGTTTTTTCAGGCGCGGCGGTGGCTAAGTGTGCGGAAATCGCTCGAAGGTTCATTCTGAGGGCCCAACGCTGCTAAAGTGGCCGCGTGAAGGCTCGTCGTCGTGTCGCTTTCCTGCTCCCTTTGGCCGCCACTTTGCTGTGGGCACCTTCCGAGGGCCATGCGCAGGGCTTTGATTCCGAGATCCGCATCGATCAGTTCCAGCCGGCTTCGGCAGGAAGTCCGTTCACGAGGGCGGAAGGACCCCACGACAAGTTCGAAGAAGGGATCGCCTACGGTTTCCGCGTGACGGCGGACTACGGCATGGACCCACTGCGTACCGCTGTCGTAGGCGGAGAGCCAAACGTGCCTGGGGAAACCTCGGACAAATCCCCCGTCAAGCATGCGCTCTTGGTGCACGTCGGCGGCGCCATCAGCCCGCTGCACTGGCTCAACCTCGAGATCAGCATGCCCTTCGCGCCTTTCGAGACAGGCGACGACGACATCAGCGTCAACCAGCAACCCATGTCCGCAGGCACGGGCGGCGTCGGAGACTTGCGCATCGGCGCCCATGCCCGACCCTTCAGTAGCAAAGAATTCGATCTGTCGCTGGGGGCTCGCTTCTGGGCGCCCACAGGCACCCGGGCCGCCTACATGGCCGGGCCGGACGGAGATTTTCGCGTCGAGCTCGTCGCTTCCGCAGCTGGCGAAGTCGGCGACCTAGTCTACGGCTGCACGCTGGGCCTGGCGCCGATGTGGTTCGTGGGACGTGATGGGGACCGCTTGGCAGCCTCCTGCGGCGCGCTCTACAAAGTCGTGCCCATGGTGATGTTGGGCGTGGAGCCGCATTTCGCCGCGTTCACCTATGCGCAACGCACGGCGGCATCCGACGTCACGCCGGGTTTGGGCAGCGTGGATTTCGCGTTGCAGTTCGAGCCGATGGGCAGCGCCGTCTTTCGTATCGGCGATTTTTCCATCGGCCTCGCTGGCGGAGCTGGGCTCGGCAGTGCGCCTGGCACGGCCGCCGCCCGCGGCGTTCTCACACTCGGCTATGCAGCACGCGGGGAGCGTGTGATCGTAGACGAGGGCACGAAGGACAGGGATCTGGACGGCGTGGCCGACGGCTATGACGCCTGCCCCGACGAAGCCGGCCCCGAGAGCAACCGCGGCTGTCCCAAAGAGCGTGATCGCGACGGCGACGGGATCCAGGACGACAAGGACGCCTGCCCCGAGGCACCTGGCGCCCGCTACGACGATCCCAAAGCCACGGGCTGCCCCGACCGTGACAATGACCACGTGGCCGATCCGATCGATCCCTGCCCCCTCGAGCCGGGACAGGACTCCGGCGGCTGTCCCAAGTATGCGCGCTACAAGAAGGGCCGCTTCACGGTAACACCCCCGATTCGCTTCAAGCGAAAGAGCACCGCGCTGTCCAACGAAGGCCGCGTCGCGCTCGTCGAGATCATTCGAACGATGCGCGCCAACCCCAAGATCAAGCAGGTGAGCATCGGCATCGGCACCAAGGGCGCATCCACCAAGCTGACCGACAAGCGCGCTTCGACCGTGCTGGCCATCTTCTCGGATCAAAACTTCGACACCAGCCGCTTCGAGGTCGTGCTCGAAAACAAGCGTGCCGCCGGACAAGTTTCGGTGCGCGTCGTTCGCTGACCGGAGTGCCTTCGCGCCGGATCGAGGACACCGTGCGTCGAGCGCCGCTGATCCTACTGTGTGCCGTCGCCGCCGAGCTCATCAGCCCGACCGCCTCGGCCGCCGAGCCACAGGCGAAACGGGTTCGCGCCGAGCTGCTAGGGGGAAAGCTCAGCATCGACGGCAAGCTCGACGAGCCTGCTTGGCAGAAGGCGCGCAAGCATGGCGATTTTGTCGAGCGACAGCCCAAGCTGCGCGGCAAGCCTCCAGTCGAGACCCGCTTCTCGGTGCTTTTTGATCAGGAGGCCCTCTACGTCGGGATCTGGTGCCGAGATGACCAACCGGACCGCATCGCCGCCCGCACCCGCGGTCGGGACGACTTCTCGCTCTTCCGTGACGACGCCGTGAGCCTGAAGATCGACCCAACCGACGACAAGCGCACCACCATCGGCTTCGCCATCAACCCAGCCGGCGGCAAGCTCGACTACCGCGGCATCGACGAGTCGGACTTCCGCGTCGAGTTCGATGCCGTCTGGCAAGGGGCAGCAGCCCGCACTACCGACGGCTGGTCGGCGGAGCTTCGCATTCCCTATGACGCCTTGGGTATCGATCCCGCCGCGCCACCCGAGCGACTCGGCTTCAACATCTCGCGTGACCACAGTCGACGCACCGCCACGTACGACTGGGCCCTGCTGCCGCCACCGTTCAGCCCCATCGCCGCCAGTCGCTACGGCGATCTGGTGGGCCTGGTCCCACCTGAAGGAGCGGCGCGTGGAACGCGCCTTCGAAACCTCACCATTACCCCCTACGCGCTTGGCGGCCTTCGCCGCGAAACCGACGACGCGTCCAGCCCGCTCGAAAGCCAGGCGCTCTACAACGCCGGCCTCGACTTGCGAGGCGAAATCGGACGCTGGCGCGGGCAACTGACACTCAACACCGACTTTGCCCAGGTCGATCTGGACGATCAGGTCGCCAACCTCAGCCGCTTTGGGCTCTTCGTACCTGAGAAGCGCGGCTTCTTCTTGAATGATCTGGAGCTGCTCAGCTTCGGGAAGGAGGGCTCCGCTCAGATGCTCTACAGCCGGCGCATCGGCTTGAGCGATGACGGTGAGCTGCCCATCGTGGGTGGCCTCAAGCTCGTCGGTCGCCCACACCGGCGCTTCAGGCTTGGCGCATTGCAAGTCACCACCCGTCCGGGCGCTGACATGCCCTGGACCTCCAACGCCGTGCTCCGCGGCTTGCTCGAGCTCGGCGGCGGCTCCAATGCGGGCCTGATGATCACCCACCGTCAGTCTTTGGAGAACACCGAGGACCGCAACCTGATGATCGGGATCGACGGCGCCTGGCGCGGCGGAAAGAAGCTCCCGTTGCTGGTCGAGACCTTCGCGGTGGGCTCGCTCACTGGATCCCAGGCCTCAGCGGTCCAGGTGGCGGCTGGAGGAGAGGGCTCTGGAGACTACGCCGACAAGCTCGCACCAGGAGCTACCATCAAGATTGCGCTACGCGACGAGCTGGTCCGCCCCACCCTCCACTACGCCTACTACCACCCCGAGCTGCGCGGCGACTTGGGCTTCTTTCGGCGCGTCGGGGTCCAATCTGCGAGCGCATCGCTCGAGCTGGTTCCACGCATTGGCAAGCGCGGCCTCGAACGAGTCAACGCAGGCGGCTACGGCGGACTGCTGAGTGCCGCGGAAGGTGACAGCTTGCTCGACTACCACGGTGGGGGCTTTGCCGCCCTGAAGTGGAACAAGGGCTATTCACTCGGCGTCAACGCTTACTACGCCGTCGAGACGGTCGACGACTCGTTCACTGTTGGCCGCGACACCGAAATCCCTGCGGGCAGCTACGAAGGGGCCAATGTGTCGATCTTCGGCGGAACGCCAGGCACCAAATCATTGAGCACCAACGGCCAGCTGTTCTGGCGTGACTACTACGGCGGGCAGCTGCTCGGTACCGCCGGAGGGGTCAGCTGGCTTCCAGCCGCGCTGCTCCGCCTGGATGTCGGCTACAACTACGCCCACGCGAGCTTCCAGCAGCTGCCCAGCTTCGACACCTTGGTACTGAACGGGCGCTTCACCTTTGGTTTCTCCTCGCGGTTGGGCCTGAAGGTCTCGACCGGCTACAACTTGCTCGACGACCTGGTCCAATTGCAGAGTCGCCTGCGCTGGATCTACGGGCCCGGCCGTGACTTGTTCCTGGTCTACCAAGTCGATCTCGACGACGACACGGCCCGCCCGCGTTTCGTCTCGATGATCGCCAAGACGCAGTTCCGTATCGACGCGCTGTAGCCACACGTCGGCTGATTGGACGTTTTGGGGGAAGCTCGCCCCGACCGAGCCGTATGACTCGCCAGCACGCGAGATATCGACGTCCGCGAGCCGGGAGAACGAACGAATGAGCACGCAGCACAACGGCAACAAGCCCCCTCCGCCGCCGCCGCCACCTAACTATTACCCAACCCAAGCCGCCAGCCCAGCGTCCACGGAGCCGACTGCGGCTGCAGCTACGACGGCTCCAGCTACCGCTCCTTCTACGGCCGCTCCGGCCACGCCGGCCCCGTTCGACTCCAGAGCGACGGAGACTGCGCGGGCTCGGTCGACTGCACCGTCGCATCCGCCAGCTGCAGGCGTCCAGAGCCAGATACCGCCTTCCCCGATGGTCGCATCCATTCCACCTGCAGGCCCCCCACGACCCTCTACTCCTCCCTTCTCCGACGGAGCACGCTCCAAACGTATCGTCGGCTTGTTGTTTGCTGGCCTCGCGACGCTGGCCATCTTGATCGCCGGCGGGCTGGGCATACGGGCGCTGGCTGGATCGGACGACGAAGTAGCGAGCGCCATCGTGCGCGTAGCCACGCCGAGCGGCAACGGCACGGGCTTCTTCGTCAAAGGGCCCGACGAGCATGCTTATGTGGCCACGGCGTTTCATGTGGTCGCCCGCGGTGAGCCCGTGCTGATCGAGCGCAACGTCGCTACCGACGGGGGCAATCATTATGTGGAGGCCTTCCCCGAAACCGAGGTCGTCGCCTTCGACGCGGACGCCGACTTGGCCATCATCCGCATCAAGAACATCCGCGCCGGCCGCTTCGCTCGGCTGGCGCTCGCCGCCGAGCCGATGGCCAACGAGGCCGTCCGATCCTATGGCTATCCTGGCAGTCGCATCACGCGGCGCACCGGTTTGATCGTCAAAGATGGCAAGCTGCTCAGCCTGGTCAAGTTCCCGGTCTATGACCGGGTGGCCAAACGCATCGTGCGCGACAACGCCATCGAGGGACTGTTGGTCTCTACCGACATCGAGCCTGGCTTCAGTGGCGGGCCCACCTGCAACGAGGATGGCGCCGTCGTGGGCGTCAACGTCACCAAGGACTTGGCTCACCGCGGCCAAAACGGCGCCGTGCACGTCAAGCTCCTCAAGAAGCTGGTCGATCAGATTGCGCCCGCCGACAAGCAAGCCGAGCCAACTGCTGAGCAGCTCGCGGCCGAGCTCAAGCGAATCGAGACCGAATACCTGATGTTGCCCGCCAAGGACCGCCCGAAAGAGCGGGAGCATGGTTACATGGCGCTCGGTGAGCTGCCCACGGTGCGCAAGCTGATCAACGACATGCGACGCCACGAGCGCGCTTCGTATCGCTTGCCAGGTGCCTCACTGTCCGGGCGGGCCGCGTTTGGTGTATGGGCAGCCCAGCTGCCTGGCAAACCCTTGGAGACCTACTTGTCGACCGAGGTCCAGGACGCCATCGGCAAGTGCGAGCGCGCTTCGGCTTGGGTCGCGAGCTTCATGAGCGAAGTGAGCGATGACAAGCGCAAGAAGCAGGCGGAAAAAGCCGCCCTTCAAGCTTGTGACGAGCTGGCACTGCGGCCCCTAGCGCTCGATCTGACCGCCGCTACCCTGCAATGGCGCGGCAAAGAGCGAAGCTACACGGTCAGCAAGCTCGAGCGCGTCGATGATGAGCGCTTTCTCTATCGCGCCAAAGTTCGCGCCAGTGACTTGCCCAACCTCCTCACGCTCTGGGTGAGCCAAGACAACGGACAGCTGCGGCTCAAGCTCTTCGACAATCAGAAGCGGCTGTACGGCGTCAAGTCCTTGCGCGAGACCAAGACCAGCGAGCTGGTGGGCGATTGGCAGCTCGAGCGACCACGCACACCCTCGCCCCTGCACAACAACGCGGAGCAACAGCGTCACGAGACCCTCTCGGTGTCGGTCGAGAACGGACGCGAAGTGTCCATCAAACACCTCGTCGACGTGCGCTTGTTCGCCGCCGAGCGAAAACTGTTCCGCTGCAATTCGCGGCGCGAAATCCAAACCGGCTGGACCCAGCGCTTCACCGGGAAGATCGTCAATGGCGTCGTCATCGCCAAACCCACCACCAAGGCCGTACGACGCGGCAGCGATGCGAGCCGCTGTAAGTGGGCCAACAGCTATCGCCCCGATGAGGTCGTGGTCCTGAAGGTGGTGGATTCCAAGCTGGTCATGTACCGCAGCGACGGCCGTGCGTTTCCAGACCAAGCAGAGCTCGAGCGCAAGCCTGCCGAGGTAGAGACGAGCAACTAGCAACAGGCCTTCGACGGCTAGGCAAGCCGCTCTTGATTCGAGCGCCGCGCTGTGCGCAGTCGACGCGTTGCCGAATCGGTTCCTTTGGACGTCTGCCCAAGAGGCCCGCCAACAGCTCCGCGTCTATTCTGGTCTCCGGCGCAGTATCGAGCCTAGCGTGCCGCGCAGGCCGATGGTGGCGATCGGGTAATAACGAACTGGTGCGGCAACCACGGGCAGCGCGAATTGGTAGGTCAAGGAGAGATGCTCGTTGGCGGTTATCTCGATGCCGGCGTTGACGATCGGATTGACGGGGCCCGGCTTGGTGTTCGTGTCGGGACTGTCGGACTCGAAGCTGGACTTGTTGGTTGGGTGATTCTGTATGGCCACGCCGCCCCAGAGTCTCAGCGTGGGTAGGAGCTGCCAATTCAGGCTGAGGTTGCCGAAGTTCATCGACATGAAACTGTACTCAGTCCCGGTGAAGTTGCTGGATGCAGAGCACTCGCTCTTACAAGTAATGACCGCCGCGGAGGGGATCCCGAAGAGCATGGCTCCGAGAGACACATGCAGCTCGAGCTCCTCGTCTGCAGGATAGCGAGCATCCAGCATTATTCCGGCGCCGATCACGTCCTTTTCAGGCTGGCCGAGCGAAAACGCGGTTGCCCTGGCGGCGTTGGCTGACAGGCCGTGCCGGTAGCCCACCCGCGCTCCGAAGTAGCGATGAAATCGCGCGCCTAGCGAGGCATCGAACTGGTGTCGCGGGACCCACAAATCCGCTTCGCTGCCAGGCGGCAGCGCCGGAGAGCCGAGACCGGTCGTCAATGACTTTCCCACGAATAGATCCATCCCCCTCCTGAAGGAGGCGGGGGGCAACTGAACGGCGGCCGGGACCAACGCGGCTTGCCGGATCGAATACGATGGGGTCGGACCGCAAGCAGCCGCGACGAGTGATATGACAGCAAGGAGCGATCGATTTGGGGGGCGCATGCCCTGCGCTCCCGCAACTACCGGGCCAGCGCAACTACCGGGCCAGCGCAACTACCAGGCCAGCACAACTACCAGGCCAGCGCAACTGCCAGGCCAGCGCAACTGCAGCGGAAGGAATCAACACAGCCGCAAAGTGTGACCTCAGCGACACGCCGAGCTGTGCTCCGTCACACGAGCTGTGGTTGTTTTGCGACACCGTTGCTCCCGCCCGAGATGCCCCTACGGCGAAGCTAGGTCATGAGACGGTCTCCTGAGCCAGCTCAAGTCAGCGCAAGAGTCGAACGCGCTTGCGCTTGGGAGCGCTTCGTCCCGCCGCGGCTCGTCGTGCTTCGAAGCGGGAGCGGAGCTCGAAGGCGAAGGAATCGACAATCTCCGGATCGATGGGATCGCCGTTGACCGGAATGGTCACCGAAATGAGCCCTTCCCGCTCGGCCACGTGGAAGAACTGAGCCTCGGCGACTTTGTTGGGCATGCATTCGTGAGGACCGACGCTCAGAACCCCGTCGATGAGCCCTTCACGCCATTCGTGCACGGGGCCACCGAGCGTCAAAAGAGCCTCGCCGGCGAGATCCTCGCGCACATAAGGACGGGCGGCGTGAATGCTGTCCTTGACCGTCGTGCGCTTGGGCCACCCGAGCTCGTCGCCGAATACCGCATAGCAAGTGTTCTGGATGCGACGCTGGACCAGCGAGCTGAGCTGGGCGGAAAAACCGGCCGGTCCGCGGCTGCGGCTGAGATGATCAGAGTACTCCAGCCACTCGCTGAACGGCGCGAAGCGTACCCGAATCCCGCGCGCCTCGAGCTGCTCGATGATGTCGTCGTTGGCGAAGGGGTCGCAGCGCACGTAGATCTCGCCGACCACCAGCGCCGTGGGCATGGGCCGCTCTTGGCTTGCAGCATGGAACGCTGCTGCCGCCTCACGAAGCAAAGCCGTACAACCAAACAAGCGACCATTGGCCACCTGCAACATTGCATTCGGCAGCGACAAGTCCCCACCGGCGGCCGCCTCGAGCCGGCAATAGAGCTTTCCTACGTAACGCTTGTAGATAGCCTCGATTTCACCGGAGCGACGTTCGATGGGTCGACAGTGATAGAGCGCCTCTTGCAGCCAATCTGCAGCACTGAAACCAATCTGCACCAGCGCCGCGAAGCCCCCTGGCAAACCCTCGAAGTAGTCTTCGTCCGGCGGCGACCAGATGCTGACTCGTCCGGCGAGCTCGAGCCGCTCGAGCACCATACGGTGCAAGATGTTGTAGACCCCGAACCGACAAGGGCCGTTGGCAGTCGGCATGAAGAACGAGAAGCGCTGCAAGGGATCGCGCTCACGCTGCACCCGTTGCAACAAGCTGCCCAAGGTGATCCACATGGGCGAGCATTCCTTGCCCGAGGTGTAGCGCCTACCGATGTGGAGCGCTTCACGATCAGGTCGCGGCAATGCTTCTGCCGCAACTCCGCTGCCCCGCAAGCACGAAGCCAGCGCCTCGGCACCTGGACCCATGCGCGGAATGAGCACCTTCTCGCCGCGCCTGCGTATGTCCTCGAGCGCGTGCGGCTGGCGGGCTACTTGCGCGAGGTTCTGACAGTCCGCAACCAGCTCCTTTTCGACGCTGCGCAGATCCTCGCGCACACAATGCAAGAGAGCCTCGACGCGCGTTTTGGTGCCGGCATCACCCGAATGGCCGTCGGTCTCGATGACCGCAAAGGGCTTGCCCTGCATGGCGTAGGCATAGAAGTGCAGGTTGAAGCTATCGGGCCCGCAAGAGTAGTTGCTGCACCAGATCGAATAGACGCCTTCGCTTCGCCTGATTTGGTGCGCCGCGCGCATGTTGCGCTGGCCGTGGCCCCAATACAGCCCATTGACCACGGCGAGCTCGTCGGCGACAGGATAGCAATCGATGGGGATGGCCATCGCCCCCTGCTCTCGAAGGAGCGGCGGAACGTGGGAGTTGAGCTCGGGATTGTAGAGCGTATAAGGCCGTCCCAGCGTGACCACAGCGATGAGCTCTTGCTCACGACAATAATCTAGCGCCTCTCGACCGATGCGATGGCAGCGGGCCACGAACTGGTGCTGAGCTTGCTGCGCTTTCTGAAAAGCCTGCCACCACTTGATCCCAGAGACGCCCAACGAGCCGGCCAAATCGTGACAGCTCTGCAAGAAGGCCTGCGAGTCGTAGTTGTCACTGCCGAAGTCGATCACTGGCGTGAGCAGACGCGGGCGTCCTTGGGTGCTCAAATCCCAACGCATGATGTCGCCGCTGCCCTGCACGATGGGACAAGAAACAGCGTGCTCTTCATCGCCACAGCGCGGCATGTCGCGCAACATTGGCAAGAACAAGAAGTCCGGCCGTTGCTCCGCCATGCTGCTGAGCAGCCCATGGTAGAGCTGAAACGGCGCACAGAAGGGAATGTTGGCTTCTTCGATGCCGCGCTTGAGCGTCTTCTGTCCCTCGCTCTGGTGGTAGCGCAGATCGAAACCCAGCTCGAACAAGAAGGTGGCGAAGAAGGGCAGCAGCTCCTTGAGCTGAAAGACATCGGTGAGCGCAATCGTCTTGTTGCCGCGCGCTACGGTCAGCTCTTGCATCAAGTCGCCGACCAAGGCTTCGCGCTCGCGGAAGGGATCTGGCGCCCGGTCGGGGAGCTTCACTCTTCCAGTGCCCTTGTCCCAAAGCGAACAACTGCCTCCCCAGGTGAAGCGCTGCTGTTTGTCGGCCACCAGGGTCGCGATGCGATCGATGCGACAGCGGTTTCCGCCGCCCCCGCAGCCATGCTTGGACTTGCAGACGAAGGTGTCCTTGCAGGCCACACGGGCCTGGAGAAAGCGTGTCGGATCGAGCGCGATGGCTTCGTCGCTCTGCAGCGCCTTGCGGGCGAGCAACGCAATGCCGAGCGCGCCGACCGTGCCTGGGTTGGGCGGCACGATAACCTCAGCGCCTGTCTCGCGTGCTACAGCCGCAGCGAGCGCATCGGAGGAAAAAGGCATGCCCTGGCAAAACACCACATTGCCAACCGAGCGGCTGCCTTTGACGCGGTTGAGGTAGTTCTGAATGACTGAGCCGTAGATGCCTGCGATCACCGATTGGTTGTCGACACCAGCGGCTACGGCCTCGTCGATGATCTCGGCCATGAACACGGAGCAATGCTGGCCGAGCGAGATACCGCTCTCGGCGCAGAGAGCGTGCTGACCGAGCTGCACGACATCGTCGATGCCTTCGAACTTGTTGCCTTGCTCCTCGATGAAGGAGCCCGTGCCTGCCGAGCAGGCCTCGTTCATGGCCGCGTCGATGACCCGTCCCTCCGACAGACGGATGTACTTGGCGTCCTGACCGCCGATCTCGAAAATGGTGTCTACGCTCGGCTCGAAGTACATCGCGCCTTCGGCATGAGCCGCGATCTCGTTCAGCACGTACACGCGCTCGGGGCCATAACAAGTGGCCAACAATGAGCCCACGATTTCGCGCCCACTGCCGGTAGCGCCAAATGCCACCACGCTGTGGTGGGCCACCGGTGAAGCCACGAACTTGTCGAGCAAGCGCTGCGCAGCTCCTACTGGATCGCCATTGGTGTTGCCGTAGCCTTCCCAAACCGCGGTTGCGCTGGCGCGGTCGAGCGCCACGATCTTGGAGCCAGTCGATCCGATGTCGAAACCGAGCAACAAGTCGCGCGACCCATCAGACTCCTGCAGGCCAGACGCAGGCGGGGCAGTGGCGGTCAGGCGCCGCACCTTGGGCAGGTAGCTCGATAGCGAAGCGAGCCGATCCAAATGCGCTGGCTGAGCGGGCCCGAACAAGTCGGCGAGCGGCACCATCTGCGGTGGCTGCTGAGCGGCGATGCGCGCTGCACCCAGCGCGTCGAGGAACAAGGGGTCCTCATCGTCGCCGCACAGCTGCATTCTCTGCATGTTGTTGCGTGCCAAGAACGCGTCGAAGTGGTCACGCACCCGCGCCGCCCGGCTCACGCCTCCGCAGAGCAGAACCTGTGGCGGGCTCGCAGCCGGCTTGATGAGCACCTGTACGTTCTCGCAAACAGCGTCGTAGAGGCCTGCCAAGATCTGCTCACGACGCTCGCCCTTGTTGGCCAAATGCGTCATGTCCGTCTTGAGGATGACCGGGCAGCGCCCTGACAGCGGGGCTGGATCGGTGACCGTTGCGCTCAGCGCACTCGCTTCCTCGATGCTCAAGTCGAAGCGCTCGACCAGCTGCCTCAGGAAATTGCCCGTCCCCTGCGAACAGCGCGCGTTCTCCCGAAAGACTTCCACGCCGCTCTCGCGCAGCTCGAGCACGGAGAAGCCGTGGCTGCCAATCGAAACGATGGTGGCGGCTTGGTCCCCGCAGAGCTGCCGAAAGCCCGCGGCCTGGGCTTGCTTGGTCGGGATCCGAGGCAGTCGCGTCAAGCGACTGGCCCGTCCGGCCACTGCAGCGGCGTGCACGGTCGACCATTGCCAGGCTTCGAGCTGCTCACGCAGGGCGCGCGCCGGATGCTTGTGGTGCTCGACAATCTGGCGACGCACCCAGCGGAGCTTGCCTGCGCTGCCTACCAGCTCGACCAGCTTGATTGTCTCCGCCCCGACGTCGATACCAACGAAACGTCTGCTCATTGCTCCCGCCCTTGCCTGCCGCTGGCGCTACGTCACGCGCCGATTTACCCGAAGCAAGCGTGCTAGCGCCATCGCCCCTCCACGACAAGAAAAACTGACCCGCGGGTCATTCCCGGCTTTTTGATGTGCTGTCAAGGCGACAAACGTCGGGCTCCGGCTCAATACTGCCCCGCGGGCAGAAGGGTGGTGACTGAATGGTCATCCAGTTGCGGGTCATCAGCGGGCGACTCGGTGGCCATTGATACTGCTATCGCCAGCGAACCACGTGTAGCCTGCGGGCCATGCGCATCATCGACATCCACACTCATCTGTCGACGATCGACGACTTGCAGGATCCGCGAGATCGGGCATTCGTCGAGCGCAACGGCGTGAAGCTCGGCCAGGAGCGGCCTACCGCCATCCTGCTCGGCCAGATGGACGCGGCGGGGATCGAGCGCGCCGTAGTGCACACGACGGTCCGCAACGACGCCACGCCGACGGACAATGCGGGCCTGGCTGCAACCGTGGGCGCCCATCCCGACCGCTTGATCGGCTTTGGCATGGTCGATCCCCGCAGCCACGCTGATCCTGCTGATGGCGTACGACGCTGCATCGAGGAACATGGTTTTGCTGGTATCGGCGAGTTCGGTTACCTGGACATCACCGAGCCACACTGTTTCCCCATCTACGAAGCGTGCATCGAGCTCGACGTGCCCCTCCTCATCCATTTGGGTATTGGCTTGCCGACACTGCCGCTGCGGCTCGGCCACCCTGCCCTGCTCGACGATGTGGTGATTCGCTATCCCGAGCTCAAAGTCGTTGCGGCCCACTGCGCCGCCCCCTGGTTCAACGAGCTGGCTGGCGTGGCTGTTCGACACCCCAACGTATGGGTCGACATTTCCGCCCTGGGTGCTTACCCGCGCATGGCCCGTATGCAAGCGATCGGCACGATGCTCGCAGCGGGACTTTCCGATCGGTTGCTGTTCGGATCGGACTTCCCGGTGGTCGACACCGACTCGTGGGCGCGCTGGGTGGGTGGTTTCAAAGTACCGTTCTTGGCGCGCAAGCTCCTCGGCTTGCCGGCGTTCACCTCAGCCCAACGCGAAGCGCTCATGGGAGGCAACGCGGCGCGCCTGCTGGGGATCTGAAGCCGCGGAGAGGCGGCGGCCTGCGCCACAAAACGGAACGCCCTGTCCCAAAACGAAACACGGGGAAAGCAAATCCGCCCGCAGCGCGCGCCAAGTGGGCGGAACGGGACGGGATGGTCATGGCATGGGCTGTGCTCAAAGAGTGTGGACAACCATCAACCCGATGCTCTTCGAGCTCACCTTCAGGAGGCTGTCCCATGCAATACGCTCAATCGGCACACGAACCATCAGCGATCACCGCGGGGCACGACCGCTCGCATTGCGCCGGGCTGCTCGGCTGCCTAGACAGGCTAGCGAGCCAACCTCCGGTCGCCACCATGGCGGCGGCGCGGGAGTTGTTTGAGCTTCTGTCGCCACTGGCTTTGGCCCTCGCTGAACGGGTCGCAGACCTAGAAGAGTTGAGCGCACCCGACTCGTCCGATTGTCATCCCCGACACGGCCACGACGTCAAACATGTCTCGAGGAAGCTGTCGCGCCTGCGCCGCTCGGTGAGCGAGCTACTGGTGTTCCAAGCGTGGGAGACGCTCAGCTCCGAAGAGCTAGGGCATCTTGCCGGGCACCTGGCCCAACAGCTGCGAGCCGCGCTCGATGGCGAAACCGAGCTGTACCTAGCCATGCATTGGGACGACCTGGGCCTTTCAGAGTAGGGGCCCGCAGCCAACATCGCGCCGCCTACGCAGCGCGGCTGCGTGCGGCGACTCTGAGAGCCAGCCACATCATTCGGCAATGGCAGGCTCGGGCGACGTCAGAACGTCGAGAAGGCTTCGTTCAAGAAGCGGCGCTCTGCCGGAGTCGAGTCGCGGCCCAAGATGCGGTTGCGATGGGGGTATCGCCCGAAGCGCGCCAGAATTTGGTGGTGGCGCCTTCCGGAGGCGAGCTCGATGCTGATCACCTTGCGAGCCAAGCCTCTGGCTTCGATTCGGGCGTCCTCGTACAGCGCGATGCAACGCTCCAGTAAGAGCAAATTCTCGTGGTGCATCAAGGGGAGGTAGAAGAGTGTCCGGGCGAGCGGATTGAAGAGCTGATCCTCGCCCGCGGCCAGCGCCTCTTGGACGATTGGCAAGGTCTTCGCGTCCTGAGCAAAGGCTTGCGGGGTATCGCGATGGATGTTGCGGCTGAGCTGATCGAGCACGATGACCAGCGCCAACCTTCCACTCGGTGTCGCCGTCCAATGATCGAGCTCGCCAGCAGCGGCGGCTTCCAGCACACCGCCAAAGCGCCGCCGAATCATGCCGTCGACGTCGAACAAGCGGTTTGCCCAATGCCCACCCCAACAGGGAATGCGACTCGGCAACCACATCGCGTCGACGAGCTCGAAGCGCCGACCGGGGGGGCGACCAAACCAGAAGCTCAAAACCTCAATGCTGGTTGACACCCAGCACTTCTAACCGCAACCGCGGTCGTTCTCAACGAGGCCTTGCCAGGGGCTGCCGATAGCCAGGGCTGGCATCTTGGGCGCGGGCGGCTACGATGACGGCATGCCGGAGCTGAAGCCGGGCACGATGGTCACGACCAATCTGCGTCTCGAGAGCCTGCTGGGTGAGGGGGCCATGGGAAGCGTGTGGGTCGCCAACCACCTCGGCTTGGAGAGCGAGGTGGCGGTCAAGTTCATCGCTGCCGACCATCGCCAAAAGCACCGCGAGGCGGCGCTCGACCGCTTCAAGCTCGAGGCCCGCGCGGCAGCGCGCATCAAGTCGCCACACGTCGTGCACATGTACGACCACGGCGTCATGGACAACGGCACGCCCTACATCGTGATGGAGCTACTCGAAGGCGAGTCGCTCGGCTCGCGGCTACGTCGCGACGGCCGGCTCGCGCTCGGCGAGGTCAGCCAGATCGTCGATCAGGTAGCCAAAGCGCTGAGCAAAGCACACGCCCTCGGGATCGTTCATCGCGACATCAAGCCGGACAACCTCTTCTTGCTTCCTTCAGAGGACGAGCTGTTCGTCAAAGTGCTCGATTTTGGAATCGCCAAACACACCGAAGATCCCAACCACGCCATGACCACCACCGGCGCCATGTTGGGCACGCCGCTGTACATGAGCCCAGAGCTCGTGCGCAGTGCCCGCGAGGCTGACTACCGCGCCGATCTGTGGGCCCTGGCCATCGTCGCCTACGAGGCCCTCACCGGAGCACCACCATTCGCGGGTGAGACCGTCGGCTCGCTGTTCTTTTCAATCTGCGGCGACGTGGCAGAACCGCCAAGCAGCCAGCGTGAGGAGATCCCCAAAGCAGTCGATACCTGGTTCAGCCGCGCGCTGCGCCACGAGCCCGACAAGCGCTTCGATTCAGCTCGGGCCATGGCCAGCGCATTCAAGGCGGCGCTGAGTGGTAGCAGCCCAGGCGAGCCAGCCGAAACCAGCGAGACCGCAGAGCGGGCCGCTGAGCCCCTCAACGAAATCGACAGCGCACTGCTGGCCACCGGAGCGTTCGTCTCACAGCAGAAGCTCGACGCATCGGTGGAGGAAAGCGACGAGCCAGCGGGCGACGAGCAACCCAAGGAGCAAACCTCGACTTTGGAGGCTGCCCGCGACCACAGCGACGAATTGCCCGCCAAGCCCGAGGAGACGGCCCAAACATTCGAAGGCGCTGCGGCTTCGGTCACGCCGACGCCCGCGCGGGCCGTTGGAAGCAAGCGACTGCTATGGCTGGCCGCCGCACTCGCTGGCACAATCACCGTGGTCGCCTCGGCCTTCATGTTCACGGCGCCCGGTGAGCCCGACAAACCTGCTATCTCAGCAGCAGCCGCACCGCGGCCACAGGGGAGCAAAGAAGTGCCGCTGCGCATCCGCTGCGATCCGGCTTGCGACAAGATCGAGGTAGACGGCCGCGTCTACCGGGCCGCCGACTTCGAAGACGCCGCCAAGCAGTTCGGCGAGGAGCCAGCCAAAGGGCAGCTGCGCATTCGAATCGCGCCCGGACGCCACCGCGTGCGCATCTCGCAACCGGGCTACAACGACGCCAGCGAGCTGATCGAGGTGCGCGAAGGCCAGCCCTTCGACAAGAGCTACGCCCTCAAAGCCAAAGAGGCCAAGATCGCGCTCGCGGTCATCAAGCGCACCATCACCCGCAGCAAGAGCAAGTACAGCGTCTGCTACGAGGTGGCCCAAGCGCGTTTGCCTGGGTTGGCTGGTAGCATCGACATGCATTTCAAGATCGACCCCAAAGGGGACGTGATCGAGGCCAAAGCAGTCGGCACGCTAGGCGACGACGACTTCCGCCGCTGTATCGAGCAGTCGTTCAAGTCGCTGAGCTTTCCCGCACCCGAGGGGGGCGGTGTTGCCTCTGCAATCTATCCGCTCACCTTCAAGCCGCGAACACGCGCGCCCAAGCGGCCCCACAAGGGCAAGCCTCCTGCCGATGCGCCGCTCAAGCGCCCCTTCGACGAGGGCAACAAGGTCCATTACAACAAGAAGCGCCAAAACAAGAAGCAATCTCCCAACATGAAGAAGGCCCCTGTTGGCTCCATGGGCGGCTATTGAGCCATTTGAGTCGCCAAGACGATTCGGGCTATGAGCTGAGCGCTTCATGACGGATTACGGCAACTGGGAGCCGGTCATCGGCTTGGAAATCCATGCGCAGCTGCTCACTGCGACGAAGACCTTTTGTGGTTGCGCTACGTCCTTCGGCGCCCCCCCCAATACCCACACCTGCCCAGTCTGTTTGGGGCTGCCGGGCGCGCTGCCGGTGCTCAACGAGGAAGCGCTACGCATGGCGATCACGGCAGCGCTCGCCTTCGGCTGCACAGTTCAGCCCTGCAGCATTTTTGCGCGCAAGAACTACTTCTATCCCGATCTGCCCAAGGGCTATCAGATCAGCCAATACGAGGAGCCGCTAGCAACCGAGGGGAGCCTGCTGATCGACGCCGATCTCGGCCCTCGCACCGTGGGGATCACCCGAATCCACATGGAGGAGGACGCCGGCAAGAACGTCCACAGCGCTGGTGTCGATTCGGTGGTCGACCTCAACCGAGCGGGCACGCCTTTGATCGAGATCGTCGGCGAGCCCGATCTGCGATCCCCAGCTGAGGCGGGCGACTACATGCGCCGGCTGCACGGGGCGCTGATGTTTCTCGGGGTCAACGATGGAAACCTCGAGCAAGGCAGCTTCCGCTGCGACGCAAACGTATCGGTACGAAAGCACGGAGAAACGACCTTTGGGACACGTGTGGAGATGAAGAACATCAACTCTTTTCGATTCGTACAAGAGGCGCTCGACGTCGAGATCCGGCGTCAGACTCGGTTGCTCGAGCGCGGCGAGCAGCTGAGTCAGCAGACCCGCGGCTACAACTCCGACAAGCGCGAGAGCTACTTGTTGCGCGAAAAAGAGGGCGACGCGGGCTACCGCTACTTCCCCGAGCCCGATCTTCCGCCGCTGCGGATCGATCAGCAGGTGCTGGCCGACATGCGTGCCTCTTTGCCCGAGCTGCCAGCAGCCAAACGGGCCCGCTTCGTTGGCGCGCTCGGCCTCAGCGACTACGCCGCTGGCGTGCTGACCTCACATCCAGCAATCGCCTCGTTCTTCGAGCAAGGCCTCGCCGCCGAAGCGCCCGCCACCAAGCTTGCCAATTTCGTGCAGAGCGAGCTGCTTCGCGACAGCACCACGCGAGGCCTGCAAGCGCGTTTCCCAATCAGCCCGGAGCAAGCCGCCAAGCTGGTTCGAATGGTCGAGGCAGGCAGCATCAGTGGCAAGCAGGCCAAGCAGATCTACGCCGAAATCCGCAACACCGATCGTGATCCCGAGCAGCTGGTGAGCGAAAGGGGCATGGCGGTGATCAGTGACGAGGACACGCTCCGCAAGCTGGCGCGCGAGATCTTGGCTGCCCACCCGGGACAAGTTGGGCTCTACCGCGACAAGGGCAAGACCGGTTTGCTCGGCTTCTTCGTGGGACAGCTCATGAAGGCGACCAAGGGAAGCGCCAACCCCAAGCTCGCCAGCGCTCTGCTCAAGTCCGAGCTCGAGGGTGGGGACGACGGGGACTAGGCAAGGTGGACCTACTACGTTTTGGGGGACGCTCGGTCGCATTCGTAGGGACTACGGCAGTTCATTGGACCCTGCTGAGCGCCGACTTGGCGAGGCACCCCACCAGCGAGCACCAAGCGCTGATGAACCACTGGGCCGGCCGCTGGGCGCGCAACCTGCTGCGCATCTATCAGGTCCATGTCCAACCAGCTGGTCCGCACGTAGGGCTTGGCGGGCGCTACCCAGGTCGCAGCGACAGCGGCACCGGACGGCTCTTCGTGCTCAACCATCGCTCGGGCCTCGATGTGGGCATCACGCTGAGCTACTTCAACGCCAGTTTGGTCAGTCGGGCCGATCTCGCCAGATGGCCTATGATCGGCTACGTGGCCCGCGGCACCGGTACGCTCTTCGTGGAGCGGGGCAACAGGCGCAGCGGCATGGCGGTGCTCAAACAGATGAGCGGAGCGCTCGAGGCGGGTCGCGGCATCGCCATCTACCCAGAAGGCACCGCATTTAGTGGCGACGAAGTGCGCCCCTTGTTCACCGGGGGATTCCGCGCGGCGATGCGGGCTGGCGCCGAAATCGTTCCGGCCGGGATCGCCTACGCCGATGCCGAGACCACCTTCGGAGACGAGAGTTTCCTCGAGCACATGAAGCGCGTGGCCAGCATGAAGCGGGTCGATGTCGCGCTCGAAGTAGGTGAGCCCATCGCCAGCCAAGGGCAGTCCCTGAAAGCGCTACGCGGGCTGACCCGCGAACGGCTGCAAGCGCTGGTCGACCGTGCCCGCGGGCGGCTTGGTTGACGAATAGCCGTACGCGGGATACTTCCTCGGACTCTGGAGGATTTAGCATCATGAGTAGATTCCTTTTCGACGGCCCCTCCCGCGGGCTGTCCTTGACTTTGGTAATTCTGGGCGTGGCAGTGGCTGGTTTGGCATCTGGGCCGGGTTGCACTGAGGGTGAAGATGACGGCACCGGTGGCAACACCGCGACATCGTCGACGAGCACCACGATGGTCAACACCAACACCACCACAACGGGCGCGATGGGCGGTGGTGGCGCGGCGCCGAAAGAGTGCGGCGAGCGCAACAGCGTGTCGGACTTCAGCCACGACTGGTACCCGTCGGTGGGGCTCTACAACGACGTGTGCAGCCCCCAGCAAGTCGACGAGCTTTTCGCGGCTTGCTTCAGCCCGGGAGCGAGCCAGGAGAAATGCAAAGAGTTCTCGGACGCCAACCCAAACTGCATCGGCTGCTCTCTGTCGGTTCCAGACGGCAACCCGCAAGCCCCGATTGTGCTCTACCAAGAGAGCGGCATGGTCGACGGCAACTACGGCCACTGCTTGTCCGCCTTCGAGGGCGACAGCTCCAACAAGAGCTGCGGCGCCAAGGTCGACAAGGCCTACAAATGCGCCATCTACGCCTGTCTCGAGCAGTGCGGTGAGATCACCACCCAGGCGCGGCTGAACAAATTCCTGACCTGCCTCGACGATGCCACCGCGGGCGGATGCAAGACCTTCGCGGCGGATGCTGACACCTGCGAGGCCGACCTGGTGGGCAAAGGCAATCCGGTCGACGCATGCAAGCAAGGCGATGGCGAGGACTTCTACAAGTACGCCAAGCGCTTGGTCACCATGCATTGCGGCGCCGACCCGGGCGCTGGCGGCGCTGGCGGCGCTGGCGGCGGCGGCGGCGGCGGCCAATAGGCCCAAGGCTGGCGCTATTTCATTTCGCTAGGACCAGCTCGGCCATCGAGCGTGGGTAGAGCTCTAGGTACTTCTTGGCCGTGCCCCCGTCGCCAACCGGGGGCACGAACATGCCGAAAACTCCGGTGATGGTCGAAAAGGCGGTCTTTTGTCCCTCGCTCAAGCCCACGAGCTCACCTTTGGGCAAGAAGTAAGGGCTCAGGCTCACGATCTGCTCGACACCGGCATCGCTGAACACACCGGTGTGCCATAAGGCGAAGGTCTCAGCGGGCATGGCCGGTTTGCCAGACACCTGGGCGACTTGGACCAGCAAAGGTCCGTGGGTGCTCTCGTAGGCCGCTTTGCTCAAATCGCCGAGCTTGACGCCAACAATGGGCGTGGGCTGCGCCGTGGAAGTGGGCTTGATGCAACCCGGCAGCTGCAGGTTGACCTGCAGCATGAGCTCGTTCTGGCCGCCCACGGTGTAGCGCCAGGCGTAGGCGCGAACATCAACGACATCGTTGAGCTTCACTTTGTCGAAGTGCGCCGCGGTGGGAGGCGAGGCGAAGAGCTTGATGGCGTGATGGGCGCCTGCGGCGAAATTGGCGTAGCTCGGATCTTGCTGCAGGTAGATCTGGCAAGGCTGGCCGGCAACACAGGCTGACTTGCTCAGCGCCGTGACGATGACGCCGCTGACCCATACTTCGGTCGGCTGGACCGGATCGTCCTGCCAAAGCTGAGGGATGGTCTTGACCGCTACGTCAGCAGGAGGGCTGTCACAGGTCGGCCACGGCAGCGCGCCGCCCTGTCCGCCGCCACCCTGTCCCTCGCCACCCTCGCCACCCTGCCCTTCGCCGCCTTTTCCGTCGCCACCTTGCCCACTTCCGGCGTGCCCTCCACCTTGGGCGCTGGTCGAGGCGGTGGCCCCGCCCGCTCCTTGCGCGCTACTCGTGGTCGTCGAGCTCGTCTTGGCATCGGTCGAGGAGCCAGCGGCGTCGCAGCCCCCAGATGCGAGCCAAAAGGGGCAAGCTGCGGCCACAATCATGGCGAACAGCAGGCGGCTGGGGTGCGGACGAAAGCAATGCATGGGCTTCATTGTACTGTTTTCGGCCCCCTCGTCTCCCCTCGCCGCTAGGTCGAGCAACCTGTCATGCAACCGGCGCCCAGGTGTGTGCAAGTGGGAGCAAGCAACGTCGCAAGACTGCGCGCCGCTGGACAAGGCGGCGTTTTTTTGCCCCAATACCTGAACATATTTCGAGCTGAACCGTCTGATCAGCATCAGGAGCCGCAGCTAGATGTCGAAAAGCATAAGGGCAATCCTCCTCGGGCTCGCCATGGCTATGGCCGTTCCCGCGACTGTAGCGAGCGCTGCGCCCCCAGGGGCCGCCAAGAAGATGCCCATCAAGCGTGGAACGCGCCTGATTGTGAAGAAGGACTTCGTGCTGCGCGATGTGGCGATGAGCGCGGGCTCGGCGGTAACGGTCATCCAAGTTGGCAAGAAATCGGGCAAGATTGTCTCGGTGGGACTGGAGCTGAAGGATGGCCATGTGCTGCATGACATCGGCATCAGAGTCCTGCGCAAGAACTTCCGCCCAGCCAAGCGCTGAGGCGCCGGCCAAACGCTGAGCTCCGACTGTGCTAATCCAGGCCTCCCATGGCCAACGACAAGCGCACGGTGCTGATTGTCTACGGAGGTCGCTCAGCCGAGCACGAGATCTCGGTACTTTCGGCGCGATTCATCCTGCGTTCGCTCGATCCGGCTCGCTTTGAGCCTCTGCTCGTCGGGATCGACAAGCAAGGCATGTGGCGCTTGCAAGAAGCAGCGCAATTGCCCAGCGGCGATGACCCCCGTGAGATCGCCGTGGTCGACCAAGGACAAACTGCGTGGATCGCGCCCTGGCCGCAGGCCGAAGGCGGCGTATTGCTCCTACAAGACGGCTCGCGGCGCGGCTTCGACGTGGTCTTTCCGGTGCTGCATGGCCCCCTGGGCGAGGATGGCTGCTTGCAAGGCTTGCTCGAGCTAGCCGGTGTGGCGTACGTGGGCGCGGGGGTAGCGGGATCGGCCATCGGGATGGACAAAGTGATCCAAAAACGCTTGCTCGAGCAGGCCGAGCTGCCCGTGATCGACTACTGGGCGCTGGGCCAGACCGACTGGCAGAATCGCCGCGCCGAACAGCTCGAGGAGTGCGAGCGGCTCGGCTACCCCATGTTCGTCAAGCCAGCCAACATGGGCTCGTCGGTGGGGATCAGCAAGGCCCAGGACCGCGAGCACCTGATCGAGGCGATCGAGCTCGCGCTCGAGCTCGATAGCAAGGTGCTGATCGAAAAAGGGCTGAGCGACTTTCGAGAGATAGAGTGCTCGGTGCTCGGCAACGAGCAGCCCCGGGTCTCGGTAGCGGGCGAAATCAAGGTCGCGCACGCCGATGGCTTCTACTCATACGACGCCAAGTACGTCGACGCCGACGGCGCCACGCTGTGCATTCCGGCCGAGCTCTATCATGCCGAGCAGAGCGCGGTTCAGCTGCTCGCGCTCAAGGCTTTCAGGGTTCTCGATGGCGCAGGGATGGCGCGGGTGGACATGTTCATGAGCGCCGAGCGCGATATCTACCTCAACGAGGTCAATACCATTCCCGGCTTCACCGCCATCTCGATGTACCCACAACTATGGCAAGCGAGCGGCGTGAGCGCAGAGCAGCTCGTCGGCACGCTGATTGAGCTAGCGCTCTCGCGAAATCGACAGCGGAGTGCCTTGCGAACCAGCCGCAGCTGATCGCGTCAACACGCGTCCGACCGTTGCGACTTGTGTGAGGGGCCATTAGTTTGAAGGCCATGAGTGGCCATTCGAAGTGGGCGAGCATCAAGCACAAGAAGGGGGCAACCGACGCGAAGCGCGGCAAGCTCTTCGGCAAGCTCATCAAAGAGATCCAAGTCGCTGCCCGAATGGGCGGTGGGGATCCGGGGGGCAATCCCCGACTGCGCAAAGCGGTCCAAACCGCCCGAAGCTCGCAGATGCCGCAAGACACCATCACCCGCGCAATCAAACGCGGAACCGGTGAGCTCGAGGGCATGAGTTACGAGGAAATCACCTACGAGGGCACCGGTCCTGGCGGAACCTTGTTTCTCGTCGAAGCGGTCACCGACAACCGCAACCGCACCGTGGCCGAGCTGCGCAAGGTGTTCGAGAAACACGGCGGAGCGCTCGGCGGCGGCGGCAGCGCCATGTGGGCTTTCGAGCGCAAGGGAATGGTGGCTATTGCCCAGACAGCAGCCGACGAAGAGCAGTTGATGGAGCTGACCATGGAGGCTGGCGCCGAAGACGTTACGCTCGAGGGTGAGAGCTGGCAGGTGCTCTGCGAAGTGAGTGACATCGACAACGTCACCACCGCCATCGAGCAAGCCAGTATCGAGGTGGAGACCAGTGCGCCCATCTACGTGCCAAAGACCAAGAAGCCGCTAGAAGGCAGGAGCGCCGAAAAGGTCTTGGGACTCTTCGAGGCCCTCGATGACCATGACGACGTTCAGAACCCCTACGCTGATTTCGATATCTCTGACGAAGAGCTCGAGCGAATCGCAGCGCTCT
>CAZRGL010000044.1:0-3574 GCA_964599485.1 uncultured Polyangiaceae bacterium
GAGATCCACACAGGCCGCGGCCTCGCCGGTACGGTAACTAGCCTCTTCCAACACTGCGCCGGCGGCGATGGCGTGCTGGACTGCTTGCCGATAGCCGCGTCGAGCCCCGTCAGGATCGGTAGAACGCTTGACGAACGCGATCGTGGCCAGAGCGCGGGCCCGGGCCTCTGGTGTCGTGGCCAGCGCGAAGCTTCGCTGAGCTTGGCGCAACGCGTCGCTGATGTTGCCGCGTCGGTGCTCGACGAGCGCAGTGACCTCAGCGACGGCCGAAGTGCCCTCCGCTTCTTCGAGCAGGTCGAGCGCTTCCGCGATACGCCCCGTGTCCAAGTGGATGCGGGCAAGGCAAGCGCGCGCGCGGCCATCCTGATCACGATTTCGCGCGATCACCTCTCGCGCAAGAGCGCTGGCTTGGGCGGTGTCACCGGAGCGCCTCAACACGTCTACCGCGACCGCCTCGCCGTCTTCGCGGTCCAGCACCAGACTGCGCGCCCGACCGAGCTCGCCGCCCAGACGCAGCGCGTCAGCCGCCTGCACCACCAGCGCTGTGGGTGCGTGGTCAGCATGGCGCTCGATTACTTCGAGCGCGCCAGGGTCGACGGGTGTGCGTGCAACCGCTAGCGCGAGCTTGGCGATGGTGGTCGGATCGAGGGGCGAAGCCATCGACAGATGGCTCCACTGGGCTGGCTCGACGAGCTCCAACTGCTCACGCAAGGCAACGTCGATGTCCGCCAAGCACCAGTGGTGGGGGGACTTGTGCTCACATAGCCCCGTCAGTGCACGTTCGAGCTCGGGCTCCGTCGCCTCGGCAAGCTGTTGGGATGGCCAACTGGCAGCGGGACTGCCCACTGCGGAGGCGAGCCAGTTGATACGCTGTTCGATGCTCAGCGGGCCGAGTCCGCGCATCTCAGCGTGCTGGAGCTCCGCCGGGACCTCGACTCCGATGCGCTCACACATGCGTCGCGCCTCACGAACGACCGCGATTGCAGGAGCGAGCCAGCTTGCTGTGTCACGTTGGGCGACGCGCGCACGGCCGATTTCGTGCCGACGCAGTCGCAGGTAGGCAGCGCGCAGCTGCCGTGACCCGCGGGCAGCGTCGGGTCGGCCTTGGCGCTGGGCTCCGCCGGCGAGCGAGCAAACCCAACCCGCTGATGGGCGTGCGCCTGGGTTGGGTGCCAACAGAGCAGCGCAAATGCGATCTAGCGGTGGGCTGAGTTTACAGGCGCGCGCGGCGGCAAGCGGGTGCGCGGCCGAGCCGACCTCAATCGAGGCGATTTCTGCGAGCACCAAGCCTAGCGCGAGCATGTCACGCGCTCGCGCATTGCCGAGCTTGGGATCGGTGGTTGCAAGGTAGCGAGGGGTCGCGCCCTGCAGAGCGCTCGCGAACGCCGGACCGCACAAGCCCAAGTCGATCAGGCTGGCCTGCCCACCATCGATGAGGATGTTGGTCGGTTTGATGTCGCCGTGAGCCAACCCAGCGGCGTGCAGATCCGCGAGCGCTCCGCCGATATCGCGGGCCACGGTGAGCGCCAGCTGCAGCGGATCGTCAACTTTGCCAATGCCGAGCGGCTTACCTTCCAGCCAACGCAAAGCGAGGAACGCCTCGCATTCGTCGAGGGGTTCGGTCACGACCGTCGCGACTTGCTCGTCGTGGCGTAACACGCCAAGGTCGACCAACTCGACCAAGCGTGGAGTCAGGCCGAGAAAGGCCCGCACCGCCTCGCCCGCAAAGGCGCTCGCTGCCTGTGTCGAATGCGCGATCTTGAGCGCGACTACATGCTGCGGGTGGCCCTTCAAGTGCGCTTTGAAGACCCGGCCAGTGGCCCCGCAGCCTACCTCCTCCAGCAAGACATAGGACCGTGCATCATTCTTGGCTGTAGACTCGATAGTAAACTTGGGTGACTGCGGCGAAGGCATGCGCTTTCTGTAATTATAGATACTTGAGAGGCGATAGCCAACCAGATTGGCATGTCAGGGCATGCGAGGCGCCTCCAAACAACGCGCTGATCCGCGGCCTTTGCGGCGTTTGCGCGCTACGGTGTTCGGTATGTGGTATTCCAATTAGGAACGGATGGAAGCCAACGACGACTATATCTGGCTGACCGCAGCGGCGCAGTCAGAGGCAACTTCTGCTGTTGGTGGGGGGGACGTTGCGGTGCTCGCTGCAACGGTGGCCCATGACCTGGGCAGTGTGCTCGGCTCGATTCGTGCCGTGGCTCAAGCTACCCGATCTGAGCAGGATCCGGCCGAGCGGGACATCGACATCGAAACCATCCTCGATGCGGCGAGCTTCGGCGGCGAGCTGGTCGACGCGCTGCGCGATTTGGTCACACCCGCCTTGCATCACGCCAGCACCTCCGTTGGCCCGTGTGTTGGGCGCGCCGCTCAGCTCGCATTTCGGGTTGCACGGCAAAAATCCAGGTCGATGGCGGAGCCGGTAGTCGCTCCGGTCGATCCGTCGCTCCACCTCGAAGGTAGCCAGACCACGCTCACCCGGGTGGTGTTCAATCTGGTGCTCAATGCGCTGGAGGCTGGGGGGCCGGTGCAGCTGACCGTCGCGTCTGAAGCCGGCGAGTTGCTGATCGATGTGGTGGATGGAGGTTGCGGCATCGCAGCCGAGCGGCTCGCTACGATCGCCGACCCATTTGTGACCGGCAAGCAGGAGGGTCGGGGCTTGGCGGTGGTTGTGCAAGGTGTGGCTGCGCTCGGCGGGCGCCTCGGGGTTCGGTCGACGATTGGGCAGGGCACGACGTTTCGCGTGCTCTTGCCGCTGAGCCGTGGTGACACGCTGTAGCGCACTTGCTTTGGCTGAGCGATTGTCGCCGAATTGGGGGTAGCTGCGTTGTGTTCGGCTGCAAGCGAGCTACAGTCTGTCGATGACAGCGCAGATCGCGCAGCACGACGACGATGAGCCGGAGGAGCAAGCACGTCTCGACCCTGCTCGACTACTGGTCTCGACGGTGCTGGCCATCGGCGGGCTCGTTGCTGTCGTTGCGGCGGTTGGCTATTTTGCTCGTGAGCCCCTGCTGCGCGCGAGCCAGGCCTTCGTCGACCAGCTGGGTGGTCTGGGTGTGGCGATTGGCTACTTCTTGCCTGATGCCTTGACCGTGCCTCTGCCCAACGACGTGGTGACCGTGCTGGGGATCGCCGGAGGCATGGGCTTCTGGGAGGTGGTTGCTTGGGGAACCGCTGGCAGTTTGGTCGGCGGCTGTGTTGGCTACGGCATCGGCCGCTTCTTGGGCTCGCGCCGTATCGTGAGGCGTTTCTTCAAAGGCCGTGGGGCGCGCATGCATGAGCTGTTGAGGCGCTATGGTGTGGTGGCGGTCGGAGTCGCCGCGCTCACGCCCATACCGTATTCGCTGGGCTGCTGGGCAGCCGGCTCGGTGCGACTTCCTTTTTGGCAGTTCCTGCTCGTCTCGCTGCTGCGTTTCGTGCGCGTGGCGGGCTACCTCTACCTGATCGAGCTCGGCCTGCCGTTGGGGGGGGGCTGAGGGAAGATGTTTTGGGTAGGACAGTGTTTTCGGTAGGACAGTGTTTTCGGTAGGACAGTGTTTTCGGTAGGACAGTGTTTTCGGTA
>CAZRGL010000044.1:3674-5383 GCA_964599485.1 uncultured Polyangiaceae bacterium
GGACAGTGGTGGCCTCGCCTCGGCGCGTGTATCGCGGCTTGGTGAGCATTCCTACCGCCTGCGTTGGCCCGGTCGGTGGCATTTTCGGGCTGGGCAGCAGCGCCGCGGAGGCGCCCGTCGTGCTGCTACCAGTCCCTTGGGAGGCGACCACATCCTACGGCGGTGGCGCGTCGCGCGGCCCCGAAGCGATTCTTCGGGCCAGCGTGCAGGTCGATTTGTTCGATGTCGAGCTCGGCGGCCCGCCTGCCGGAGGCATCGCAATGCTCGAGGCCGATCGCGAGCTCGTGGCCAAGGCGGCGGAGGCTTCTTCGCACGCCGAGCGGGTCATCGAAGTATTCGGGCGCAGCGAGCGTGCTGAGGACTGGCCTGCCTCAGTGCACGAAGATCTGGCGGTCGTGAACGAGCTTTCCGCGTGGCGGAACCAGCAGGTCTGCAATTTGGTTGGCAGCTGGCTCGACCGCGGCAAGCTCGTTGGGGTGGTTGGAGGCGATCACAGCGTGGCGTACGGCGCCATCGCCGCCTGCGCTGAGCGCTTCAGTGGACTGGGCGTGCTGCAGATCGACGCGCATGCTGATCTGAGGGTTGCCTATCAGGGCTTCGTCGACTCGCACGCATCCGTCATGCATCGGGTGCACTCACTTCCCGATGTAGCCAAGGTCGTCAGTGTCGGCGTGCGCGATCTGTGCCGAGAGGAGCACGACACCATCGTCGCCTCGAAGGGAAGGCTGGTCGCGTTCTTCGACACCGATTTGGCGATGCAGCTGGACTCGGGGGCGGCATTCGCGACCCTAGCGGGCCAGATCGCCGATGAGCTGCCTGAGCAGGTGTACGTTTCTTTCGACATCGATGGGCTGGATCCGTCGTTGTGCCCGAATACCGGCACGCCCGTGCCGGGTGGATTGAGCTTCCATCAGGCGATGGCTGTGCTGCGCGCGGTGCGAGCTTCAGGTCGACGGATCGTTGGCTTCGATCTTTGCGAGGTTGCTCCCGGACAGCGCGACGAGTGGGACGGCAACGTGGGGGCGCGGGTGCTGTACAAGTTGATCGGGTACGCGTTCGGGTCCGGGCGGCTAGCGGAATAATTGTTGGTAGGTCTGAATGGCCAGGTGCACGTCTAGGGTGCCAGCCACTTCGCGGCAGGAGTGCATGCTGAGCATGGCGGCGCCTACGTCGACAGTGCGCACGCCTAGCTCGGCGGCGGTGATGGGTCCGATGGTGGAGCCGCAAGGCAAGTCCGAGCGGCTTGCAAAACGTTGCGCTTGGTAGCCGACCTCGCGGCAGAGCCCTTCGAAATATGCGCCGCTTGCGCCGCTGGTGGCATAAGCCTGGTTGGCGTTGCTCTTGATGACCATGCCGCGGTTGAGCTTGGGTGCATGCTCGGCATCGTGTCTGTCGGCGTAGTTGGGGTGCTGGGCGTGGGCCATGTCGGCGCTCACCAGCAGTGAGGAGGCCATGGCGCGTGGGAAGGCTTGCACCTGTCCTTCGGGGTAGGCCAGGGCGATGCGACCGAGCACGTCTCGTAGCACGGTGCTCGCTGCGCCTACCGCGCTTCGGCTGCCACACTCTTCGTGGTCGTAGAGCACGATGACCGCCGTGGCGGGTACGTCATCACTGGTGCCGCAGAGTGCTTCGGTTGCCGCGAAACAGCTGGCGAGGTTGTCGATTCGGGCGCTGTAGACGAACTCGTCCTTCAGGCCGCCCAAAGAGCC
>CAZRGL010000044.1:5393-33075 GCA_964599485.1 uncultured Polyangiaceae bacterium
TTACGGGTGACATATGCTCAAAAAGTACCCCGGTGGCCGACGATCGACTCGGCGCTCAGGCCGGCCGCCTCGGCCAGCTCCGTGTTGAGGTCGAGCTCGTCGCCGAGGCCGATGATCGGGACCATGTGGCGTTGTTTGTTGAGCTTCAAACCCTCGCTATTGACCTTGCGGTCCAGGTGCACCGCGAGCGTGGAGACGCGGGCGAGCGGACGGCGCAGATCGACGATGTGCGAGCTGATCTGTCCGTCGTCGTTGCAGGTGAGGCGACCGGCGATCGAAAGATCCCGGTCGAGCCAGGTGCTGAGGAGCGCGCCGCCGTATACTTCGACGCCCAGCTGCAAGTATCCCTTACGTGAGAGGTTCGGTGCGGGCTTGAGGCGCAGATTTGGCGAGTCGGTGTGGGCGCCGATGATGCGGTAGCCCGCTTGGGCTGGCGATTGAGCGCCCACCACGAAGGCCACCAGAGTCGAATCGTCACGCACCACGTAGCGGCGGTCGCCAGGCTGCAGCGTCCAGGCCTCTTTCTCGTCTAATTGCTGGAAACCGTCTTCGCTGAGCTGTCCGGAGATGTGAGCAACGGCGTGGTATGGCGTTGGCGATGCGTCGATGAATCTCAGCATCCGCTTGGCGGCCGCGACACCTTTGGTGCGCAGCTGCTCCATCTCCTCTTCCGTTTTTGGAAAGGCCTCGCCCAGGACTGTGGTCGGCTCTTCAGTCATGTTCCTGGCAGCATGGCACGGTCAGACGACGCAGAAAACCAGGGAGCCGGTCAATACCACTCCGCACGGCCTCGTAGCCAGCGCCAGGAGGGCCGCTGCTCGAAGGGGTGAGCATGACCGCTCGCGAGCACTCCGGCGCGTCGAGCGGCGGCGTTCTGCGCTGCAAGTTGCTTGAAGGTGCTGGCTGCTTTGCCCAGGTCTGCCAAGCGTGGATCCTCGGGTGAGAGGCCCAGGTGCTCGGCCATCAGTGCGCAGCGGAGTTGCTTGGCGAATCGCTCGTCCTCGATGGCGACGTTGGCTTCGGCCTCGGAGCGGATGCTGCGCTCGTTCAGGTTGGCGCTGCCGATGGTGCACCATTCGTCGTCGACGATCATGACCTTGGCGTGCACTTCGATCGGTCGGTAGCGAACAGCGCCTCGCAGCAGCCCGCGGCTGAGCAACTGGTACAGCTCGAAGTCAGGGCGCACTTGGCGGATCGCCTCCTGCGCTCGTGCTGTGTAGTACGCTCCCCCATAGGCGAAGCGAAACGGGGTAGCGACTTCGTTGGTCACGACCACCAGGCACATGTCGGGATGCTGACGGAGCGAGCTGACCAACGCTTGGGTAATGCGGGAAGAACGAAAATACTGATTTTCGATGTAGATGAGGCGCCTGCCATTGTGGATGGCGCGCAGCAAAACATCGTAGATTGGTTGTTCGCGCGGCCGACGGTGGGGCTCGGTCTGTACCAGTTGAGCGAGCATGTTGCCCACGCGGCGCTTGCGGCCTGCCCGCATCGGCGTGACCTGATCTGCCGGCCCCACGCCGTTGAGGCGCGCCCACATGCGCGCCAGCAGCCCTCGCTGCGTCGGTTTGAGCATCGCTCCTTGGTTCTCGACCGTCGGATTCCAGTAGGCGACGAAGGCGTCGTGCACGTGAGCGACCAACGGTCCTTGGATGCGGGCGGTGACGTCGTGGCGAGGAGGAAAAGCCGGCAGCGCGCCGGCGCGCTCATCAGCGCTCGTATCGTGCGGGTTTCGGCGTGGCTCGTCGATGCGATGCTGCTGCGTGTCCCAGTCGTTTTGCCGAAGGTTGAAGCCGCCGCAGTAGGCGACTCGCTGATCGATCACCATGGTCTTCTGATGAAAGGACCCCAGAGGCCGTGGGTTGTCGCGCTGCAGCACCTCGACGTTGTCGCCTGCTTCTATCGCCCAGCGCCGCAGTGTCGCGTTGAGGATGGGTGTGCCGAGCCAGCTCCACAACAATATTGTGGTGCGCCCTCCGCGCTGCGCGAGCCGCTCCACGTAGCTGGCGAAGCGGTTGGCCGAGCGCTGGGCGGGCGGATCGAGCGCAAGCTCCTCGGGGCGGGTCAGCTCGATGTCAGGATCAGCCCACCAGGTGGTCACGCAGAGCTCCCGCTGGGCCTGTTCCAGGTCCAGCGCAACAGCGCCCCAGGCCAGCTCGCCATCGATCAGCGACTCGATCTGATTGCCGTCACAAGGTGGAGGTCCGAGCCCCGTGAACCAGTCGTAGATGACGATTCGGTTGGCAGCCTGAGGGCTCCCTTGTGCGCCCACCGTGACGGCCAAGCGGGTGGTGTGGAAGGGCCGCGCTGCCGGCGAGTGGGGCAGCGGGCACATGTGTGAGCCCATGGTGATGGTCGTCTTGGCTGTGCGCCTTCTGTCTGGAGTGACTGTGAAGCGGCGTCCGCGCGCCCGTTTGCGTCGACGGATGCGGCTCCAGACGCGCAGGGTGCTCGGGCGCGATCCTGCCGAAGCGGGCTCGCCCACGCCGATACGTCCGCGAACCCAGTCTTCGAGAACCGACTCGGGATCGGCGTCGAGGGCGACCGAGCTGTCCGTGTCGTGGTGGGCGTGCTCGATGAGGGCGGCCAGAGCGCGGCTGGCCCGGTCGCTGTCGAGCGCGCTGTCAGGTGGTCCGGCGTCGTAGCCTAGGCAGGTCAGCCGGTTGCGGGTGCGAAGTGCCCCTTCGGTCGGCCCACTTTGCAGCAACAAGGAACGGTAGCCGACGAAGAAACTGAGCCCCTCGGGATGCCAGCGAAGCGAGACGCGGCCGCCCTGGTCCAAATGGCCGTGAAGGCAGTCTTGTTTCCACGGTCGCGGCCCTTCGTGCACGCTGTAGGGCGCGCCAGCGAGCGGCCGACCGAGGCTGTCGGTCAGCAGCAGATCAATCCAGCTGTCGCGTTTCGATTTCACGCCGGTAACGCGAGCATCCTCTCGAAGCGGCCAGCGGGCAACTTGTGTGGTCTCATCGGTCCGGTCGATCGGGGGAGTGGCGACTCGTGGCCGAGAGTCGCGAAATGCTTGCATGCGGCTGAGGGCTCGGCCATTAAGGCCCCAATCGGAGGCTAACCTTGATCGAGATTCATGAGCTTACGAAGTATTTCGGAGAGACCAAAGCGGTCGGCCCGCTGACGTTCTCCATCGACAAAGGCGAGGTGGTTGGCCTGTTGGGTTTGAACGGAGCGGGCAAGACCACCACGCTGCGCATGCTGTCGAGCGACTTGCTACCCACCTCGGGGAGCATGCGGGTGGACGGTGTCGATCTCGTCGAGGATCCTGAGAAAATCCAGTCCAAGATCGGCTACCTGCCTGATCGCCCGCCGGTCTACGACGAGATGCAAGTGCTCGAATACCTGCATTTCGCGGCAAAATTGCGGGGCATGGTGCCCGCCAAGATCCAGAAGCGCATCGCAGAGGTAATCGAGACCACCGATCTGGGCGATCACCAACACGATCGAATCGGCACCCTGTCGCACGGTTTCAAGCAGCGCGTAGGCATCGCCCAAGCGATTGTCCACGAGCCGGGCTTGCTGCTGCTCGACGAGCCGATCAGCGGCCTGGATCCGGTGCAGATCGTCGAAATGCGCGAGCTGATCCGGTCGCTCCGAGGCGACCATACCACCGTGCTGTCGAGTCACATCTTGTCCGAGATCAGCGAGACATGTGACCGGCTGCTGGTCATTCGTGATGGCGAAATTGTCGCTTCAGGTAGTGAGGCCGAGCTCGGCAGCCAAATGGCAACCCGGAGCATCGAGGTGCTGGTTCGGGTGCTCCATGCCGCCGGGCGGGACGAGCCTGAGGGCAGTGACTTCGATGTCGCAGCGGAGGTTGTGCGCGATATCGCGGGCGTTGCAGCTGTCAGTGAGATCGATGACGAAGACGCTGAGGTTGGACTGACCAGACTACGTGTGCAGGCCACCAGCGATGTGCGCGAAGAGCTCTGCCGGACCTTGGTCAATGCAGACATCGGTGTGTTGGCGCTCGAGCGCAGCGGCAAGGAGCTCGAGAGCGTGTTCTTGGAGCTGACCGGAGAAGACGATAGCGCCGAAGAAGGCGCAGGTGATGACCCTTATGACGACGACGCAAGTGACGATGCAGACGAGGAGGAAGGATCATGAGCAAGGTCGGCTTGATCCTCAGCCGTGAGCTGAAAGCCTACATCCGCTCACCGCTCGGCTATGCGGCGATTGCAGGCGTGTTGCTGCTCGACGGAATCCTCTTCATGGCCTCGCCATGGACTTTGGGAATGCCCCAGGCGCGCCGTTTGGGTGGCCAGGTCCTATATGGCTTCTTCTTTGGAAGCTCGGGACCGGCCGCCATTCTCTGCGTGGTGTTGGCTATGCGCCTCATCGCAGCAGAGCAAGATCAAGGCACCTTGGTCTTGCTCAAGACCTCTCCCGTCCGCGATTGGGAGGTGGTGCTCGGTAAGTTCTTGAGCGTGATGGTGGTGATGACGGTGCTGACCGCGCTGACCGCTTACATGCCGGCGCTCATCTACTACAACGTCGACGGCAAGCTGTCGCTTGGGCATATCCTCGTTGGCTACAGCGGGTTGCTCTTGCTTTGCGCGGCGGTTACCGCAGTGGGCTTGTTCGGTTCTGCGCTTGCCAAGAATCAAGTCGTCGGTGCCATCCTCGCCGGCGTGCTCGTTGGGGTGATGTACCTGCTTTGGCTGGTCGCCAAGATCTCCGATCCACCCCTACAGGGTTTCATCGAAGGACTTGCCTTGCATCACGAGCGCTTTCGCGACTTTGCCAGAGGCATCTTGCGGCTCGAAAACGTCGGCTATTACCTCGGCGTGACGTTCTTTTTCTTGTTGGCCTCAATCAAGACGCTGGAGGCGCGACGATGGCGGTAACGAAGAAACAAGGTGAGGCTCCCGAAAAAGGAGCCGACAAGCCCACCACGCCAGTGGTGGACGCGAAGAAAGCGCCCAGCCGCGATGGTGCTGGAATGGCGGACGAGTTCAACCTCTGGGCGCTGCTGGGCACCCTGATCAGCTGGATTCTGCTGCTGCTTGGTGAGCGTGTGGTGGTCGGCTCCGAAGGGGGCGCCAAGACCCTCAGCGTTCTGGCATTCATCGGGCTCGTGGTGTGTTTCGGCCAACGCCTGTGGGCTGCTGCGCAGGCGACCAAGGATCGTCAGCTCGCCGCTCGCGTCTTCGCAGCTCTGAGCGCAATCGGCTTGCTAGCGCTGCTGGTCTACTACGCAACGCTCGAAGGCGGCCGCGGCATGTTTGGTCTCGAGATGCCCGCAAGCGCGATCGATCCCGATCCCGTCGGTGAGCTGCTCACCGTGGCCTGGGTCACCTTGCTGACCATCAGCGTGCTACCGAGCATCCTCGGCGAGGTCGCTCGCTTGTCGATGAAGCGCGCCGAGCGCGTGGAATCGCGTCGCGTGGTGGCAGCCGTGGTGGCCGGCGTGGCTCTGGCCTGCGCCGCTTGTTACTGCGCTCTTCTAACCTACGGGGCCAGCAAGACCGACTTCGTCAAAGACTACTCATACGACCGAGTGGCCGGGGCGAGCGGCTCGACTGGGCGCATGCTCGACAACGTCAAAGAGCCGGTCCGGGCGCTGGTGTTCTTCCCTCCCACGACCGAAGTTCGCTTCAAGGTTCTGCGCTACCTCGAGGATCTCAGCGCCCGCTACCCCAGCAAGCTCAAGGTAGAGGTTCACGACAAGGATGCCTCGCCCGCTCTGGCCAAAGAGCACCGCGTCACGCGCGATGGCGTCATCGTCTTGGTGCGCGGGAAAATGAGCCAGAAGCTCGAGATCAGCATCGATCCGAAAAAAGCGCGGCGTAAGCTCAAGAAGCTCGATGGTGAGTTCCAAAAGGTGCTCATCAAGGTCATTCGCGACAAGCGTACCGCTTACCTGACCTCAGGCCATGGCGAGATCAACGAGTCCAAGGACCGCTCCAAGGGCCGAACAGCGGAGATCTTGCGCCGACTGCTCGAGGAGCAGAACTACAACGTCAAGAAGCTCGGTCTGACCGATGGGCTCGCCAAAGAGGTGCCCAAAGGCGCCCACATCGTGATGGTGCTGGGGCCGACCGATCCGCTGAGCGAGCCGGAGGTCGAGTCGCTGCGCAAGTACGCTGAACAAGGCGGCAAGTTGCTTCTAGCGTTGGACCCAGATGCGCAGGTGGATTTGGCACCG
The DNA here is from genome assembly GCA_964599485.1 of uncultured Polyangiaceae bacterium. GTDB lineage: Bacteria > Myxococcota_A > Polyangia > Polyangiales > Polyangiaceae > JAPYTK01. Next base: position 11,554 of record CAZRGL010000044.1, read on the forward strand.
CTGGCCGGAATCGTCGGGGTCGGCTGGAAGCCGCAGATGGTCATCAACGACAAGATCCAGTTCCCGATGAAGCGGACGGTGGCCGACAAGAAGGTGCTGGTCGTGCGTCGTTTCTCGTCGCACGCCTCGGTCTCGACGATGGGCAAGCTCGCCACCGCTCAGAACAAGGCAGTCGTGCTTCCGGGGGTCGCGCCCCTCGAGCGTCTCAAGGATGCCGACAAGTCCTACCGCGTCGATCTGTCGCTCAAGGCGACCGGCGGCAGCTATTTGGATCTCAACGGCAACTTGGCTTTCGACAAGGCCACTGAAAAGAAGACCACTTACAACGTGGGCGTGGCCGTCTCTCGCAAGCTCGGCAAGGGCGACGACGTCCAAGAGATGCGCGCGGTGGTCTACGGCGACGCCGATGCCTTCAGCGATCAGATGCTGCGCTTCGCTGGCACCAACCGGGTGCTCATCGTAGAGGCGGTGCGCTGGCTCGGCGGCGAGGAGAGCTTCACCGGTGTGGTGAGCAGCGAAGAAGACCAAGCCATCGTTTTGGAAAAGACGGACGACCAGGTGTGGTTCTACGGGACCATCATCGCGGTGCCGGCCCTCATTGGTTTGTTCGGTGTGTTCGTATCCCGCCGCTCGCAGCAGAAACCAACTCCCAAGCGACGAGCCCGCTCTGCCGATGAGCTCGATGAGCGCAATCGCAAGAAGCGCAAGAAGAAGCGCAAGAAGAAGCGCCGAGAGGCGGAGGCGTCGAAGAAGGCCGCGTCAGAAGACACTGAGGAAGATTCCGAGGCTGAAGCTGACGAAGAGACCGAGTCTGAGCCCGATGGTGCTGATGGCCAAGACGCTACTGACGACGAAGACGCCACTGACGACGAAGACGCCTCGGATGACGAAGACGACTCGGATGACGAAGAGGCTACGGACGACGACGACGCGGAACAAGACGAAGAAGAGGACGAAGACAGCAAGGGAGGTAGGGCATGAAGGAGCTACGCCGATTGTGGCTGCACGTGCTGCTGCTCGTGGTTGCTGCGGCCTTTGCCTATGTGAAATCGCGTCCCGATGACGGGACCTCGGCTCCGCCCAAGCCGGGCGAGGTCGATCTGTGGCGTGGAAAGCCCGACGACGTCAGCAAGGTCGTGTTCGAGGACGACCGCAAGGTCGTGACCATCGAACGACAAAAAGACGGGGCTGGTACTTGGTATCGCGGTTCGGTTGCGCCCAAAGAGGTGAAGGAAGAGCCGGACCCGCCTGACGCGGGAAAGAAGAAGAAGAAGCGCAAGCCCAAGCCAGTCCAGGCCGCGACCTTCGTGTCGGTCAAGACCGCCCGGACGATGGTCGAAAAGCTCGCTCCCTTGCGGGCCAAGCGGGCCATTGGCCAGATCGCTGATGATCGCGCCAAGGAGTTTGGCTTTGACAAGCCCCACGGAACGCTGCGCGTCAGCATTGGCGGCAAGGAGCATTCGTTGCTGATCGGGGGCAGCACCCCTGGCAGCGGAAACCGCTACGCGCGCGACGAGCAAAGCAAAATCGTCTACGTCATCGACGGCACTGCCGCCCGCGAAATGAAGAGCGGGGCGGGGCGGCTCAGCGAGCGCAGCCAGCACGAGTGGAAGAACAACGAGGTGGACAGCGCTACGGTGGCGGCCGGTGGCTCGAGCCGGACAGTTCAACGTAGCGGTCCCAAAGGCCGCCGTTTCTGGGCTGATCCTGGCGCTCCCGACAAGAACGTCGAGACCGTCGGCAACTGGCTTGGCAAGGTGCGGCGTTTGCGGCCGATCAAGTTCCTCGAGGAGTTGCCGAAAACGGCCAAAAAGCTCGTCCGCGTCGAGTACAGGACCACCAAGAAGACCAACGGTTGGCTCGAGCTGTATCGCCACGAGGCCGAGGGCAAGAAGGAGTTCGTCATATTGACCGAACGACTGCGCTTGCCAGCAACGGTCACGGCCACGGTGGCCGTCCAGGTCAATGAAGACCTCGGATCGGTCTTGCCCGATGCTACGGGGCTCGATGTGCCCAAGAAGGACGAGGACAAGGACGCCAAGGACAAGGACGCCAAGGACAAGGACGCCAAGGGCAAAGACGCCAAGGGCAAGGACGCCAAAGGCAAAGGTGCTGAGGGCAAGCATGGCCCGCCTCGTCGTCCTGGCTCCCGCCCCATGGGTCCCCATGCACCAGGTCCCCATGCACCAGGGAAGAATCCCCACGGTCATTGATAGTTCGAGGTGGGGTTGCGTCACGGATGGCTGAGCCATGTTGAGTGAGGCGAAGGCCATCTATCTGGCGACCCGTAAGCGCAACGACCAGCTCTTCAACACCTACTTCATGCGGCCCATCGCCGGGCTGGTCGTGGCCATCGCCGCGCGCACCTCGGTTACGCCCAACCAGATCACGCTGGCCTCCACGGTGGTCTTCTGGGTCGCGGCGGGCTTGATCATCGCTTTGCCGGGGCGCTACGGAGCGCTCATCGCTGTGGGCGTGGTCGAGCTGTCCTATTTGCTCGATTGCACTGACGGCATGCTGGCGCGCCACAAGAAGATCGCCAGCAAACAGGGCCATCTGTTCGATTTCTTCACCGATGAGATCAAAGCGCTGCTGCTTTGCGGTGCAGTGGCTGTGCGTCTCTGGCGCACGGGAGGATATGGCCTCGATCTGCGTCTCTGGCCCGCCGGCCACGTTTGGTTCCTGCTTGCCGGCATCGCGGCGGTGGTGGTCGTGGCATCGGCCACTTCGCTGACCAACTTCGTGCGCCGCCCAGAGTTGAGCGGCAAGGACACGCCCATCGAGGCGCATTACGAGACGGTCGACGAGGCGCCCCCGCCAACTGCGCTGAGCAAGCTTCTCGGCTACCCGATGACGTTCTTGCGCTTCCTCAACCACTACCCCAGCCACCTGTGGTTGTTCGCGCTGCTCGATCGTCTCGATCTGTTCTTCTGGATTTACGCGATCATCAACTTGCTCTACCTAGCCCGCGGTTGGCTGGGCCTATTCCTGCGCTTCGGCCGCTCCGCCCCAGCCGAGGACTGAACCCCGGACTCGGACTCGGACGCGGCCCCGGATTCCGACTCGGAACCGGGCGAGTACTTGGCCAATCGCCCTAGTTATGGAAAAGCATCAGTGTGCGCTCGAGCTTTGCAAGCCTGATGGTGTTGGCGGCCACGGCCCTCGGCTGCGGCAAAGGTGACAGCCCTCCTGTGACCCGAACGGCCAGCGCCAATGCCACCAGCAGCGGATCGCAATCCGTGACCAGTGCCAGCAGCACGAGCGCGGAGGTGAAGTTGCCTTCACCCGATACGCCGGTCGTCGACTTGGCAGGAGTGGCGACATTGCCAGGGGATCTCCCGAAAGACGCAGCCAAGATCGGCGCCACTTCGTGGGTGACGCGCATCTATGAGCGAGCTGATCGCAAGTCGAAGCTGCTTGGTCTGCTCAGGGGTGGGGGAGTGGTCAAACAGCGCGGCCCGTCGGCAGGAAAAGGAGGGGGCTGCGTCAAAGGATGGCGCGCCGTCGAGCCCGCTGGTTTCGTGTGCCTCGACAAGGCGACGACAGACATGGACCACCCCGTTTTGCGTGCGGCCGGCCGCCGCCCCGACTTCACGCGCCGCCTTCCTTATATGTATGGAACGGTCACGCGCGGCGGCCCCGTGTACGGTCAGATCCCCACCGCCGCCCACCTCAAGAAGTTCGAGCCAAACCTGAAGAAGCATCTTAGAAAGTGGCGAAATGACAAGAAAAGTGGCGCCACCTATGGCCTCGACGTGTGGCTGCGCTTCACCCCAAAGCGAAAGGTGCCCAGCGCGCTCGACGCGCTCGAGGAAAAGACGACCGATCCGGATCTGCCGTGGTTTTTGGCCGATCACGCCGCAGCGCCCAACTTGTCGGGCTTGATCAAAAAAGACGCGGTGAAGCTCGATCAGGTCAACCGGAGACAGGGCCGCTCGTTCATCTACTCCTTCTTGTTCGAAGGGAGGCGCTACAACGTCACGCCCGACTTGGTGGTGATCCCGGCCGACCGCTTCCGCCCCATTCGGGGCTCGGCGTTTCACGGGTGGCAGGTCGACAAGGAGCTGAGCTTTCCCTTCGCCCTGGTGCGGCGCAAGGGGGCTCGCAAGTGGGTTTGGCGCAAGAGCAAGAAGCGTATGGTCGACGATGGCAGGCTCGAATACCGGTCCGCCCACAAGCTCACGGGAAAGCAGCGCTTTTACAGCAAGAAGCTGCACTACCAGACATCAGAGGGCTTCTGGGTCGATGACCGGCACGCCAGCCGTGTCGATCCGGCCAAGCGCTGGCCCAAATGGGCAAAGCAAGGCGCCAAGTGGATCGACATCAACCTCACCAAGCAGGTGCTGGTGGCCTACGAAGGCAAGAAAATGGTCTACGCCACGATCGTCTCGAGTGGTGAGGCAGGCTTGGCCGATTCGGAAACCAGCACCGCGACCCGCCGCGGGATCTTCCGGATCCATACCAAGCACGTCAGCGTGACGATGGACTCGGATGTGGTGGGCGAACAATTCGAGCTGCGCGATGTGCCCTACGTGCAGTACTTCCAGGACGGCTACGCGCTTCATGGCGCCTACTGGCACGACAGTTTTGGTCGGCCCAAGAGCCACGGTTGTATCAATCTGGCCCCCGAGGACGCGCGGCGTTTGTTCTTCTGGACTGATCCGCCGGTTCCGAGCGGCTGGCACGGTGCGCTCAAGGCGCTCACTGGCACCATCGTATTCATCCACGCCTGATGCCGTGATACCGCGGTGGCATGAGTCGCACCGCCTCGATGCTCGTTGCCGTATCATTGTTCATCGCCACCGCGCCTTTGGCTGCCCAGCCAGCTCCAGCGCAGCCAGAGCCGACCCAACCAGAGCCGACCCCAGAGCCGACGGAAGAGCCTGCCGAGCCCGCCGCTCCGCCGTCTGCGCCGCAAGTCGTTCGCGACCGCTTGGCCGAGGCCATGGTGCCTACTGCTGGTGGTATGGACGGCCGAAAAGTGGCGGCCCGCGCGGTAGCGACCAGTCCCGCTCTGGCGGCCAAAGAAGCGGAACTGAGGGCTGCAGCAGCCAAAGTCGACCAAGCGCTGGTGGCGTACTTTCCGCGGGCGAGCGTGAGCTTTACCTACACGCGCCTGAGCGAAACCGAGAGCAGCCTCGATCCTGGCGTTCCCAATGCCCCGCCGTTGGAGCTCGAGACCTTCCAGAACAGCTACTCATTGGTCGCCCAGCTGGCGGTACCAATCAGCGATTATCTTCTGCGGCTCACCCAGGCTTATGCCGCTGCTTCAAGGGCCAAGGACGCAAAAAAACTGGAGAAACGGGCCGAGCAGCTTCAGATCGAGGCTAGTGCCAAAGTGGCTTTTCTCAACTGGGTGCGGGCCAAAGGCCACCACGCTGTGGCGCGCTTGTCGGTTCCTCAAGCACAAGCCCATGTCAAGGACGCCCGCGTTACGCTCGAGGTTGGGCTCATCGCGCGGGCCGATCTGCTGCGTTTGGAAGCGCAGCTCGCTCAGGCCAAGCACCTGGCCGTTGCAGCGGCCGGGTTCGAGCGTGTGGCAGACGATTACCTACGTACGCTGATGCATTTGGACCCATCCGCTCCGCTCAGCCTAGGCATCGACGTCATGCGTGATCCAGGCCCCGCTGATGGGCGCGATCTGACCGCGCTAAAACAGACTGCGCACAGCCGCCGTCTCGAGTTGAAGGCCCTGGCAGCTTCGCGCAGCGCGCTCGAGAAGGCGCGGACCGTGACGAAGGCTGGCTACTATCCACGCCTCGACGGTTTCGCCAACGTGACCTACGCCAACCCCAACCAGCGGATCTTCCCAGCAGAAGACAAGTTCCAGGCGACTTGGGAGTTGGGGCTGCAGCTGAGCTGGACCGTCAACGACACCTTCACCACGCTCGGTTCTGACGCCGAAGCGCGCGCCAACATCAGTGTGGTCGACAAGCAAATGCAGGTGCTGCGTGATGGCATCAGCTCAGCAGTCGCTTCCGCCTACCAGGATGGTCACACGGCGCGTTCTGCCATCGTGGCTGCTCGTGTGCGCGAAAACGCGGCGCTCGAGGTGCTTCGCGCGCGCCGACAACTGCTGTTGGCGGGCAAAGCGACGAGCACGGACATCGTCGATGCCGAGTCAGAGCTGACTCGCGCACGGTTGCAGCGAGTCGACGCCCATGTGGACGCCCACATCGCGCGGGTGAAGCTCGAGCACGCCCTGGGAGGGGCAAGCGGCCCCCAAAACGGGCCGCTGCGCCCCCTTCGCTAGGGAAACAAGCAGCCAGGAATGGGAATGCGAATGGGGCGCGAGCCTCCTCGTTGTTGGGCGATCTTGGTCATTCGCATTTGAATTGCTGTTGCGGTTGCTAGTTCCAGTTGGCCCCGTGCAACCACCGTGGTAGCGCGCGGGGGCAAGGAGAACCCATGGCGGTCGGAACAATCACTCAGGTCATCGGTCCCGTTGTCGACGTCGCGTTTCCGCCGGGCCAACTGCCCAGAATCTATGACGCGTTGACGGTCACCAGTCCATCGGTCAGCGATGAGGCAGACAACCTCGTTCTCGAGGTCGCGCAGCACTTGGGCGAGTCGAGCGTACGCTCGATCGCAATGGATTCCACGGACGGACTGGTGCGCGGGATGCCCGTGACCGACAGTGGCAAGCCCATTCAGATGCCCATCGGTGAGGAAGTGCTGGGCCGCATCCTCAACGTCGTCGGCAAGCCGGTTGACGAAGGCGGGCCCATCAATGCCACCAAGTTCGCGCCGATTCACCGGGAGCCCCCTCTGTACGTCGACCAGTCCACCAAGGTCGAGATCTTCGAGACCGGCATCAAGGTGGTCGACATGCTCGCTCCCTACCGAAAGGGTGGCAAGATCGGCCTGTTTGGCGGAGCTGGCGTTGGCAAGACGGTGCTCATCATGGAGCTCATCAACAACGTCGCCAAAGCGCATGGTGGCGTGTCTTGTTTTGCAGGCGTTGGCGAGCGTACCCGTGAGGGCAACGATCTCTATCTCGAGATGATGGAATCCAAGCTCGATAGCGGCGCGTCAGTTCTGTCCAAAGCAGCGCTCATCTACGGTCAGATGAACGAGCCGCCTGGCGCTCGTGCGCGCGTGGCGCTCAGCGCTTTGACTTGCGCGGAGTACTTCCGTGATGAGCAAGGCCAAGACGTATTGCTGTTCATCGACAACATCTTCCGCTTCACGCAAGCAGGCTCCGAGGTGTCCGCCTTGCTTGGCCGAATCCCGAGCGCGGTTGGCTATCAGCCTACCTTGGCGACGGAGATGGGTGAGCTTCAGGAGCGCATCACTTCGACGACCAAGGGCTCGATTACCAGCGTCCAAGCGATCTATGTGCCCGCCGACGACCTGACTGACCCGGCCCCTGCGACGACCTTCGCGCATCTTGATGCCACCACGGTGCTGTCACGCCAAATCGCTGAGCTCGGCATCTATCCAGCAGTCGATCCGCTCGATTCGACCTCCACCATGCTCGATCCGAACATTGTGGGAGAGCGCCACTACGGTGTCGCGCTCGGTGTGCAGCAGACGCTGCAGAAGTACAAGGATCTGCAAGACATCATCGCGATTCTCGGCATGGACGAGCTGAGCGAGGACGACAAGCTCGCGGTGTCGCGGGCCCGAAAGATCCAGAAGTTCTTGTCGCAGCCCTTCTTCGTCGCCGCGCAGTTTACGGGCCTCGAGGGCAAGTTCGTCCAGCTCAAGGACACCGTTGACGGCTTCGAGGAAATCCTATCAGGCGACCTCGATCACGTATCCGAGCAGGACTTCTACATGAAGGGCAGCATCGACGAGGTGAAGGAGGCGGCGGAAGCCAGCTGAGTCATGGCCAAACAAGGTAGCCTGCAGCTGGAGATCGTCACCCCCAAGGGCGTGGTGCTGAGCACCCGCGTCGATGAGGTCGTGGCCCCGAGCGTGTTCGGCGAATTCGGCGTCCTCGCTGGCCATTTGCCCATGCTGGCCGCGCTCAACACGGGTCTGGTTCACTATCAGGAAGGCAACTCGAGGGTCGATGTCGCCGTGGGCGGCGGTTTCGTGGAGGTTCTTCACGACAAGGCTCTTCTGCTGACCGATCGCTACGCCACCAAGGACGACGTGGACGTTCTTCAGGTGCGGCAAGATCTCAAAAAGGTCGACGCGAAGATCGAGAAGTGGACTGGCGATCTCTCGGATCCCGAGCGATTGGCGCTCATCGAGCAAGAGCAGTGGCTGGCAACACAGCTCGAGCTACTGGGTGATCCGCCACAGGCAAAGGTGCTCGAGCAGAGCCGGTCGACCGAATATGCCGGGCTTTTGCCTGTTTCGGACGAGCAGTCCTCAGAGCTAGCCCCCCACGAACAAGACACGTGATCAGCGAAGAGACGATCGCTGCCGTCAGGGAGCGCGTCGATTTGGTCGCGTTGATCGGCGAAAACGTTCGCCTCAAGCGGCAAGGTCGCCGTTTCACGGGCTTGTGCCCTTTCCACAAGGAAAAGACGCCGAGCTTCAACGTCAATCCCGACCGCGGCATGTACCACTGCTTCGGCTGCAAGGCCTCCGGAGGCGCCATCGACTACGTGATGCAGGTCGAGGGCTACACGTTTCCAGAGGCTGTGCGTGCGCTCGCGGAGCGCTGTGGCGTGGAAATCGAGGAGGGCGGCTCAGAGGCTGAGCGAAAACAGAGCGCGCAGCGCCGCCAGGACAAGGAAGACCTGTTCGCGGTGATGCGGATGGCTGCCCATTTCTTTGTCGAGCAGCTGCAGCCCGATGGCCATCCGCTCGCTTGCTTGGCCCGTGCTGAGCTCGAGCGGCGCGGACTAGCCCCTGGCAGCAATGAGCAGGTTGACGCCTCGCTGAGTGGCTTTCACGTGGGATATGCCCCCTACGGCTGGGATGGCCTGGCGAGCTTTCTGCGCCGCCAGGAGGTCAGCCCTGCGGTAGCGCAGCGGTTGGGGCTGGTCGCGCCGCGTCGTGGTGGTGGCGGCTTCTATGACGCGTTCCGACATCGGCTCATGTTTGCCGTGGTCGACAAGTCCGGGCGGGTCGTTGCGTTTAGCGGCCGTGCCCTCGCCGAGCCCGATGAGGAGCTGCTCAGCCGTCATGGCATCGCCCCGATGTCCGCACCTCGAGCTGCTGGTGACGAGCCCCGCCGACCGCCGCCCAAGTACATCAACAGCCCAGAGTCGCCCATCTACATCAAGGGCGAGGTGGTGTTCGGTTTGCATCAGGCCCGCCATGAGATCCGCCAGCGTGCCGAAGCCGTCTTGGTCGAAGGCAATTTCGATGTGCTGTCGCTCCACGGGCGTGGCTATAGCGGTGTGGTGGCCCCGCTGGGCACGGCGTTTACGACCGCGCAAGCCAAGCTGATCAAACGCTATGCGCCGACGACGGTGGTGTTGTTCGACGCCGATTCCGCGGGCCGCAAGGCAACACGAGCTTTGCGTGCGCCCGCCCGCGAGGCGGGCCTTGCTCTGAAAGTCGCGAGCCTCCCGGCCGGGCAAGATCCGGACGACTTTGCCCGAGAGCAGGGCATCGAAGCGATCGAGCAAGTCGTCAGCGGTGCGCAGGGGATGCTGGAGTACCTGATCGAGCAGACCCTCACCGGCGACGAGGTTCGGGCCGCTACGCTCGTCGAGCAACACGAACGGATCCGCCAGGTCATGGGCTATTTGGCCGAGGAGAGCGATCCCACGCTGCGCTCGATGGCGAAATCCTATGCCGACAAAATATCGGCTCGCCTGGTCGTGGGTGGCCGCTCGGCGGCGGACATGGGCGCGCTCGAGCGCATGGTGCGCGCAGCGCTGGCTCGCGGCGCGACCGCGCAGAGTGGAGCCAGTGGGGGCCCCAGCCCGGACGATCACCCATTTGCTCCTCTGTCGGACTCGGCCCCGCGCGGTCCACAGGCCCGCTCGCGTTTGCACACAAAACACGTCGAAATGGCGGTGTTTGGCGCTCTATTGGAGTTTCCAGAGCTGCTCGACAACCCTCAAGTGCTCGACGCGCTGCAACATGCTGAAGGAGACCTTGCACTTGGGGTTGATGCGGTGCGGCGAATGTGGGATGCGAAAAAATCTCTTCGAGGCCCCGAAATACTTGATTTGATGCCGCGGGCGATCCATCCATTCGCAGTTGGCCGCCTGGCGTCTCCAAAATTCATGGAGTGTGATGAAGCTTGTACCGAACTTCTCGAGAACGCTAAGAAACTCCAATGGTTATCACTAAAGGGAGACAAGGCAGCCAAGCTAGAAGAGCTAGCCCACGCCGAAAGGATGGGCGACACCGCAGCAGAGGATGAGCTATTGCGAGAGCTTACGCGGCGCTCAAAACAGAAGTTGGGCCTGTGAGCTGACAAAGCGGTCGACACAAAACGTGCCCGTTCAAGGCACGGTGATCGGTTGGGAGCGGAACGAATGGCGACAAGTGCCAAAGCTTCGACAAAGAAGAACACTGGGGGACGCCGCAGCGCGGCGGGCAAGACGCCGGCTCGTGCAAAGGCCCGGCCCAAGGCCAAGACCAGCAAATCCAAGGTAGCCTCAAAAAAGAAGGAAGCCTCACCGACCAAAGCCGCAGTTGCGAGGGCAGCGGCAAAGAAGAAGGCCGGGGCGACCAAGAAGACGGCGACCAAGAAAGCGTCAGCGAAAGCGAGCGCCAAGAAGAAGTCGAAGCCAGCGAGCAAGGCAGCGGGCAACGGCAAGGCGACGGGCCGCAAGCGTGCGTCGAAAGCTTCGTCCAAGAACGGTAGCCCTGCGCTCAGGAGTCGGACCCGCAAGCGACGCGTGGAGCCGGCGCCGAAGAGCAGCGCTGAGGTCGCCGAGGCCGTACGCGTACGGTTGCAGCAGAGCGACCGCAGCAAGGCCCGGGATGCCAAGGGCGGCGATGCGAAGCCCAAGGCCAACCAGAAGGACAACAAGCTGCAGTCCTTGTTCGAGGCGGGCAAGTCAAAGGGGTTCTTGACCTTTGACGAGGTCAACGACGCGATCCCTGCCGACATGGGTCCTGACCAGATCGACGATGTGGTGGGCGCCCTGACCGCAGAGGACATCCAGATTGTGGATGGCGCCACGCAGGTCAAGATCCAGCCCAATCGCATTGCGCAAGAGGAGCGGCCGCAGAAGCAACTGAAGGTGTCGCCTTCACCCCGCGCTAGCGCGACGGTCGACTACTATTCGAAGAGTAACGACCCGGTTCGCATGTACCTGCGGAAAATGGGCAGCGTGTCGTTGCTCACGCGCGAGGGCGAGGTCGAGATCGCCAAGCGTATCGAAGTGGGCGAGATGAAAGTCAACGCCGCCATCCTCGATTCGCCGATCGCGGTACGTGAGGTCATCGAGCTCGGAGAGCGGCTTCGAAAGCACCGCATTCGTGTCAAAGACCTCATTCGTGACGCGGAAACCGACGATCAAGAGTTCGACGAAGAAGAGGCCGATCGCCGCATCATTCGACTGATCGACAAGGTCAAGCGCCTCGACCGCCGCCGCGGCCAAATGCTCGAAGAAGCGCGCGCCGCAAAGTCGGAGACACGTCGTATCAGTGCGCAGGAGGCCATCCAAGGCAACGCCAAGGATCTGGTCGCAACGCTCGAGGAGATGCGCCTGAACAAGAAGACCATCGACAAGATTGTGTTGGTTCTCAAGCGCGAGATCTCCCGCATCATGAAGGTGGAGTCGCCGATCAAAGAGTGCATGAAGAAGAGCGGCTTGCCGATCTCCGAGCTGCGCTCGTTGATCAGCAAAGTGAAGGGCAATCGGCATTCCGAGGCGCGGCTGGCCAAGAAGATGGGCGTGGCGCGGGCCGATCTCGCGGACGTCGACGGCAAATTGCGCGAGGCGGCCAAGCAGCTCAAGAAGGTCGAAGAGGACATCTGTTGTGAGGTGGAGTCGATTCGCTTCAGCTACGAGCAGATCCTCGGCGGCGAGCGCATGGCCGAGAAGGCCAAGGCCGAGCTGGTCGAGGCCAACCTGCGCTTGGTCGTATCGATCGCCAAGAAGTACACCAATCGAGGGCTGCAGTTCTTGGACCTGATCCAGGAAGGGAACATCGGCCTGATGAAGGCGGTGGACAAGTTCGAGTACAAGCGCGGCTACAAGTTCTCCACCTATGCGACCTGGTGGATCCGCCAAGCGATTACCCGAGCCATTGCCGATCAAGCCCGCACCATCCGCATTCCGGTGCACATGATCGAGACGATCAACAAGTTGATCCGCACCTCGCGCTATCTGGTGCAGGAGTACGGCCGCGAGCCTACGCCTGACGAGATCGCCGAGAAGATGGAGCTACCGCTCGACAAGGTGCGCAAGGTGCTCAAAATCGCCAAGGAGCCGATTAGCCTCGAAACACCGATCGGTGAAGAGGAAGACTCGCATCTTGGTGACTTCATCGAGGACAAGAGTGTGCTGTCGCCGTCCGAGGCGGTCATCAACATGAACCTGGCCGATCAGACCCGGCGCGTGCTCAAGACGCTGACGCCACGTGAGGAGAAGGTTCTGCGCATGCGTTTCGGCATCGGCGAGAAGAGCGACCACACCTTGGAAGAGGTTGGGCAGGACTTCGAGGTGACCCGCGAGCGAATCCGGCAGATCGAGGCCAAGGCTTTGAGAAAGCTGCGTCATCCAAGCCGCAGCAAACAACTCAAGAGCTTCGTCGACACGTGATGGTGGTCCGGCGATTGTCGTCGGACAGCCACAAGTTGGCCTGCTTTCTCGTGCTGGCTGCTTGTTTCTTGGGCGCTTGCCGTGAGCAGCGAACCCTCACCGAGGGCGATTGCGCGGCGGTGCGTGAGCGGCTCGAGGAGGCTTGGAACCGTGATGCTGTTGCGGCCATGAGGCTGGCCGATTCCGATGAGGCGCTTCGTTTCGTTGGCGACGAAGAGCACCGCATTGGCCGCAGTTGGGGTGTGCGCTGCAAATCGTGGGTGGGTCGTCCTGTGGATCAGAGGCAGCTCGACTGCCTGTCCAAGGTCCAAACGATCGACGATGTCTACGAGTGCGCGGGCCAATAGCCGCAATACGGCTCACTCGAAGTCTGGCGGTGCGCTCGTAGGCGGGGGTGGCAAGCTGTCCTCGTTCTCTTCATCAAACAGCTTGTCGTCCTCGTCGCTCAGTGCAGGGATTTTGGTGGTGTCGTCTTCTTCGAGTGCGGCCACCGCGTCAGCCATCGTCAGCGGGGCCATCCGCTCGGTGTCGTCGGGCTGCCCCGCTAGCTCGGCGTGGCTCAAGTCGGGTAGTGGGGCACAGGGCATGCGGCTCGGCATGTCGGAAGGCAGGGCGCTCGGCGGTGGGGGCACAGAAGTGGATACCGCCCATGGATCCTCGACCTCCTCGATGCGGAGCAACACTGCGGTGATGTTGTCGCCGCCGCCGTTCAGATTGGCCTCGTTGACCAGCTCTGCACAAGCGGTCGTCAACACATTGGTGGCGTTGATGATCTCATGGATCTTGTCGTCACTGACGAAGCCATGCAGCCCGTCGGAGCACAACAAGAACACATCGCCGAGCGCTACCTGTTGTGCGTTCAGGTCGATGTCGACGGCCTTCTCTACGCCAAGCGCGCGGGTGATGACGTTGGCCGGGAGATAGGCGAGCTCGCTCTTGGTGATATCTGGGCGCGACCGGAGCGCCTCTTCGACCAGGGAATGGTCTCGGGTGACTTGCGACAGATCATTGGTGCGCATGCGATAGCAACGGCTGTCGCCAGCATGGGCGACATAGAGCTTTCGCTTGTCCCGGTCGAATGCGGCCGCCACCACCGTGGTGCCCATTCCCCGGTGAACCGGTGATTGGGTGGCGCGTTGGTTGATGCGTTCGTTGGCCTCGAGCAAGGATTCGCGCAGAATCTCGTCGGTTCCGGCCTCGTGCTCGCGCCGCGTGCGGAAGAAGTGGGCGATGGTCGAGGTAGCCATGCGGCTGGCGACCTCCCCGCACTGGTGACCGCCCATGCCGTCAGCGACTGCAAAGACGTCGAACTCGGGAAGCAACAAAAAACGGTCCTCGTTGTGATCCCGCTCTCTCCCCACGTCCGTGACGCCTGCAGCTACTGCGCGCATGTGCGGCTGCATCTTACACCGAGCCGCAGGCCAAACTCCATAGGGCTTTCGCAAGAATATCGAGGACGTGGCTTGTCCTCGGCCAGGCGACTACGATCTCACCATGAGCTCGGATTTGCTGACAATCGGCGTGGTCAGCGACCTTCATTTCGGACCTCGTGCCAGCTTCGATGGAAAGCTGCGCAAGCTCTCTCACCTCGCACCACAGCTTACCGAGGCGTTCGTCCAACGGATGCGGTCGTTGCAGGTCGACTTGGTGGTGAACCTGGGCGATGTCATCGAGGACGAAGACCAACAGACCGATCTGCAACGCTACCTTCGCTGCATGCGCTTGCTCGAGGCAACTGGTGTCGAGCGCGTCCATGTGGCTGGAAACCACGATTTGGTCAACCTCGATACCGACGCGTTGCGCCAAGCTTGGGGTTTGCCACCCGGCGGGCCGCTGTATCGCTCGCTGGATCGCAAGGGCATTCATCTGGTCGTGTTGCACACCCACGAGCGCCAGGACGTCGACATCCGCATCGACAGCGAGCAGCTGAGCTGGCTGGAGGAAGACTTGGCGCGCACCACCTTGCCGACCGTGGTGCTGATGCATCACAGCGCAGCGGACCAAGATCTCACCGCCAACCGGTGGTTCGATGGGGCCGCCCACATTTGTTTGGTGGCGCAGCGTGCCGAGCTACGTGCCGTGCTGCGGCGCAGCGGTCGCGTGGTGCTGGTGCTCAATGGTCATTTGCACTGGAACCACTTCGACCTCGTGGACGGCATCCCATTCGTCACGCTGCAGAGCTTGGTGGAGAACATCGACGACGACGCTCCGGGAAGGCCGGCCGCGGCCCACGCGGTCGTGCGCTTGAGCGCTCGTCGTGCGTTGTTGGAGATCGCTGGCGCTCAGCCGGCGCGTTACCAGATTGAGCTCGGGTCGTAGGGTCGGGGTAGGGGTAGTCGTGGGCAAGCGGGTGCGGGTGGGGGCAAGCGGAAGAGAGCTGCTTGCGCATTGGGGCGCTTTTATCTAGGGTCGCCGCAAATGCGTAGCGATGCGAGCCGTTGGTCTGCCATGGTGTTGGGGAGCATGCTCGCTGCAAGCACAATGGGCTGCAGTGATGATGAAGCCGCCAGCATCGACGTGGGGCCGACGGGGCCACCGAGCATCTCATTTGTGAGTCCGGCGAGCGGTGGCGCGGCGGTGTGTGTTGCGATTGGCACCGACGTGCAGGGGCACGTTCCGCTGCAGACCAAGACCGAGGAGCTGGTCCTGCGACCTCCGGACGCCTGCGGCGCGAATGCTCAGTGTGGCCACCTGCGGCTGTACGCAAACGGGATCGAGAACAACGAGGCCGCCTCTGAGGTGATTGACTTGTTACTAGGCAAGCTGGCCGATCCCTACCACGATGGCGCCGACCATCCCGGTACCGGCAAGCCCGATGTGCTCGAGGTGCGCGTAGACGTCGTCGAAGACGACGGCGAGCCGATGCTCGACCACGACGATGAGCCGCTGACAGACACAGTCGACCTGATCACAGTGGTCAGCTGTTCCGGCTAGCTTCGGCCACCTCGTTGTTGCTCGGGATCTTTGAAAAGACCCAAGCAAGGGCTCATTTCTTGGCCGGCGGCGGTGCTTTCGGCGCCGGCTTGGCGGGCGGCCCGTTGGGCTTGGTATCGCTGCCTGCCGTGGCAGCGTTGTACATCTGGATGACGCGGTCGGTGATGTCCAAATCAGTCCGGAAATAGGGAACCGAACGGTGGTCGAGCACCATGTCGTAGCTACTCTGGCTCGCGAGCCGCCTGACCAGCTTGTTCAGCTTCGTGAGAATGGGCGCCATCAACTCGCTTTCACGCGTCTGCATCTCACGACGAAAAGCCATTCCAGCGCGCTGCAGATCGAGAGCAAGCTTCTCCAGATTTGCTAGTTTCTTGCGCAGCTCGGTCTCAGGGGTCTTGCCACCGTCCGATAGGCGCTTGAGCTCGACTTTGGCTGCTCCGTACGCTTTCTCCTTCTTGTCGTACTCAGCCTGCCGGACGTCGAAGAGCTCCTGCAGCTGTCCCTTCATACGCAGCCCGTCCTCGGTGTCGGCTACCGCACGGCGCAAGTCGATGACGGCGATCTTCATCTGCGCTTGAGCTTGGCTCGGGGCGCCGATGAGGATCATCCAGCCGGCGACCAAGGCAGCCAGCCAATAGCGCAGCCAAGAGGCGGCGGACATGATGCGGAGCGTGCTCATGCCTCTCGGATAGCTACACCTGAACGGCAGGGTCAAGATCTGAGCAGCCTTGGCACGTCATTTTGGGGGCCAGAGCGGTTATTGGGCTCAGGCCAACGCTTTGAGCTGGAGCGAGAGCCTGCTGTGGGCCAGCTCGAGCAAGCGATACACCTCGGCGTTGCGGCTCGTGAAGGAGGCCCGGAATTCAGGATTGTCGATGGTGGCCACACGCTGGCCGATGGCATCGAAAGCGGCCTTCAAGGTCTGGTCGGCCTCCTGGGTTTGGCCGTTGGCCAGCAATGCTTCGATGAAGCAGAGCCTGATGAGCTCGTCCCACTCTTCAACCGGACCGCTGGCGGTCAAGCGACGGTGGGCCTCGCGGGCGGATTCGAGCGCCTCGCCCAGCTGACGGCGTGCTAGTTGCACCTTGGCGAAGGCAAACAGGGCGATGGTCTGCAGGCCGATGTGCGTCTGCGTGGCGTGCATCACTTGGTTGACGAGCTCGTGGGCATTGCGGAAGTCGCCAGGCTCGCCACGCCAGGTCAGCAGCAATGCTTCGTAGACACGCGCGTTGATCGCTAGGCGCGCGCCGCCACACTCGTCAGCAATGCGCACGGCTTCCCGTTGCATGTTGACGCCTTGGTCGAGTGAGCCGCAGCGCGCCAGCGACATCCCCAGATTGTGAATGGCCAGCGCCTCGAGCAAGCGCAGGCGGAAGCTGCGAACATCTGGCAAGGCGCGGTTGAGCAGCTTCTGTGCGTCCTCGAAACGGCCCAGATAGTTCAATGTGGAGGCGGTATTGATGCGCGCGCGACTCGCCAAGTGGACGTCGCCCGCGGCGTCCGCCTCGCCCATGAGCTCTTCCCCTGCTGGCACCGCGTCGCCGGGGCGGCACGAGCTCATCAGGGCGAACAAGCGAGCGTCCAGGCCCCGGAGCATGGCCATCCGGCCGCGACTTCCCGCGGTCCGAGCAGCGGCGATGGCCTCATCAGCGACGCTCAGTGCTTGTCCGCTGCGGTTCAGATCGATGAGGCCACGAACCCTAGTAGCCAGCAGGGCAGCACGCATCGCTGGCGACAGGGAAGAAGCGAATTGCTCCCCGAGCGCCCAGCTCAGCCTGGTATCTCCCTCGGTCGCACGTCCGCTCTCAATCAAGCTGGCAGACAGCAGCCGCTGCGCCTCGACCCACACGTCTGAGGCAGCTGGCACGAGCTTGGTTGCCTGCTCGGCAGCCTCGATTCCTTCGTTGAGTCTTCCGATGCGGTTGTACACGTGTGCTTTGGTAATGAGCAGCTGAGCGCGCTCACCGCCACTTGCGCCGCATTGGAGGCCGCGGCTTGCTAGCTCGAGAGCCGTGTCCATCTGTCCGAAGTTGCCGAGCGCTTGCTGTGTGGCGCGCGCATAGATGCTGGCGGCGCGTGCCAAGTCGTCGCCTACCTCGAAATGGCGCGCGATGAGTCCCAGATCGACGCTACCGGCGCCCTCGAGCCACTCACCAGCGGCGACGTGCAATCGTTTGCGATCGGCTTCCACGAGAGAAGTGCGTGC
This sequence comes from uncultured Polyangiaceae bacterium, assembly GCA_964599485.1. Classification (GTDB taxonomy): domain Bacteria; phylum Myxococcota_A; class Polyangia; order Polyangiales; family Polyangiaceae; genus JAPYTK01. Next base: position 29,329 of record CAZRGL010000044.1, read on the forward strand.
AGCGTCGCACACCAAGGATTGCCGGAACATCCACTCGGTTTGTGCCGAGACCCGTGAGCTGGGCTGCTGCAAGATGATCTCTTCTTTTTCGGCGACTGCGAGGTCCCCGTCCACGTCGCGGTCGAGCAAGGCGGCGATGCCGCCGGACCAGAAGAAATGGCCGAACACCGATGCGGCACGCAAGGCCTCGCGAACCGTCGTCGGCAGTCGGTCGAGGCGTTGCTGGACCATGGCCTGGATGGTCAGAGGCAAGTCGTCGCGCCCTTCGGCGGCGCAGCGCACGAGCTCTTCGAGAACCAATGGGTTGCCCTCGGCGCGCTTGGCGAGCATGGCGCGGCGGCTGGGAGAGAGCTCGGGCAGCACGGCGGCGACGATGCGGTCGGCCGCCGCGAGTGGTAGCCCGGGTAGCTCGAGACGAATCGCTCGCACCCGCCCTGCAGCGGCGGCCGGCGCTTGGGCACCCCAGAGCTGCGGGCGTCGCTGATCGATTTCTCGTTGGGCGAAAGCGAAGACCGCAAAACGAATGTCGGGGCACGCCAGGACCCACTCGATGAGATCGAGGGTGGTGTCGTCGGTGGCGTGGGCGTCCTCGAGGACCAATACCTGAGGAATGCGGCCGGCCTGGGTACGGATGAACGCTTCGAGCGCCATGCGGATGCGTGACTGCATCAGCTGATCGTTGGCGCGGGCCGCCCGCAAGGGCTCGTCGTTCTGGTCGGGGAAGGGCACGCCCACCAGCTCGCCTACGAACGCTGCCAAGAAGTGCAAGCTCCGCGGCAAGCGAGACTTGACATAGGTCTTGACCAGCTGAACTTGCTCGCGCAGATCGGCGCCGTCTTGCACGCCCATCTTGGCGCGTAGCGCCTGGCCTAGCACCGAGACGCTGGTGCCGCCGTCGGCGCTCTGGCCGCGACAAATCAGAACGTCAGGGGGCGTGGGCGCGAGCTCGAGCCGCTGGGTGAGCTCCGAGCGAACGCGACTCTTGCCGATGCCGGTCGGCCCAGTGACCAACGCCGCGCGGGGGAACGAATCGCGCAACATCTCGGCATAGTGGCTCTGCAGGACGGCGATCTCTTTTTCGCGGCCGACCGTGGGCGTTGGGCGACCGAGGACTTTTCGGGGGGCCAAATCCCTTGGGTCTTCGCGAATGAGCCGCGCGCCTTCGCCGTCACGCTCTATCTCGAAGCGCATTTCGAGTGCTGCAGCAGCGTGGATGTCGAGCCGCACGACGCCGGCCACGGCGCTGTCGAGCTGGTTGGCGGCGCGCACCAGCGCCTCGCCAGCCAAGTCGGAGCGCGCTGTCAGCGCATGGCCGTTCGCCACTACGGCTCGTGCTTCAGGGAACTCACTCAGAAGGTGCATGGCCGCCCGGGCCGCGCGCATCACCTCATCGCCGCGGGAATGTTCGACGCCGAAGACTGCCACCGTCTTGCCGCCGGCAAGTGGCTCGATGCGCACGTCCTCACCGGCGATGTCGACCAAACTGTCGCTGATGCTGCGGTCCGCGGAAGTGTTGCCGAGGTCGTACACCATGCAGGCGACGACCCGGCGCACCCCAAGCCCGGGCCGCGTCGGTCGGTTGCCGGTGGTGCCGGTGCCGGTCAGCTCTTGGTCGCGCTTGGGCCGCTTGGGTCGCACCTGCGAGGCTGAGCGCTCTACCTGGGGTGGGTCGTTGTTGACGGCGCCCACGCGGGCCAGCGCCCGGGCAAAGTCGCCAGCGTTGTCGTAGCGCTCGTTGCGATCGCGGGAGATCGCGCTGTGTACTACCGCGTCGAGCTTCTCGGGAATGTCGAAACGGAACGCTGAAGGCTGCGGCGGATCTTCGAGCACCAACCGGCCGAGCAAGGCGATGACGTGCTCGGTCTCGAACACGTTGCGGCCGGTGAGCAAACGGAACAGCACCGAGCCGAGCGAATAGACGTCGGCGCGGGCGTCGACGGGCTCGCCGCGTGCTTGCTCGGGCGACATGTAGTGGGGCGTGCCGATGATGGTGCCCGGCTCGGTCGTGAAGCCGTCGGGCTGGGCGGGCTTGACCACGCCAAAGTCGATGAGCTTGATGGCCGTGCCGCGTCCCTTGACCAGGAACATGTTCGACAGTTTCAGGTCGCGGTGCACGATGCCGCGCGAGTGAATGGCCGCCAGCGCTTGGGCGGCGCGGCGCACCACCTCCACGGCGTCGCGCGTGCCGAGCGGTGCTCTTCGTGAGCGCTTGGCCAAGTCCTCACCGTCGAGCCACTCCATGGCCAGAAAGAGCCGCCCATCGGACCAGGTGCCGTGCGAGACGTAGTCGACGATGTTGGGGTGCCGCAAATCGGCGATGACCAAATTCTCACGCTTGAAGCGGGCGCGCTCGCTGGCCGTCGCGGTGTGGCGCAGCAGCTTGATGGCGACGGGTTGGTTGGTGGTGGTGTCGACGCCCTTGAAAATGTCGCCGCTCGCACCTCCGCCCACCCGTGATTCGATCACGAAGCGCTCGCTCGCCTTGCTTGAGTCGCTGAGCAACCTGCAAATTCCCGTGGGGCCGCGTAGAAACCACGAAGCCTTCCGCAAAAATACCACCATCGCCAGCCCTTGCACACCAGACTCGCGTCGTAGCTGCCCTAAACCGCCCATACAGGCCGCCAGAGCGACCAAAATTGCCCATTGGACTTGCCGAAATGCCCTCAGCCGACTAGTTACTACTCGCCCGAGTCACGCAAGCGCGGCTCAGGCACACTGTCCCCATCGTCTAGTCCGGCCCAGGACCCTGGCCTTTCACGCCTGTAACGCGGGTTCGAATCCCGCTGGGGACGCCATCTGTACGGAAACGCGATTCGCGTTCTCCGTGCTTCCGTACGTCGGGTGTCGCGTTGGGGACGCCCTCGGTACGGAACACACCACCGATCCTGAGCGGCCCCTCGATTCTGAATCGAGGGCCGTCGGGTGTGTCGATTGGCGTGAACACGAGCGGGCCGTCCAGCATGGCGCGCACAGCCTCCCGAGCATCTCGTGTGTGGCGCTCAAGCAGCTCGTGAAACGTCTTGAGGCGACTACCGGCTTCCTTCTCCAGCCGGCGAACCTCCATGTCTAGGACATCTGGTGCGGCTTTGAAGGCCTCAAGCCGCGCCGAAACGGCAAGCAGGCGCTGCTCGCGCGCGGCGATGCCTTGGATGATGGCATCGGGTGTGGCGTCACTGATGGCTAGCGCATTCACCATCCGGTCGATCTGCTGCCTTAGCTCCTGGGCCTCCTTCTTCAGCGCCGGCACCTCCGTGTTGGACGAAGCCGCGCGCTCCTTCAGTCGGTGGCGAACTTCCTTGAGCGTTGCGACCATCACCTCTTCGGTGAGGACGTTTTGGCGGATGCAATCCTTCACGGCAGTATCGATCAGCTGGATCGGCCGTCGAAGCGTGTTGCGACAGACTTGCTTGCCACGGTCCTTCGCCCAGGCGCAGGTGTAGACCTTGATGGCCTTCGTGCCGGACTTGCCGTTGGCCACTTGCATGGGCCCGCCACACACGCCACATCGTGCCAGCCCAGAAAGGAGGTACTTGCCTCTGGCGCCTCGTTTGTTGGTACCGCCCTTCAAACGCTTGTTCTTCTCAACACGTGCCTGCACAAGGTCCCACAGGTCATCCGGTACAATCTTCAAGTGAGCGGCCGAGGTCCGAATCCACTCAGACGCGGGTCGCTCGGTCCTCACCTTGGTGCCGCCTTGATAGCCCTTCTTGTACTTGTTCCAGACGATGACCCCACGATAGCGCTCTC
>CAZRGL010000045.1:0-32800 GCA_964599485.1 uncultured Polyangiaceae bacterium
GGTGAGACGAGCCTGGTCACCACGAAGTCCGAAGACAGCGGCGACCCCGTCGAGTACATGGCGCGGGCGACTTACCAGCGGCCTGACGGTCTCGTCTTGGCTGACCCATCCCGCTGCGTAGGCTGCGGCCAATGTGTCAGCTTGTGCCCCTACAACGCTCGTTTCCTCAATCCGAACGTGGCTGCTGGTGGTGACCCAGCCGACGTCGGGTTGACTCTAGACAAGGCCATCGGTGTTGCCAGCAAGTGCACCCGCTGTATTCAACGCGTCTCGAACGGCATCGTTCCGGCATGCGTGAACACGTGCCCCGCCGAGGCGCGTATGATTGGAAATCTCAACGACTCGAGCAGCGCAATCGCCAAGGCAATCGCCGACGCTGGCGACGGTGCCGAGAAGGTTCTAGACAGCGCGGGTACCGCCTCGACCACCTACTACATCGGCGCGGCGAGTCTAGACAAGTCCTACAACTCCGGCGACGAGCCTCGCAAAGAGGCCGGCCTTCAGACCAACGTCCCCAAACTCTCGTGAGAAGACGAAAGACAGCTTGAGGAATAATAATGGCTAACAAAGAAAAACGTCTGTCACGTCGTTATCTCGCTGCATTCGGGATTGGCGGCGCTCTATTCGCAGTGGGCTCCAAGATCACCGGTTGTGGTGGTGATGAGACCATCCAGGACCCCGACATTCCCGCGACCGGTTGTGGTGGCGGCGGCGGCGGTGGTACCGGTGGCAACGGCTTCGATGATGTCATCAGTGAAACCATCGTCGATGGCACCACCAAGGGCTACAGCCAAGATGGCAAGACCGAGCGCACGATGATCCCCAGCGCCTGCTGGCAGTGCGTGGCCCGCGACGGCATCGTCGCCCACGTCGAAGATGGTCGCTTGGTACACCTCGAGGGTAACCCGAAGCTCAAGCGCACCAACGGCAAGCTCTGCGCCCGCGGTCAAGGCGGCGTCGGGCAGGTTTACGATCCGGACCGACTGCTCTTCCCGATGAAGCGCACCGGCTCACGTGGTGACGGCAAGTACGAGCGCATCACTTGGGACGCTGCCCGGACCGAGCTCGAAGGCAAGATGCGCGAGCCACTGACGGCCGGCACCCCTGGTCGCATGATGTTCCACTACGGACGCATGAAGGCTGCCAACTCGAAGCTGATCAAGACCTACTTCTTGACGGGCTACGGCACCAAGAACTACGCGGGCCATACGGCCATTTGTGAGTCCTGCAAGTGGACCGGCCAGGAGCTGGTGTGGGGCAAGCACTACGACATCAACGACATGGACAAGACCAAGTTCATCGTGAACTTCGGTTGCAACATGCTCGCCACGCATACCAACCACTTGGCTCTGTCGCAGCGCACCACCAAGGCCATCCAGGACCGCAACGTCCCGATGTACACCTTCGATGTGCGTCTGTCGAACACGGCCAACAAGTCGACCGAGTGGCTGCCCATCTTCCCGGGCACCGACCAAGCGGTCCTATTGGCGATGGCTCACTACATCATCACCAACAACTTGATGCCGACTGCGGGCAAGGACTTCATCAACACCTGGACCGACTTGGACACCGAGAACGCCAAGTATGCCGATAAGGTGGCCAAGCTCGAGTACATGCTCACCAAGCCCAAGGACTACCTCGCTGACGTGGTAGCGGCCGATGGCAGCGTGGACACCGCCTATTGGAAGGCTGACGATCAGCCTGCAGGTGGCTACACGGCGTCCTGGGCCGAGGGGATCAGCGGCGTGCCGGCCGCGAAGATCGAGGCCATTGCCAAGGGCTACGCCGAGGCGAGCCCCGGCGCGACCTTGGTGACCTACCGTGGCGCGGTGATGCACTTCAACGGCACCAACACCGAGCGCGTCGCGCAGATGCTCGCTGGCATGTGCGGCAACATCGAGACCGAGGGCGGCAACGTTCACGCTGTCGGTGCAAGCTGGAAGTACAGCACCACCTACCCGAAGCCCACGAACAGTACCTCTGGTATCGACGACATCCAAAACACCTCGGCCTATGTCGCGGCGAGCCATGGTGCCAGCCACCAGGTGCTCGAGAACATCAAGAAGATGGTCGACGCCGATCCCAACAGCGGTCCGATGGTCTACTTCGTGTATTGCTACACGCCGGCCTACGCCAACGGGAACATCGAGGAGAGCATCGAGATCCTCAAGAGCACCAAGTACATCCCCTACATGGTGGTCAGCGATGTGGCCTTCAGCGAAGCGGCGATGTACGGCGACCTCATTCTGCCTGACACCACCTATCTCGAGCGGTGGGGCTGGGAAGACATGGTGTCGATGAGCATGATCCCCGAGTACTACATTCGTCAGCCGGTCATTACGCCGCTCGGCGAGGTAGAGGATACGTCCGACACGCTCGTCAAGTTGGCCGACAAGTTGAAGAACGACGCTCCCGGTTTGGCTGGCGTGGCTGCTGTCGGCAGCATGGAGAACTTCACCAAGGCAGCTTGCAACGATACCGCGACGGTCAACGATGCAGGTAAGGCAGCTGGTGAGGCCGACGGCTTCGCCTTCATGAAGAAGGTCGGCGCCTACTGGGATCCGGCAGCGACGCCCAAGTACAACGCCCACATGGGTGATCCGGGCATTACGGTCACCGATCCGAACAGCCTCACGCCTGGTGATACCAACACGTACATCTTCAAGGACTCCGAAGGAATCTGCTGGGAGACCACGATGGACAACATCGAGGGCTACCGAGCAGGCAAGAAGAACTACAAGAAGTACAAGGGTCAAGAAGTCGGCAACACGATCTATACAGGCTTCAAGCCCGACAAGGTCACCAAGAGCGGCTTGTTCGAGCTCGAGTCCAAGGTCATCGCTGCCAAGCATTATCCAGCGCTGCCCATCTGGATGAAGGTACCGGAGCATGAGGGCCTCGGATCCGACGAGTACATCTTGACCACCTTCAAGGAGCCGGTGCAAACTCACTCGCGTACGCAGAACTGCAAGTACAACACTGAGATCAAGCACCACAACCCGGCCTGGATCAACCCGGCCATGGCCACTGCACTTGGTGTCAAGGACGGCGAAGAAGTGACCATTACGCCTTCCGGGACGCTCTACAATGACTACCATTTGGACGAGCAGCTGCGTAAGGGAACCAAGGCCACGAGCATGAAGGTCGAGGTCAAGGTGACCGACGCCATTCACCCCAAGGTCATTGCCATATCGCATTCACTCGGTCACTGGGCCTATGGTCGCTACGCCTCGGGCAACAAGAACCCGATGCTTGGCGTCGAGGACGATCAGGACAACCACGAGAAGCTGGATCCGGATACCGGGAACCAATGGTGGACGAAGTTTGGCTACCGCGGCAATTGGATCATTCCAAATGCAGGTGATCCCCTTGCTGGTGGACTGCGCTTCTTCGACCCAGTGGTCAAGGTAGCCAAGGCCTAATAACGATCGAATTGAGGAGCTAACCTCTCAAGAAGGTTGCCGAGCGCGCTGAGCATTCTTGCCCAGCGCGCTCGGTGCTATCTGCGCAAGCGATGCCAATGATTAATTACGACACCATGACAAAGCCGTTGCTAAGTGCGGCCTTCATCCTCTCGTCGTCCTTGTTGCTCGGGTGCTGCTCCAAGAATGGCGGCGAAACGAACGGACCCGGCGCAACTTGTGCAATCGCCTGTCACGGGGATGCCACGACCGAGGCGCCCCCCGCTGATACGCAGGGCAACACGGAGACGACAGCGAGTGGCGTCGGTGCCCATCGCGCCCATCTCGACCAAGGTACGCTTGGTAGGGCGGTGCCTTGCGAAGAGTGCCACACCGTCCCGAAGACGGCCACCGACACTGGGCACGACGATACCGATCCGCCTGCGGATGTGACGTTCACCGGCGTGAGCATCACGCGCATGGAAATGCCCGACTACGATGGGACCAAATGCAACAATACCTATTGCCATAACCCCACGAGCAAGGACGGGACCATGTATCCGATGGGTGGCAAGAACAATTCTCCGGAATGGACCAAGGTAGACGGCACACAGAACGCGTGCGAGAGCTGCCACGCATTGCCGCCGCCGTACGACGAGGACTCGGGCAAGGGGCACACGCCCACCATGCAAGCCTGCTCGGCCTGTCATCCGAACATCGACAAGGACAATATGTTTGCAGATCCATCAACGCACGTGGACGGCACGGTGGATTTGAATTGAGGGCTGTACTGCTGCCGAGAACAAACACACACACGCTTAGCTTTTGAGGTTCGAACGAGGTCCCCCGGGGCCTCGTTCTGTTTTTGGGCTAAAGTGTGTTCCTGAGTGCTTAGTGCTTTCTTACGGGGAGCTGGACCTAGGAGGTCGAGGCGTTGTGCCAACCTTTGAGCAGCTCGACCGGAACATGGGGTGTCGCTAGTGGTGATTGCTTGACCACACGGTGAAGCGCACGTTTGCCACCGGCCACTGCACGTTCGAGCGCAGGCAACAAAGTTGGTTCATAAATGGCGCCGAAAGGCTCACGATGTCCGTTGATGATGGGCAGTACGGCCCACGCGCCGGGGCGTCGTTGGCTGACGAGCCAGCGGGCACTGGCTTTGGCGAACGTGGTCTGGTCGCAGGCGATGCAGAGCCAGGCCCGCTCCGGATCGAAGCGGAGCAAACCGAGCAGCCCGGACAGCGGACCCTCGAGCTCGGGCACATCGGGAAGCACCGCCAGTGGTGCTTCGAGCGGTTGAGGTGGGGGCGCGTTGCCTACCACGATGATCCGATCTGCGATTGGTGCGAGCCGCCCGGTGAGCGTGGCGAGTGCTGCGCCCAGCTCTGCCGAGCTTTGAGTCTTGCTAGAATCGCTCCGGGTCTGCCCACCGAAGAACACGGCGGCGCCTAGGGGTCGCTGCTTCCATGCTTGCTGCAGCCACTTGGTGATGTGTTCTTTGGCCAGGCGCGTTCGGTCGCCGGACCAGGGCAATGTGGCGAGCACCTCGGGGCCGACGATTTCGGGCTGCGGCTCGGGATGCTCGAGGACAATCTTGGGCAGCGGCGAGTCCTTGTGGCCTTCGACCAACACGAAGTCCAGATCCAGCGGCAGCCCAACGAGCACGTCGGTTAGCGGGATGGGACCTGCTTCGCGCACTCGTACGAAGTGCTGAGTGGGATCGTGCGCACAGACTGCGGCGGCTCCAGCGGCGAAGAAGCGCGCCGTGTCCTTGCCGGCTGGATCTAAGGTGAGCCGATGCGTGTCGTGCTTGAGCACACCCACGCGCAGGCCCTGCTCGGCCAGCCACGGCAGCAGCGTTTCGATCAGCGTCGTCTTACCGGAGCCGCTGTAGCCGCAAATTGCGAGCACCAATCTCATTGCGACTGTCTAGTGAGCAAGCATCGCAGGGCTGCGACGAAGGCCACGTGGAATGAGCTCGATTGATGTGGGGCGACGGGAGTTTCTCATCACCGTGCTAGTCGTTGCTTTTTTTGGCGTCCGGTTCGTCCGCCACCGGCTTGTCGGCGACTTCTTCTTTGGGGGCGCAGCCGAGGCGTTCCGCCTCACCGTAGACAAAAGCTAGGGTAAAGCGGCATAGTTCGCTGTAAAACGGCTGCTGGGCCCTCTCTTCGACCTTGCTGCAGAATATCGGTACCCACTTGAGCCAGTGCAGCTCGACCAACAGGCGCTGAGAGTTACGCAGTCGCTCGATGCGCTCTTCGGAGCCTTCGGTGCCGAGCGCTTTTATCTCCGCGTCGATGAACATGGAGTAGAGCTCTAGCTCGTGTCCGATGTGATCAGGGATGCCGTCATACTTCTCGCCGCGGAACTCGACGCCATGATCCTTGACGAAGCGATGAAGCCACTGGGTCGTTTTTCCCCACAGCTGACCTCTGCGTATGTCATCTGGATGATGAACGGAGCCGTATGGTGAGACCTTCGGTCCGGGGCCCAAGAAGACGTACGCGTACTCGGTGCGCAACTCCTTGATGAAGTCGGCATCGTGTATCCGATCGGCACTTAGGTCGTAGCCCCCTTCGGTAAGCTTGCTCAGCGTACCGCTCTCGTCGAGTTTGTTGGCGAACTCTTCGGTGAGCTCGCGTCGAAAGAGGTGCGCGAGCATCCGGCTGATGTTGGCGGCGCCCTGCAACTCTTGCTCGAGCTCGGAGGTCTCTTGCTGTTGTTCGTTTCCGTTGGTGGTCATGGCTCTCCAAAGTAGCGACGAATCGCACGGCTCAATAGCACGTAGTCGAGCGGCTTGGTGAAAATCTCAGGTTTGGGTACGAGCTGGCGCGCTGGCTTGTCTATGAGTTGGGGGTAGCCAGTCACGAAGCACACTGGCATGGTCGGTTTCAAGGAGCGTGCAAAACGAGCGATGGCCACGCCATCGGCATGGGGCATGCGCTGGTCGGTGATCAACATATCCACGACTGGTTGGCGGGCAAGTCTTGCGATTGCCGAAGCCCCGTCAAACGCTAGCTGGACCAAGAAACCATCTTGCCGCAGAAGTCTTGCCAAGATGCTAGCGCTGCGACGCTCGTCATCAACCAGAAGAATCGTGGCTTTCGACTGCTCGATCGATTCTGGTTCTGGTTCTGGTTCGTGATCGCTGTGAGCTGCCTCCCAACGATTTCCAACTGAATGCTGCGATCCCCCCTCGTACACGACAAACGACCTCCTACTCAGACGCTTCCCTCGCCGCTGTCAGGCGAGCCTGGTTGGCTTGGTTGGCTCGGCCGCCTCGGGTCGAGCAAAGGCAGCTGTACGCGGAACGCCGTCTTGCCGGCGCGACTGCTGACTTCGATGCGGCCCTCGTGGCTGCTGACGATGCGATGAACGATGGCCAAGCCAAGACCTGTACCTTGGGGCTTGGTGGTGTAGAACGCGTCGAAGATGGGCGCGTCTGGGTTTTGCAGCCCGGGGCCGTCGTCCACGACTTCGATGACTGCGTTCAAGTGCCTACGGTACAGTTTCAGAGTGACCGTTCCGCGATCTTGGTCGGCAATTGCCTCGATCGAGTTGCTGAGCAGGCACGTTACCACCTGCTCGATTTGCGTGGCGTCGACCTGAGCCATGAGCTCCTGTTCAGGAACCAGCAGCTCGATTGCGACGCCAGCCTCCTTGGCACGGTCGCTCAGCTTCTCAACCGGCTCCGAGCAAAGCTCCTGAAGCGCAACGTTGGTTCGCTCCAGCGCCCGCGGCCGGGCGAAGCTGAGAAAATCGGTTGCCAAGCACGAGAGCCTATTGATCTCTACGTTGACGACGTCGAGCGCTTCGAGGACATCGCGGCTGGCGCGCCCTTTGGCAAGCGCCCGCTTCAGGAAGGTCAAATGTAGTAGTGCGCTGTTGAGTGGGTTCCGAATCTCGTGAGCGAGCCCGGCGGCCAGCGTCCCGACCGCGGCGAGCTTCTCGGATTGCCGCAGCTGAGCAGCCAGGGCTTGCTCATCGGTGACGTCCCGACCGACGAGCAGCACGAGCTCCGGCTCAGTGCATACTCGCTGCATGTGCATCGCAACGTGACGCAGTGCACCATTGGTTTCCCTCAGCAAGCATTGCGCGGCCAGCGCACCAGATTCGCCGGGTCTCGTTACCTCGGCCCATGCGTGGGCAAAGGTGTTGTCCTCATCTGCCTCAATGATGGTCTCGGCGAACGGTTTGCCGCGCAGATCTGCGCAAGACCATCCGGTGAGCAGCTCTGTCTCGCGATTGACCGCGCGAACACGTCCATCGCCGTCGAGCGCGACAATCAGCGCATGCGATAGCTCGATCGCTTGTGAGCACAATCGGTCGCAGAGTCCGCGCGCCTCGCTGTCGTTCAGCAAGGTGTCATTGGAGGGCAGCTTGGTCGGCATCGGGTTGACGCTTCGCGAATTTTGGTTGGCGAATGCACATGCCGTACCGCATTGCGCGAACCTGCACATTTGCCCACTTGTCAACGACAACACCGTCCAAGTGGCCCACTCCTTGCGTACCCGCGCAGCTTATGCGCCGCGGTAGGCGCGAGCCCCAGTTTCGCGGGGTCGTCCCCAATCAGTCCCCCTGTGTCTCAATCGTGGTCTTCACGATAGGCGGACAGCTCGGCGCGAACGGCTTCGCTCCAGGGCTCTGGGCGCCGGCTATCAGGATGAACCTTGACGATGACGCGGCTGCCTTTGGCGTGATCGACATCCTCATCGAGCGGCAAGCAGCGCAGGCCGAAGGTGAGACTGGTGCGGCCGAGCTTCCGCACCCAGACACGCAAGCGGACCTGACCGACGCCCACTACGGGTCTCAAGTATTCGATGTGGTTGACCCGGACCAGATGGAACTGGTCTGGGTTGCTCTGGGAATCGAGGGGGCCGCCCCATCCCAGCTTGCGCCAAAAGGAGCCGATCGCGCGCTCGAACAACACCACATAACGAGCGTTGTGGAGGATTCCGAATGGGTCTAGGTCATCAAAATAGACCCCGAGGATGGTTTCATGAAACCGCACTGAGAGTGACTATAGTCCTTTTGCCTCGGTGCCCGAAACGGGCTTGCGATGTTTGGCGAGCAGGCTGCTCAGTTGCGGCGAGATCTCCACCCCCCCGGCGATCGCGATGTCGCATTGCGTTATCGCGACCGCGTAGCGTCCTGCTTTGGCCGATCGGAGGCACATCACTGCGTTGGCCCGCGGGTGGCGCGGCGCGAGCTTCAGCACCGTATCAAGCGACTTGTTGGCTTCAGCTTTTTGGCCCGAGGCCGACAGCAGCACCCCCAAATCGTAATGACCGTCGGCGTCATTGGGTTCGAGTTGGAGTCCTCGTCGGTAGCTGGCGATGGCCTCTTGCTTGCGGCCAGCCAACTTGAGCGCATCGGCGAGTGTCAGATGATGGCTGGCGCGCCTGGGTTCGAGCCTAACGGATTCAGCCAACGCCTCGACTGCAACCTTGTGGTTGCCGGCCAGCGTGTGGGCTTTGCCCAAGTAGCTGAACGCCTCCGCGTCTGCCTTGTTGAGGAAGATGGAACGAAGCAGTGCGCTGATGGCCGCCGGCAGCTGTCCTTTGTCGAGGAGGGCTTTGCCGCGTTGCTTGGCGGCGTGACCGCTGCCGCCAAAGAGACGTTGCAAATAGGGACTATTGCGTATGGTAGCAATCGTTCGTGGGTCCTGCGGCAGCTGCAATGGCGGTTCGGGTGACGGGCTCTGATAGCGACCTGAACGCAAGAACGCGCTTGAGCGATAGACCAATGCGCGGAGCTTCAAATACGAAGCGAGCCCCTCGAGCGTCACGCTACAGTTCTTGCACCACGCATCGAGACCGCTCACGTCGAAGAGCTGTTTGGGCATGTGGGTTGCCCGTAGTCCTGAATGTTGACTGTGCTCCAATAGCGGCCGGTCGTCGCTCAACGGTTCGCTCTTACGACTGGCGGCGTCCATTGTCGCGAAGGAAGCAGCGAAGCTGCCGACGACCTCAACCATCGAACCCATTTGAATGCGCTTCAGATCGCGTTGCACAGCAGGGGCCGCACGCAAGCGCTTCCCGAAGGCGATGGGATCGAGCGCGATGCTCGGTCCGTTGGTGCCCATCAGAATGAGCTCCTTGTCATCGCCGGAAAGCAACACCGATTGGGGGAAGACGTCGATGAAAGCGCGCACCATCGACAGCACGGTCTCTTCGCTGACCTGGTAGCCAGGCAACCATTGCGTGAGGAAACCGCCAGGCGACAGCCTGCTCTTGACGAGCTGATAGAATTCCCGTGAGTACAATGACGCCACGCCCGCAAACGCAATGGGCGGCGGCTCCAGGCTTACCAAGTCGAAGCGTCCCGGTGGTGACATCAGCAAGTGGTGGCGGCCGTCATTGATGAACACCGCCACGCGTTCGTCTTTGAGCACGCCTCCGTTGGCGTCTTCGAAATGAACGGCCTGCTGCAACACGTGACGAGACAGGTCCGCGACCTCGAGGCGCTCGATGCTGGGGTGCAGCGAAGCTGCATGCAACGTGTTGCCGACGCCGAAGCAAATCACCAGGACGCTGCGGGGCCGTTCCATTTGCAGCAAAGGAATATGGGCGAATGCGCGCATGTAGCGCTGCGCCGTGGGGCTGGTCGATGACATCGAGTGCCCATTGGTGAACAGGGTGCGCTCGAGGCCTGGTACCTCGGTGACCGCCACGGTCTCGTAGGGCCCTTCGCTCAAGGTGAGCAGCCGTCGCGTGCCGCGATCTCTACTGGGAATGCAAGCGCGCAGAAGCTGTTCGGGCGGTAGCAGGTAGAAGGTAAACACCGAAAGGGTTGCCACGAGCAAGCAGCCCGCGAACACGTAGTCCCCACGTTGTGCTTGCCCATCGTCGCTCGACTCTTCTTTCGGTTGTTTGATCGAGAAATGCAGCGGCACGATTGCCGCGCTCGCACACCCGAGCAGAATGAGCGCAGTCAAACGGATGCCGACCATTGGGATCAACAGCAGCCCCGTGGCGACCGAGCCGACCACGTTGCCCGCGGTGTTGGCAAGGTAGAGCCCACCGGCGCGCTCTCCGACGGCTTGCGCGGCGCGCTGCACGTTGGCATTGGCGAGTGGGAAGGCAAAGCCCATCAAGAAGGATGGCAATGCGGCGACAGCGATGATTGGGCGAAGGTTGCTCCACAGCTCGATGATGGCTCGGTGACCGCTGCTGGCTGTTGCGTAGCTGGTCTTGATGGATTCGAGATGTGCATTCTGCAGGGCGTTGTGATCAATGAGCCCGAGCAGCGCCATCGTGGACAACACCAGCGCTGCTTGTCCGGCCATGAAGAGCATTGCGGGGCGGCCGAAGCGACGATGTAGATACCCGCCCGTGGTCGCGCCCAGCCAGATGCTCAGCAGCATGACGGCGAGCATCAAGGAGAAGGCGGCGCGGAGGCTGCCGAGCAATTGTGATAGGTAGCGAAACCAGAGGATCTCGATGCCCATTGCGGCGGCGCCGGACAGGGCGAGGGCGGCGGCGGTGAGCCAGAGGATGCGGGCGGCTTCGGGCAGCTCGGTGCTCGTGTTCGTGTCTGCGTCCGCGTCGGAGTCCGCGTCCGTGTCCGTGTCTGCGTCCGTGTCCGCGTCCGTGTCCGTGTCTGCGTCCGTGTCCGCGTCCGTGTCCGCGTCCGTGTCCGCGTCCGTGTCCGTGTCTGCGTCCGTGTCCGCGTCCGTGTCTGCGTCCGTGTCCGCGTCCGTGTCCGCGTCCGTGTCCGTGTCCGTGTCCGTGTCCGCGTCCGTGTCCGTGTCTGAGTCCGCGTCGGAGTCTGCACCAGAGTCCGCGTCGGTGTTGGTTTTGGGGGTGGGGGCTAGTTGGTTTGCTAGTAGGAGGGCGGCGAGGCCGGCGGCGATGTTGATGATTGCTGCGAGCAGTTGGGTGTTGATGATGCCGATGCGGGGGATCAGGGCGAAATCGGTGAGCAAGGCGCCGATCGCGGCCCCAGCGGTGTTTAGGCCGTATAGAACACCAATGCGCCAACCTACTGTGTCGACATCGCTGCCGACCACGAAGCGGATGAGCAGGGTCAGGGTGGCGCCCATCAACAGACAGGGCAGCGCCAAGGCTAGGATTGCGATGAAGTACTGCGCCATCCAGGCGTCGGATGAGAGGGTGAACCAGCCGTCGGCGCCGCGTTGGTAGCTCGATAGCGCCGCGGACAATGAGCTGAGCCAAGGTAGCGCTAGCGCGAGCAGTGCGCCGAAGCCGCCAATGGCGAGCTCGGCCAGCCCATAGTAGCGCAGGCCTGCGGCCTGGTTTTGGCGATGGCGGCGATCGATCCAGCGGCCGGCGAGGTAGCTGCCGACGCCCAGTCCACACATGAACACGCCGGTCACCAAGGCGGCCGAATACAGCGTGTTGCCGAAGATCTTGCCTAGCTGCCGAACCCATATCACCTGGTAGATCAGGCCACTGATCCCCGAGGCGAAAAACAGCCCGAACACCAGGCCTCGTGCGCGCGCAAATTGGGCCTGTCTTGGGGCCGGGGCTTCGCAAGCTGCGGACGAGACCATCGGGCTACGTTATTCCATTCGCGGTGCGGTCCACAAACGGTCTAGAGCACATGGCGCAGGTAGGGCTGTACGTTTTCACGCTGAGCTAGCTCGGACGCATGAGTCCTTTGACGCGATACCCATGTATCGGCGCCAAGTTCTTCAGCGGGAAGTGGCCCGCGTCCTCGAAGCGCACTTTGTCAGCGAGTCGCGCTTGGGTTTCGCTGCCAACGAGGATCTCGCCGGGTTGTGCTACGGCCTGCAGTCGAGCTGCCACGTTGACCGTATCGCCGAGCACCGTGTATTCGAGGCGCCGCCGGGATCCTACGCTGCCTGCCAGCATCGCTCCGCTGTTGATGCCTACGGTGATGTTCAGCGGTTTGCCGATTTGCTCCGAGATGCGGTCGATCTCCACCATCATCTGCATCGCACAGCGGACCGCTAGCAGCTCTTCGTCCTCTTGGGCGAAAGGCGCCCCGAAGATCACCATCACGCAGTCGCCGATGAACTTGTCGAGCGTTCCGGTGTGCATCATGGCCGCACGCGCGCCGGCGTCGAGCCACCGGTTGAGCAGATCCAGCAGCGCGTCAGGGTCGTCCTTGAGCTGCTCCGAAAGCGCTGTGTAGCCCACCAGATCTGCGAAGAGCACCGTGGCGTCCACCATGCGCGGCTTATCCACGAGCTGCGCGTCGCCGACCAGGAGATGCTCGACGACTGCGGGAGAGAAGTAGCGACGCAACTGTTCGAAACGGAGCTGGTTTTCTGTTTGGAGTCGTCGCCTAGCGAGCGCGTCGAAGGCGGCCGTCGCGTGGGCAGCGAACAGCTCGAATGCGACGACGTGCCCGCTCGTGAAAGGTGGCTCGCTCATGGTGGCGTCCATGTACAGAACGCAGGTCCGTCCATCAGCTGGCCGCATCGAAGCCGCGGCGACGCAATGGGCTCCCGATCGCATCAAGCTGGCGGTGACCGCGCCACCGCCACCTTCTCGGTAGAAGGCCACACCGTGCTGCAGGGCCGCCTCGATGACGGTACGGGACACGAAGCTTGCGTCGCTCAAGGGGCGGCGATCGATACGGGATGCGTTGTGCAAACCCAAGACGCGAAATCGGTCCGACGTTGGCTCGAGCTCGATCAATGCTACCCGCGATGGACCGAAGCGATCACCCACTGCGCTGACCATGCGCGCGCCCAGCTCCTCAGGGCTGTTTGCTTGGTGGAAGGATTCGATGACCGGTAGCAGATCGAGCGCCAGTGGCTCGACATCTTTGGTCAAGTCGGCGGCGATCAGGCCAGCGTCACCAGGCATCAGGTGCGTTGTGGGTGCGCCAAAGCGGGCGCCCACGAGCGTGAGGCGCAGCACCACCGCTCCACCGAGCACCAGCTCGTC
The DNA here is from genome assembly GCA_964599485.1 of uncultured Polyangiaceae bacterium. Classification (GTDB taxonomy): domain Bacteria; phylum Myxococcota_A; class Polyangia; order Polyangiales; family Polyangiaceae; genus JAPYTK01. Next base: position 13,286 of record CAZRGL010000045.1, read on the forward strand.
GCCGTCGCGCAAGATGGTCGGCTCCTGAAGTCGCCTCCCGTCACGACGGGTGCCGTAGTCGCTGCGTAGGTCGTGTACGACGGGATCATCTCCGCGCCAGCTGAGCTCAGCGTGGTACGAGGAGATGGAGGCAGCGCTCAGCACCAGGTCGTTGTCGCCAGCGCGCCCGATTTTCAAGCCCTTGATCGACAGTCGTAGCTCGCGTACCAGCGCGCCTTCGATGACTTCGAGCGTGGCGCTTACGCTCATGTTCCCCCCACGACCGGTGCCCGCGTCAAGTCCGTCTGCGCTGCTGGTGCACTGGTTGTTGTCACAATAATCTCACTCAGGACCTCACGGTCAAAACCGAGCAGGAGCCGTGGCGCAGGACCTTCTCGGCCACGCCGCCAATGAAGACACGGCGATGACCCGTGCGCCCTTGGGCGCCAACGACAATCAAGTCCGCGCCGTGATCGTCGGCGTAGCTGCAGATGCTTGCGGCGGGATTTCGGCTGACGAGAAGTTGTGAGCGCGCCTCACGCGCTTTTTCAAACTTGGCCTCAGCGACCAGCGCCAGAGCAGCGCGCAGGTCCGCTTTCGCGCTTTCTAGTCGTTCGGTTTCGGTGTCGGTCTCGGGTGCTCCAAATGCGGGGAGCAGGCGAAATACCGTATCGTAGCAATACACCACCGTGACCTTGGCTCCGAGGCGCTCGGCCCACAGCGCGGCCGTATCTAGTGCTGGCTCGGCCGCTGGTGAGAAATCCGTACCGACCACGATGTGCTTGGGCAGACCGTGGCGCCCGAGCTTGCCGCGAACAGCCAACACCGAACAGGACGCATGGCGCACGATTTTTTCTGCCACACCGCCAATGAGCCAGCGCGTCAGCCGTGCCCGGCCGTGGGTGCCGACCACCACCAACTCGGCATCCTTGCTCACAGCGTGGTCGCAGATAGTCAATGCTGGGGATTCGGATTCCACGACTTCGAGCTGCACATCATCGACAGAGCTGAACTGCTCGCTGCGACACTTCTCGAGCTCGGTGCGTGCTCGCTCCGCCATTTGCTCGCGAAGATGAACCTCTTGTGATGGACCAGTCACATGGGCTTGTGCATGACCGAGCGGTGCTGGGTCGTAGGCGTGGACTAGGGAGACCGATGCCTCAAATCGCTCGGCTAGCTTGGCGGCCAAGTTGAAGGCAGTCGTCGAGGCGTCGGAAAAATCGGTGGCGGTTACGATGTGTTTCATCTGACTGGATTCCATTCTCGTCATCCGCGGCGTGTGGTCGATTCATGTCTGAACATCGCCACGCGGTCAATCTGCTCTGCAAAAGCTCGAGCAAACTCGACCGCACGCTCAGTCTTCGCCGCCATTCTTGCCATTGGGGTGGCGGCGCGCCGTCCAGACAGGGCAAGAGGCATGGCGAATGACCTGTTGCGCAACGCTGCCAAGGAGCAAGTGTGACAGGCCGCTCCGACCATGGGTGGCGACTACGATCAGATCGACTCCCTGGCTTGCGCCATGGCCGCAAATAGCGGAGGCCGCATTGGTTCCGCTCAAGAGCTCTGTACGGACCGCCGCGCCCTTGTCATCGGCTCCCGCGGCGCATGAGCTCGCACTCAGCCTTTGCTCGAGATCGGCGAGCTTCTGACGTGCGTCGCGACGACTCTTGACCAAAGATGAGGGGCCACCGTAGACGTGCACCACGCTCAACGCGCAATCGAACAGCCCTGCCAAGATCGCCGCGTCCTCGATCGCGGGCTCAGAGGCTTCCGAAAAGTCGGTCGCAATCATCAGGTGCTGCGGAAACGTTCCGACCTCGACCCCCGGTCTGACCACCAGAACACGGCAAGGAGCGTGGCGAGCGACTGTCTCGGCGACACTTCCGATGAGGAAATGGGCGAGCCCGGTGCGGCCATGCGTGCCTGTGATGACCAAGTTGGCCTGATGTGCCGAGGAGTAGTCGCACAGGGCGGCCATGGGGCTGATGTGAGCCAGCGCCTCGATGTGTACCTCTTCGAGCGCCTCCAGTTTTTCGCGCCTGGATTCCGCCAGGGAGTCCTCGACAGCCCGCTCCAAGTGTCGAAGCGCATCGATTCTTCCGGCACCGACCGGAGCGCGCTGCACTGTTGGCGACTCCGGGTCGAACACGTGAAGCAGCGAAAGGCGGGCACCGAATCGTTCTGCAAGGCGTCCGGCAAGCTCGACCGCACGCAAGGAAGTTCCTGAAAAATCGGTGGCCGCTACGATGTGATCGATTGCAGTCATGGCGCGCTCCGTGATTGCCCCTATTATTCCCCAAGGAGGCCAGCCTCGTCATGAGCAATGCGGTCAGACTGAGCATCGACGGGCTGAGCGTCCAAGCGGAGCCGGGCCAGACCGTGCTCGAGGTGGCACGAGCGCACGACATCGATGTGCCAACGCTGTGTCACCATCCAGACCTCTTGCCAGTTGGAATTTGTCGGCTGTGCATCGTCGAGCTGGAGGGACAGACCGCGCCCATCGCCGCTTGTGTCACCCAAGCGCGAGAGGGGATGGTGATACGCACGCATACCGCGAGCCTGAGACGCCAGCGACGCAGGGTGCTCGAGCTGTTGCTGCTCAGCTACCACGACAAAGGCTACACCCACACCGATCGCGAGCCGACCGAGCTTGAACAATTGTGCCGCGCCCATGGGCTTCCACCTCCGCGCAGCGAGCCGAGCCAGCAGCCACCGCAAAGCCAGGATAGCAGTCCAGTGCTGTGGGTCGATTGGGACAAGTGCATCCTGTGCGATCGTTGCATTCGCGCCTGCGCTGAGCAGCAAGGGCGCTTCGTTTGGAGCCGCGCTGGGCGCGGGGTGGACACGCGCATCATCGCCGGTCGCTCGACCAGCTTGCGCGATGCAGGTTGTGAGTCCTGCGGTGCGTGCGCAGCCTATTGTCCCAGCGGCGCACTCGATGACCGCATGGCTCTGGCTCGCCCAAAAGCTGATCGAACGGTCAGCACGACGTGCGGCTATTGTGGGGTGGGTTGCCGTTTCGATCTCGAGGTGGTCGACGAACGCATCAGTCGCGTCGCCTCCAACCCCGACGCACCGGTCAACAGCATGCGCCTCTGCGTCAAAGGGCGCTACGGTTACGACTTCGTTCACCACCCCGATCGGTTGAGCAAGCCGCAGGTGCGGAGCTATTTGCTCGAGGGAAGACCGCGCCCGGCTCAGCGTGGCGACTGGGTGGAGGTGGATTGGCCCACCGCGCTCGAGCTGTGCGCGCAGCGCCTTGCCAGCATCATCCGCGAATCGGGGCCAGCTGCTACCGGGGTGCTGGCTTCTGCCAAGTGCAGCAACGAGGAGGGCTACCTGATGCAAAAGCTGGCGCGCCAGCTGCTCGGTAGCCATAACGTCGACCACTGCGCGAGGTTGTGTCACTCCTCGACTGTTGCTGGCTTGGTCATGGCATACGGCTCGGGGGCCATGAGCAACACGATGCGGGACGTTGCCGACGAGGCGGCTGCTTTCTTCGTGATTGGCTCCAACACGACCGAACAGCACCCGGTGTTCGGAACCATGCTGCGGCGGGCCGTCATCGAGCGCGGCGCGAAGCTCGTGGTGGCCGATCCTCGCGCCATCGACTTGACCCAACACGCTACGTTGCATTTACGGCAGCGACCGGGAACTGACGTTGCTTTGATCAACGCGCTGATGCACGTCATCCTGCGCGAGGGCTTGCATGATGAAGCCTTCATTGCTGCGCGCTGCGAGGGTTTCGATGAGCTCGTCGAAGTGCTCGATCGCTATCCCCCGGACAAGGTAGCCGAGCTGAGCGGAGTTGCCGCCAGCGATATCGAACAAGCGGCGCGTCTGCTAGCTCGGCATAGCCCCATGGCGGTGATTTGGTCGATGGGGATCACCCAACACACCACTGGCGTGCTCAATGTTCTGAGCCTCGCGAACCTGCAGATGTTGCTTGGAAACATCGGTGTCGCCGGAGGCGGAGTGAACCCCTTGCGCGGGCAGAACAACGTGCAAGGAGCTTGTGATGTCGGCGCGCTGGTCAACGTGTTTCCCGGTTACCAATCGGTCGCGAGCACTGTTGCGCAGCGGCGCTTCGCCGAGGCCTGGGCGCTCGACGATGGTGGCCCGCGGTGGACTGCCGAGCCCGGAGCGACCGTCACTGAAATGATCGATCGGGCCGGTAGCGGCCAGCTGCGCGGCCTGTACATCTTGGGCGAGGATCCGGCCATGACCGATCCGGATCTGGGCCATGTGCACAAGTGCCTCGATGCGTGCGAGCTGCTCATCCTGCAAGAGATCTTCCCGTCGGAAACGGCTCGCTTTGCTGACGTACTGCTGCCTGGCTGCAGCTTTGCCGAGAAGGATGGCACCTTCACCAACACCGAACGGCGCATTCAGTTGATAGCGCCGGCGCTCGCCCCCCTGGGTGATGCGCGCCCAGACTGGGTGATAACCAGCGAGCTGGCGCGTCGGCTGATGCGCGCGCTAGGTCGCGAGCCGGTCGGCCCTCTAGCCGCCTGGTCCTATTCATCTACTGCCGAAATCATGGACGAGATTGCGACGCTGACCCCCATCTACCGTGGCGTGAGCCATGCGCGGCTGCAGCGCGGCGAGCAGCTTCATTGGCCGGTGCTCGACGCACAGCACCCAGGAACACCGATTCTTCACGTCGACAGTTTCAGCCGCGGCAGAGGGAAGTTTCACGTCGCCGAGCACATCGCCCCGGCCGAGATCCCCGACGCTGATTATCCGCTGATTCTCACCACGGGCAGGGTGCTCTATCACTGGCATGGTGGCGAGCTGACCCGTCGCGCCAAGGGATTGAGCGAAATCTACCCTGAGGCCTTGGTCGAAGTCAGCTTGCAGGACGCAGCCCGCTGCGGCTTGGCAGATGGTGATCGGCTTCGCGTGATCTCGCGCCGCGGGCAAGTGGTTGCCCGTACGCTGCTGAGCGATCGGGTGGCCCCGGGGTTGGTGTTCGCGAGCTTCCATTTCCCCGGGGAGCAGAACGCCAACAACCTCACCAACAGTGCGCTCGATCCGGTCGCGAAGATCCCCGAGTACAAAGTCTGCGCTGTGCGAATCGAGCGCGCCGAAGTAGGCACGGACTGAGCATGTTCTTTTTTGCCAACGCCGCGGCTTGAAATCGTGAGAGGACCAAACCAACATGGCGGTGGCGATCGGGCACGAACAGGACGACCCATGACCATGTTTCGCAAGATCATCGTTGGCATAGACCTCAGCGATACGGGACTCGAGCTGAGCCCTGGAAGCCAGGCCGCCGCGGCGTGCGCTTACAATCTGGCCCGCAAGCTCGGCTGCGAAGTGCACTTGCTTCATTCGACGCGCCAAGAGGGCTACTACGATCGCAAGAGTGGTGCGCAGCTGTGGACTCTGCAGGACGGCGTGTCCGAGCCTGGTCAAGACGCCTTCCAGCAGACCAAGCAGGATTTCCAGGATGCCGGGATCAGCACGACCTTGAGCTTCGATGACCGCCGGGCATGGCTAGCCATCATCCACCGGGTAATCGAGCACGGCGCCGACTTGGTGCTGGTAGGCACGCGGGCGTGCAGCGATTTCGAGGCGGAGTTCGACGACCGCAGGCTCGGCAGCGTCGCCCTCAAGCTCTTGCGCAAGTGTCCGGTTCCCGTATGGGCCATTGCGCCCCAGCACAACCCGATGATCGACCAGGTGTTGGCTGCGACCGACCTGACTTCTTCAGTGGGGAAGAAGGTGCTGCGGACAGCAGCCGCGGTGGCGAAAACCTGCGACGCAGAGCTGCACGTGCTTCATGCCTACCAGCTTGCATGGTCGGAGGCGCTGCTCAGCGGTCCCAGTGAACGCCAAGCAAGACACGCTGCCGCGGCCTCGAAGGCTGAGCGCCAGATCCGCAGCGAGCTGAACAAAGCCGGCTTCGAGTCTGAGCCGGTGCTGCACATCTCTTGTACGCCCCCGGCTCAAGCCATCATCACGACCTCGAAAAACTGCGGAGCTGAGTTGGTGGTGATGGGCACCATCTCGCGCGGTGGGATCCGAGGCGTCTTGGTGGGCAACACGGCTGAGCGCGTGCTGGGTTCTCTCGATTGCTCGCTGCTCACCGTCAAACCGGACGATTTCGAATCACCTGTCCAGCCATTCGTCGATCGATGAGCCCGGCGGCGGCTCGTTGACTCGGACGCGGACGCGGACCCGGACTCGGACGCGGACGCGGACCCGGACGCGGACCCGGACCCGGACGCGGCCTCTTTATCCACTCCCGCAACCTTCCGAAATGTGGCTGTCCCGGGAGGGATAAACCGCCCGAGACTCCCCTACATTGATTTCGGAGTTATGAGATCCCCTCCCGCAACCTTCCGAAATGTGGCCGTCCCGGGAGGGGATAAACCGCCCGAGACTCCCCTACATTGATTTCGGAAACCGACCACTAGCTCGCGGCAGATGCCAGACGTGGTGGTTGGGTGCCACCGAGTCGGCGGCGCGATAGACCAAACACTGCGCGCAGCAAGAAGTCCTTGAGCGCGGTGGGAAGCATGGACAGAAACGCAAGGCCGAGGCGGCTGGAAAACGGCGCGATGTAACGAGCGCGCGGTCGGCTTGCAGTCAATCCGCGGACGATGGCACGTGTTACCGGGGCAGGACCGCCGGCAGTAGCCATGGTGCGTCGCTCGATTGTGTCGTTGTGCTCGAACATAGCCGCATAGGCTGAGTCCTCTCTGCGATAGGGGCTTCCAGCACCATGCATCTGATCGACAAACTCCGTATGAATCGGGCCAGGCTCCACGAGAACGACGCGCACGCCGAAGGGCGCGAGCTCGTAGCGGAGGGCGTCGCTCAACGCCTCGAGCGCGTATTTTGACGCGTGGTACGCGCCCATCATCGGGAAGGTCGTGCGTCCCGCGACGCTGCTCACGTTGATGATACGGCCGCGCCCACGAGCGACCATTTCCGGCAAGAAAGCTTGGGTGACAGCCATCAGGCCGAAAACGTTGGTGTCGAACTGGGCGCGCAGATCGGTGTCGCTCACCTCGGCAAGCGGGGCCCACAAGCCATAACCGGCATTGTTGACCAGTCCGTCGATGCCCTCGCCGTCAGTAAGCTCGACCACGCGCCGACGAGCGGCCGCGATCGAGCGCTTGGAGCAGACATCGAGCTTGATGGTATCGAGCTGCCAGCCCTTGTCGCTTGCCATTGCTTCGAGCTCGTCGAGGGCTTGTTGTCGGCGGCCACTGGCGATGACGTGGTGGCCTTTCGTGGCCAAATCGATTGCAGCATGGCGGCCGATCCCGGCGGTGGCTCCAGTGATGAGAATGGTCTGATGATGCTTGGTCATGGTGTGGTCCCTGTCTTGTTTCAAGTTGAGGAATGAATGTTCATTCTGTCGTTCGGGCGCAGTTGTGCCGCGAACAGTTGCTAGGTGATCGTTTCGAGCTCGCCTGGGCCGCTGCCGCTAGGCGCGAATAGCCTCCCAAATGCAGGTTTCCGTCAGCTCGGCGATTTCGTCTGACAGCTCGATGCGCCCCTCGTCCGCGGCCTTGATCAGACCGACAAAAGCGCCTTGAACGATGGCCATCATGATTTCACCTGACACGTCCTTGACGACTTTCTGGCGCCGGAATTCTTCGAATGCGCTGCATCCGAGATCTGCGAGGTGCGCTTCGATGGCAAGGCTCGCTTCGTCGAGATAGGGGCCGTGGTGATGGAGCTCTAAGAACTTAAAAGCATTGGGGTTTTCTCGGACGAAGCGAAGCAAAGCCGTCCACAGGACATGCAGTTGCTGCCTGGCTGATTGTCCTGGCTCCAGCAAGCCCAGAATACCTGCTGCGAAGCGCTCCTTGTGGTGGACGTAGAGCGCGTTGACGATCGCTTCCTTACTGTCGAAATATCGATAAACCGTTCCTGCTCCAACGGCAGCACGTTTGGCAATCAGCGGCACGGCGGTCCCGTGGAACCCTCGCTCGGCGAACAGCTCGAGCGCCGCCGCCATGATGGCCTCGCGTTTTGAAGGTGGGAGGTTGGCAACCACAGAAGGAATGAATATTCATTCCGCGTCCAGCTGTCAAGTGCTGCCGGGTAACTTCGACCCAAGTGCCCGCAGTTTGAGACGTTGCGGGGCGGCTCGCGCCGCATTTTTGCCACGGAGACACGGAGACACAGAGAGGGAAGGGCAGAGTCGCGCCTCACCCCTTCGCCACAAGCGCAAGCCGAAACGTGGATCTGCGTTCCCTCTGTGCGTCTCTGTGTAAACAAGACGCGCCAAGTCACGAGCCTGTCGCGAGGCGCACCACCGACAAGAGGAAATCACTGCGGCGCCCCACGGTCATGCTGGCTCGTTGGAGCCAGCTCTAGCAATAGTTGACGGGTGGGCAACCCGTCGGCAATCGGGCTTTGTTGGGCAAATGGAGGACTGTCCCGGATGGGCAATCCGGGGCAGAGATCGTGTGACGCCGCAGTCGTTTCTTGCAAAGCAACACCTGTGCCGAGGCAGCGTGGTTGGTTATGTGGTGAATAACACGGTCGATTCGTTGCTGGACGAGCTCGCGAAAGCGCACCGCATGCATTCTCGTGTTTGGACTTGCGCAAGGATTTCTTTTCCTCGCCGGCAGCATCGCGTGACGAGCAGCAGCCGCGCCGCAAACAGGCCAAGCCACCTGCTGACGCGGCGCCGGGATTGCGCTCGAGTGAAACAGTTGCGTACCCTGAAGGCGCGCCAAGACCGGTTTTGCCGGCCAATCGTCGACGGCACGGAAACTGCCACAAGTGATCAGAGCGGGCGTGCATGAGCAAGAGCGACAACGGCCGCATTCTTCTGCCCATTGAGGCAGCGCATCCCACCCTGGTGCAGCGACTCGAGTGGTTGTTCGTCCAGAGCGACGCCGAAATCGTCGTGCTGCAAGTGGTCGACCACAAGTCCCGAGGTCTGTTGTCTTCGCTTGGCGCTACGAGCACGAAGCAAGTCGAAGCTGCTGCCGTCAGGAATGTGGAGGCCGTGACATTCGAGCTGCGAGCACTCGGGATCAGAGCGCGTGGCAGGGTCGTTCAGGGGCCAGCGGCGCGCTGCATCGTCGAGGCCATGAAGGGCGACGAGGTGTCGCTCGTGGTCATGGCCACTCATGGCCGGGTGGGGTGGAGTCGCCTTGCGCGCGGTAGCGTGACCGAGCACGTCATGCGTGACAGCACCGCGCCGATCCTGGTCGTGCCCCTCGTCGATGCGGAGGCTGATGTCGAGGCGCTTCCCGCACAGTGGACTTTCTCCAAGCCACTGATCCCCACTGACGGCAGTGAAGAGGCCCTTCAAGTGATCGGTGACCTAGCGGATCTCGGACGCATATTCGGTTCCAAGGTGAGCTTGCTTCACATTTTGGGAACCGACACAGATGAGCGCGTCGTGGGGGCGGGACGGGCCTTCTTGGAGGTCGCACGCCACGCTTGTCGTGCCCGCGGCTTGAGTCCGATGGTCGGAGCCTTGCGCGTGGGAGATCCGGCGGAGCAAATTTTGGACTATTGTGAGGCTCATGGCCACGACGTCATCGCCATGACGACCCACGGCGCGACTGGTTTTACGAGATTGGTTCTCGGTAGTGTCACCGAGTCGGTCGTTCGTGACAGCTTGCTGCCAGTGCTAGTGGTACGGTCAGCGGGCGTGGCTCCCACCGCGACCGCAATCAAAGTGGGTAGCGAGCCTGTTGGGGACGCAGGGTAGGGCTTTCACCGAAACCTGAGGTAGGGATATGCAGTTGTCGCCGCAAATCACATTTCGCAATATGGCCACGTCCAAGAAGCTGACCGAGCTGATCACCGAAAAGACCGACAAGCTCACGCGGATTTTTGCACAAATCCAACGTTGTGAGGTGGTCGTGGAGGCTCCTCACCGGCGCCACACCAAAGGCACGCACTTCCATGTGAGAATCCACTTGACCATGCCGGGTGGCGACATCGTTGCGGGACGCGACCCTTCCGACGCGAGCTCCCACGAAGATCCCCACAATGCTGTTCGCGACGCATTCGACGCCGCGCGCCGCCAGCTTCAGAGTCACACGGAACGCCACGACAAGCGATGATGGAGCCAGCGCCAGGCAGGTGGTTCATAATAGCCCAATGCGGGAACAGCTCGTTGCGCTAGCGCTGTTGAGTGCACTCGCTCAGGGGTGCGCGAGCGCGACGCTGTCTTGCGATCGGTCGAGCTTGCTGGAGCAAGCACCTGCGCGGCAACCCCACACAGAAGCCGCGAGCGGACCCACCCTCGTTCACCGCGTGGCGCCAGGGCCGCCCATCGATGGGGTCGCTGACGCGATCGGTGTTGCCGTTGGTGGTGGTATTGGTTGCGCCGCCTTGACGACCGGCGGGGTCGCTTGTTGGCGTTTCGTCCAAGCGGCTCCCTCCGATTCGGCCAGCCGTTCCTTCGAGCCCAAGGCCGAGTTGTTGGTGGGATTGAAGTCTGTGAAGCAGGTTGCAGCTGGGCGACAGCGACATTGTGCGCTGCACACCAACGGCCAAGTGAGCTGTTGGCAATTCGGAGCCGGAGCGGGCTCGCTGCAGCCCACCGAGCTGAGGACGCTCCGCGGAATCGAGGAAGGCACGAGCTTGACGATGCACTATCGCTCCAACACGGGTTGTTCAGTATTGCGGGGAGGGCAGTTGCGTTGTTTTGGCGATGCCTCAATCGACGGGCTCGGCTTCCGGCATCCAGTGGGTACGCGTTATGGCTACGATGCGGTGGAGCGGCCCGGTCTCAGCGCTCGGGTGGCCATGGTCGCGTTGTCGCAATCGCATGTGTGCTCGATGGATACGCGAGGTGCAGTGAGATGTTGGGGTTGGGGCTATCCGGGCGCAGAGCTGGTGCCCGGCTTGATCGGTCCCCAGGCGATTCATGGTGGAGATGGTCTGAGCTGCGGGCTCATGGGTGATGACACGGTTCGTTGTTGGGGGGCACCTGGGCGGCTCGGTGATGGGTCGACCTTCGCGCAAGGTGATTTCGTGGAGGCGCCGCGCGTGATCCCGGCGCTCAGTGGCGCTACATCACTTTCGATTGGAAACGCCGCTTGTGCGTTGTTGGCTGATGGTACGGCGCGATGTTGGGGTCGCAACAACAATGGGTCGGTAGGAGACGGCACGCGCGAGACGCGCTTTGTTCCAGTTCCGGTGTGCGGCCTTCGTGATGCCACGGCGATTGCCGCTGGTGATCAGACTTGTGCGCTGCTGCGCAACGGACGTGTCTATTGCTGGGGCTATGTGGCAGCAGTCAATTGAGCCGCGGCTGAACGCCGAGATCGGTCCAGCTCGAAGGCCCGCGGCTGAAACAGCAATGCTGTTGCTGGTGCTGTTGCCGACGCTGCTGCTGCTCGGCGTCCTGCCCAGCTGCGCAGACTATTGTGCACAGATTGAGCGCTCCGAAGTCCAGGCACGGCGTCGCAAACCGACGCGCGCTTCACCGCACATGCGCGTCGTGATCCCCTATTCTCTGCTCGACCGCCTCATTGCACGACGGCTGTCCAAGCTCGAGCCTTTTGCGCTCGCCCCACCCGTCGTGGGCCTGATCGTGCCTGCCTTGAGAAGGTTGCGCGTCGTTGCCAAGAAGCTCAGCTTGCGGCCCGCAGCGGAGGGTCAGGTGGGTTTTGCGGTCGAGCTCGTGTTGCGCGGCGGCGAGCAAGACTGGCTCAAGCTCCGCGTCAAGGCGAGGATTCGACCTGAGGTCGTCGATGGTGCAATCGTGATAGGACTTCGCGCTGATGATCTGCGTCGCGTCGAGCCGGAGCTCGGCCCGGCTCCGCGCAAAGCCATCGCCAACGCTCTGCGTGAGACCTTGCCGGCCGCGCTACTGGATTCGCTGAGCGAAGAAGATCTAGCCGACCTTGCCGCTACGTTGATCGAATATCTGAGTGCAGAGGGGTACGAAGCGCTCCGCGACGGATTGCTGAAGGATCTGGGGGAAATCGCCAAGCTGCGTCTCGCGCTGCCACGCCTTCCGATCGACGCGCTCGAAGTGCGATCGATGCTCGAGCCAAGCCCGCGCTTGGTGGTCGACGTGCAGTCCTCGCTCGCAGTTCATACTGGTCTGCCCGCCGATAGCGGATTGGGTGTCATTGGCGATGGTGGCTCGCCACGAGCTCTTCGGGTCTACATGTCCGGAAGCATGGTTGCGGAGCTGGGCAACTGGGCGATTGACAACGGGCAGCTGCCGCCGCGCTACGACAGCGACCTGGAGCCGGATCCGAAAGGGCACTTTCGTCCTCGTTTCGATTGGCTTGCTGGTGATGAACGTCCCATGAAGATCCACGTCGTGAGCACGGAGCCACAATGTGTCCAGCTGCGCATCGGTGCCCGTCCGCGTTTGCGATTCGTCGGGCAAGACCTCGTTTTTCACCTAGACGATGGACAGATCGAACAAGTGACAGGGACGTGGATCGTCCAGCTCGGTGTGCAATTCAAGAGACTGGGCAAAGGTCCGATGGCGTTCAGCAAGCAAAGGGCCAAGAGCATGAGCTTGAGCTTGAGCGGTCAGGAGCTGGAGCTCGACGCGGTGGACGCACTGATCGACGGCCAGCAGATGAGGCTCGATCTGCAGCCCCGCTGGAAGGAGCTAGCCACGAGCAACTAGCGGCGCGAACGGGGCCTTAGCTCGGGGCGGCTCGCGGGATTGAGGGGCGCTTGGATCGTGCTTGGCATTGGGGCCGCGAGCCCATTGCGCTATGGGTTCAAGAAGTGCAAGTCGACCGTACTCGTTTTCTCCTGTTGACCGCCTCACTCGCTGCGGGGGGGGTGCCCACCAGCTGAACCGGCCAAGCCACCCAAGGGCTCTGGAGAGGTGAAAGTCGCCCAACCGATTGAAGCCCAACCCGTGGGCACCGGTGACCCGCTCTCACAGCCGCTTGCTGTCACGACCGATTCGAGCACCGAGACCGACACTGGTGACCCAATCGACAGTGCGCAGTCCCTGCAAGCGCGTTGCGACAACATGCAACCGCCCAGCTCCTACTGTGAGAGCTTCGAGGACACCAAACAGACATGCCGGCGTTTTGCCGAGGCGCTCAATCCAGACATGGCCGCCGACACGGTCGACTGCATCACGGGCAAAGGCGGCGCGGTCGACGTCTGCTCTTACGACGCTGCCGGCAAATGCTTCGTCGCGGCGCTGCAGAATCAGCCCCCGTCCAAAGCCCATCGCAAACGCTGCGACAGCATGGTTCGCGCTTGTGCGAATTACCGCTGGAAGCGTGGCGATTTGACCGCTGACAACTGCATGCGGGCCATGGCGTCGGTGGGCAAGCCCGGCCAGGCCCGGCTTGCCAGCTGCATGGCGGAGAGCTGCGGGATTGGCAACTGCGTCTACGGCTACCCCCAAGGGGCCGCTCAGTCGATGAAATGCTCGCAGCTGGGCCGGCGCGTCGTGAAAGCTCCCAAACAACAGGAAGGAGTGTTTTCCGGCGATGCGTCGGGCGAGCTCGTCGGCGATGGCGCGATAGCCGGCCCACACGTGGTCTCGACGCATTTTTTGGTCGAGCGCTCGCAGGATGCGTGGCGCAGTCCATTTGGGCCGGGGCTTGCTTACCGCGGGGCGTTTGGTGGAGGCCGCTATGAGGCGGTCGACAGCGGCTTGATCTGCTCGCAGCTCGGGCCAGGCGGTGGAGCCCGAACGGTCGCTAATCGTGGTCGCAGCTGTTCCGCTTGCTGACTCGCTGGGCGAGGAACGCGCAGTTGGTGTCGGTTGCTCGCAGCCGACCTGTCCCGCCAGGGCCAGTAGGGCGGCGAGCAGGCTGACGCGGCGCTCGGTCACGGCACTTTCTTCGGTGTTGGTAATTCGCCGCCGCGCCGCACGTAGCTCGCGATCATTCGGCTCAAGGCGACTTTGGCATGCTTGCAGTTGCGTCCAGCGATTCGGCCGATCTTCTTGCACACTTTGCGGCGCCGCTTGTTGCGGTAGAGGATCTTCTGGTTCTTCTCCAAGGTGGCGCGCACATCGTTGGCAAGGCGTTTCCAGCGAATCACCGCGACATCAGGGGTAGAGGGCGAGTACATGCTCACCTCATCGGACATCAACGACACGCAGCTACCATCCCAGCGGTAGACGTCGTAGCTGCCGGCGCCGGAGACCTGAATGCCGCCCTTGGGCAAGCTTCGGTCGGAGATGATCAACACTTCTTCAGCGTACTTGAGCTTGGCGGGCTTGCTACGCCCAGCGGCGACGTACCACGCTTCCATGTCACGCCGGATGTAGGCCCGGGTCCACGGCGTCTGCTTGTGAAAGAGCGTCAGCGCGATGTCTTGGTCTTTACGCGAGCAGAGCCGGCCGACGAAATCGGCTGGGGGCGTGCAGATCTTGCTGTCCAAAGATGCACATTGGGTGGGCAGCGTTCGCGTCTTGGCCGCGGGCTTGGGAGGAGGTGCTGGTTTGGGCTCGGCTTTGGCGACGACCGGGGCAGGTTGCGCCGGGGCAACGGGCGCAGGAGCTTTTGGCGCCAGTGATGGTGAGGTGCAAGCGAGAGTCGCCGTCGTCAAGGAGATCGCCAGCGCCATCCAGCCTGCGTGTGAACCAACCATGTCCTGCAGTAGCGTTGCCACTCGAGCGCGACAATGGTGCGCATTTGTAGGTGGATAGGCTCCTCGTCGCCAAACACGCAGCGTTTGCTCAAGGATGGCCGGGCGGCGGCGGTGGCGGCGGCGGAGGTGGCGGCGGCGGAGGTGGAGCGACCGGTACGGGCACTGCCGTCGCGATGGCGACGGGCCCTGAGAGCTCACGATACGTGGAGAAGCCTAGCAACGCTGACGCCGCCATGAGCCCGTTGCTGCCCACCACGCGAGTGACCAGCCAAGCCATAGGGTGACTGTGGCTCATGGTGCCGCCGCCAAGGGCCAGCACGATGAGCAACTCTGCGAATCCGAGACCAACCATCAGAAAGCCACCCCGAGTCCGAGTGAGCCGATGAGCCGGATGCGTGCTGCGTCATCGTAGTAGCTGTACGACAATCCCGCCGCGCCTTCGGCCTCCGCCTTGGGGCAGTGAGGGTTTTTGGCGGCTACGTCGGTCGCAGTGCACGGCATCACGGTCAAGCTCGTCTTGTCGGCGACGGCCACTCCGATGCCAATCCCGCCCGAGATCGCGAAGCCCCCGTTGCGGCCAAACACATGCGTGCTTCCCACCATGAGCCCGACGATAAAGCTGTTGACGCTCTTTGTACATTGGCCGGTTGCGGAGTCATCGTCGCATTCGTTCGGGTCGGGTTTGCCTACCAGCGTGCCGTCGATCTCCCGCGACAACGTCGCTTGAAAAATCTCGAACTCGCCATGCGCCTTGAGCCAGAACCCTCGCAGAGCGTTGCCGCTTATGTACCAAGCGAAATCGGCAGCGATGTCGAAGCCGCTCTCCTCCCGTTCTTCTGCGGGTGCATCGAAGATCCACGAAGGACTGAGCACGATGCTCAAAGGCAAGCTGCCGAGCGCGATCTCTCCCTCGAAAGTCAGTCGCCTAAACAACAAATCGAAGGGGTCGTAGCGTAGTGACCAGGAACAACACTTGCGGCGGGGCGGTCTTGGGGGGGGCGGCGGTTGCATCCCCGGATGCCCTGGCCCGTATCCGTAGCCATGCGGTGGCGGCGGGCCGTACTCAGGTTGGGCGCCAGGACCGTAATAGGGTGGCGGCGGCGCATACGTTGGGTGTGGCGGCGGATCACCAGGTTGCGGCGGCGGCTGCTCATAGGGAGGCTGCGGCGGCGGATCGCCAGGTTGTGGTGGCTGCGGCGCAGGAGGGTCGGCTGGCAGCGGACCTGGAGGTGGGGCTTGCGCGTTGGCAATAGTGCTCGTCCAGGTCAGCAAGACAGCGG
This sequence comes from uncultured Polyangiaceae bacterium, assembly GCA_964599485.1. Taxonomy (GTDB): domain Bacteria; phylum Myxococcota_A; class Polyangia; order Polyangiales; family Polyangiaceae; genus JAPYTK01. The sequence goes on from CAZRGL010000045.1 coordinate 29,074, forward strand.
CAGCAGCGGCAATGCTCTTGTGCACCTCATGAGGGTAGCGGGACCTGGCCACGGCGCCAACGCGGGGTCGTGCAAAAACACGAAGCGTTGCTCGGTGATGGACGCCGACGCTGATTCGGCGTGCAATAGGGCGTGGCAAACCAGCATGGTGGCGGTTGGCCCCCTCAGGGCGGGCACCAACAAGGACAGCAACAGCACTACGGCCAACAGCAGCAGTACCCGCAGCAGCATGCGCAGGGGCAGTTCGTCCAGGGCATTCAGGGTGGTCATGCCGCGCAAATGCACGGCGGTAGCGCCCTCGACAATCAGTGGAAGGAGCCGCGATTCCTGATTGGCCTGGGGCTCACCGTCATGGGTTGTGTCATTGGCTTCATCGTCTTCGTGGCCGTCATTTTCGGCGACTACATGGGCACGCCCGTCTTCGGCAAGGTGCTCGCACTGATGGGCAAGACCGCGATCGTGGCCTACTTGCCGGTGGGCCTTTATCTGCTGGTCCCATTCATCGTGGATCGCTACGACCCGGAGCCATGGTGGGCCCTGCTCGGCGTCTTCATGTGGGGCGCTTGGGCTGCCACTGGTGCAAGCCTGCTGGCCAACAACACGATGGAGTCGATGTTCTTGTCGATGACCGGCGACAAGGGCTTTGCCAGCTACCTGACCGCGGCGATCAGCGCGCCCATTTGGGAGGAGGCAACGAAAGGCCTCGCGATTGTGGGCCTGTTCGTCTTCTTGCGCCGCGAGTTCGACGGCGTGGTCGACGGCATCATCTATGGCACCTTCGTGGGCATTGGTTTCGCCGCAACAGAGAACATCGTCTACTACGCGCGGGGAGCCGCCGCGGGACAGCTGACCGACCTGTTCGTGCTGCGCGGCATGATCACGCCCTATCTTCACCCGCTGTTCGCTTCGATGACGGGCATCGGCTTCGGCCTTGCGCGCGAGAGAAGTGAGACTTGGGCGAAGTTCGTCTTCCCAATCCTCGGCTATGGCGTAGCCGTGTTCATGCACGCCTGGTGGAATGGATTCCCGACCCTAGTGGGCATCATGACGGAGTCGAGAGACGCGGCCATGGCGATGTCGACCATCAACAAGATCGTCGGCATTCTCATGGCGCTTACCTTCTTCGTGGTCGTCGTCGCCCTGGTCTACCGCAAGGGCAAGACCATCAAGAACTACCTCAAGGACGAGGTCCTGATTGGGACGATTACCCAACAGGAGTTCGAGCTCATCACCAGCTACGGCAACCGCATGCGGGCGTTCTTCAAGAGCGGCATGGCTGGCGTTCGCTTCGTCAAGGCCGGCGCGCGCCTCGCCCTGAGCAAGTGGCACACGACCCGCGCGATGAAAGGCCAGAAGAGAACCATCAGCATGGATTTCATCGTTCCGCTCCGCCAGGAGCTCGCCAAACAAAGGCAGCAGATGCAAGCGCACCGTCGCTAGCTCGGGTTCATTCGGGTCAGCGGCCCGTGCGGCGTGTGCGCGTGGTGGTCTTTCGAGTAGCGGTCTTTTTTGCCTGGGCGCGTTTGCGTGTCGGAGCAGCCATGTAACGGGCCCCGCGGCGCGTGCCGCTGCGGCTCACCTTGTTCTGCTCCACCAACATCGCTAGCGGATGAGCGATGTCGCGCGGGGTCAGTCCCAGTGCGTCGGCGAGCACGCTGATGGCTACCGGCTGTTTGTGTTTGCGAAGCTCGGTGACCAAGCGGTCGCACATCAGAGCGAGGGCATCGGGCGAGCGCCGCACCCGACGGGGCGCGCGATCGTCGTCGCCAGTAGTTGCCGGCTCATCCCAGAAACCGTGCTCATCTAGCAGTAGCATCAGCTTGTCGGCGAGCTCACGGGTGGCTTGTCGCAGAGCGCGCCGTAGCTCGGTGCGTCCCGGTCGGCGCGGCGGCAACTTCCCACCCGCGCTGGGCTCTTGTCGGCGTTGTTTGCTCATCGATTCGCGGCCTTGTACTTCTCGAAGGCTTCTACCAAGGCCAAATACTGCCAATTGCCGAGCATCGACCCGCCACGGCCGGTGGGGTGGAACATGTCTTTGGATCCGAGGCCGGCTTTGACCCAGGCCCACATCGAGCCGCCGCCGCCCATGGCTCGGAACTGATCCCAGAAGGCCCAGCCACGCTCTTTGGCGAGCTCGCGTTGGTTCTTGACGATGATGGGCACCATGGTCCGGGTGTGTCCTTGCGTAACGCTCTTCGAAGCCATGTCGGGCGGGCCGACCAGCATGTAGGAAGCGTTGGGCATCGCCGCTTCTACCTGCTTCATCACTGCTGTGAGCGTGGCGCGATACTTGTCCATCGGGTACATGCCGCCGTCGGTTATTTCGTTCGATCCGAACGCCAAGCAAATCAGGTCTGCTTTGCCGCCGCGCAGCGTTGCAGCCCAGTGCGCATCGTCCTGCTTGTCGAGGAAGCGTGCTCGGGCGCCGGTGATGCCTAGCGCACTGAGCGTCACACCAGGCACGTCGCGCTCCATGCGGATGCCGAACACGCGCACCGGACGCTTGTCGACCGTCTGAATGCGGAAACGGTGGGCGCCGTCCTCTGCCTTGACGGTGTGGTAGGCGACTTTCGTTTCGGCGGAGGCTGTTTCGATGGTCTCGCGCATTTGCCCGTCTATGAGCAGCTCGATCGAGCCACCCTCGGGCTGCTTGAGGTATTCCAGCTCGAAGCGCGAGACGTTGCGGCCCCACTTGTCCCGGTCAGCGGTGGCGAACTCGGTCCAGGTGCCCTTGTGATAGGACTGAAACGACGCGCAGCCGAGACCGTACAGGCCGTCTTTTGCGTAGGGCCCCACGCAGGTGCTCACCAGCCAGTTGGGCGAGGCCGTGCGGGCCACATCGATGTGGAACCAGCCTGGCCAGGCGTTTGCGACGATGGCGTAGCCATGCCCCGCGTCGCCAAAGCGGTCTTGGAGCTTGCGACGTAGCTTTCCGCTGACGAAGTCCGACGCGATGATGGAGTCGCCGTAGTAGAGAATTCGAGCGATTGCGCCGGGCTGCTTGGTTTCGACTCGCGCCAGCTTGGCGAAGAACTTGCTGAGCGCCTTACCCGAGGGATCTTCGATCGAGCGAGGTGGTTTCTTCTCGTCGACCGCCGGTGCGATGGTGGGCGTGTCACTCTTGCCGCCGTGGGCGAGCGGGCCGCGGCTGTCGCGTTTGGGGCTGTCGAGCTCCTTGGCGCGCCCTTGCTGGTCATAGGTCGCGCCAGGCAACTTGGCCTCGCCGACCGAAGCCGAGGGCATGGGGCCGCCCGCGGCGATCGCTTCGTTGGTAGCGGCGGTCTTGGGCTTTTCGCTGAGCAGCCGGAAGCGCGCCATGGAAGGGTGCAAATAGGGCACCCCGACGACCGCCCAGGCCAGCACGCCAGTGAGCAGAATCTTGTAAGACACGGGGATGCTGCTGCTGACTTGGGCGTCGCGCTTGCCTGCCTCGAGATAGCGTCGATCGGCGTCGTGATCGACCACCAGGGTAGAAGCGAGCTCCCCGAAGACGTCATGGGCTTGCTCGGCATCCTTGTCGAGGGTCAGCTTGGGCTCCGGATAAGTGGGCTCGTCGCTGTCCTTGCCGCCGTCGAGCCAGGTTGCCCAGCCAAACCAATGCAGCACGCGCAGCCCCAGAATGAGCAGCGCCACAAGCAGCAGCACCATGTTGGCGGTCGACACGCAGACCCTCGCTCACACCATAGCGCCCGGCAGACAGAACGCCGAACTTTCGCGCTTGCCAGTA
>CAZRGL010000046.1:0-32795 GCA_964599485.1 uncultured Polyangiaceae bacterium
CACCTGGAGATCGCCGAGATCCACCGCCGGGTGCTCGCCGCCGGCGGCCGAACCGGAGCTCAGCTGAGATTTCAAACGTTCTTGTCCTTGTTGACGCAACCTTTATCCCAGCTGCTCTTGCAGCAGTAATCGTCGGCGGCGCAAACCTTGGTCACACAGGGGTCACAATCGGCGGCCAGCCCCGGTCCTGCTTCACAGATGTCGTGGGCGCATTTGCCAGACTTGGGGGCGGCGGGCTTTTCGCTCAGCGCGGTCAGGGCAATGCGTAGCGGCACCGAGCACAGCTCGACGGGGTAGCGCTTCTCGGGTGCTTTGGCGCACGCTTCGGAGTGGCCTTCACGGGCGATCACCGACGGTAGAGGTTTTCCAAAGATGGTTGCGTTGCGCTCGAGCGCTTCAGCGTTGCCCACGGCCATGGCAAAGCCGCCCAGGTAGATCTTGCTGACGACGTGGGTGGCACCCTTGCAGCCGTCACCGGTCAGATCTTGCTTGTGCCAGCGGGCATCCGCCGGCGAGCTGAGTGTGCCAACCAGCACCAAATCCGCCCGCAGCGCCTTGCCACCAGCAAGCTTGCCGGCAACTTTGGAAGCGCCAACCGGCAGCTCGGTGAGCAGCTCTTGGCGGTTGTGGATCAGCTTGCTCTCGGTTGCCGAATATTGGCGGTAACCATAGTAGCCAGCAGCCTTGCAGCGCGGGAGCACCTCGAGCTCGGCTTTGCAACCATCGACCTTGTGGCGCACCACCACTGGACCGCGCCGCCGACTGTCTCCGATCGCGGTGCGAACCGAAGCATCGGCCACCAGATCTGCGGTGCGCAGGGCTTCTTCGATGCGCACACCCTCGCATGGGTCCGTCTTGACCTGGGTCGTTGCGGTGGGAGCCGTGCTGGTGGTCGCGGGTGGCTGCGTGACGGGCTTGTTCGTCGTGCAACCCACAGCCACCGCTGAAATTATCGCCGCGCCCCAAAGCGCCGCACCGATCCAGAGCCTGGCGCGCATGGGCGGCACGCTACCAACGGCGTTGGACAAGGGCAAGCGACCTGGGGTCGTTATGGGACCAGGGCTCGCCTCCCGGCTCGACTTGTTGCATAACTGCTCTTGGAGGGTGGCTCGAGACCCATGGCAGAGAGCGGCGAGACACGGACCAACGCCGAGGCATCACAAGTTGCGGTGCTGGTTTCTGAGCACGACGGTTCGGTCGTGGAGATGAACCAGGCAGCGGTGTCGCTGTTTGGGGACGCGCTCGGTCAGCCCGAATGGGACGTGGTGGCAGCGGTTCCAGGAGCGGACGGACTACCCTGTCATCATGGGTGCGTGGGTCATCTTGCAGCGGTGGGACTCGAGCACGTACGCAGCCGCCGGGTGCAGCTGCGCTCCAAGCGCTACGATTTGACCTGCTCGCCGGTAGGGCAACAGGTGGTTGCGACCTTCACGCCCGTTGACGAGCCACGAGAGAGGCTCAAGCTGACGCCGCGAGAATTGGACGTGCTTCGTCAGCTCGCACGGGGCCAAACCGTACCAGCCATCGCCCGCGAGCTCGACATCACGACCTCCACAGTGCGCACCCACGTGGAGCACATGCGCAACAAGCTCGGCGTCGCCACCCAAGCTGCGTTGGTCGCGCGCGGTTTCCAGTCAGGCTACCTGACCTGAGCAAAGAAGGTGCGTCCGGCCACCGCTGGCAAGAGCGGCCGTTCCACAGGCGCGGCGGTGTTACCAAAAGCGGCAGTCTTGCCAGATGCGGCAGTGCTACCCTGCGGCGATGAGGCTCGAGAACAAGACGGTGTTGGTCACTGGCGCGAGCAGCGGAATCGGTTGGGCGGCAGCGCACCAGCTCGCGGCGATGGGGGCGCAGCTCATCATCACGGCGCGGCGCCAAAAGCGACTCGAAGAGCTGGCCGAAGAGATCCGGGAGCAGCACGACGTGGAGGTGCGGGTCATCGCCGCCGACCTATCTGAACCCACAGCGGCTGGCTTGCTCTTCGAGCAAACCGAGGGGGCCGACCTGCCGGTCGATGTGCTGATCAACAACGCTGGTTTTGGCACCCTCGGTCATTTCCTCGACATTCCCTGGGAACTGAGCCAGCAGCAGATGCAGCTCAACATGCGCTCGCTGACCGAGCTGTGCTGGCTATTCGGCAATGCTATGCGCAAACGGGGCCAGGGCCACATCCTCAACGTGTCGTCGATAGGCGCCTACCAACCTGTGCCCGATTTTGCCACCTATGCGGCCGGCAAAGCCTACGTGCGCAACTTCTCCGAAGCGCTGTCCTACGAGCTGGCGAGCAGCGGCGTGCGCGTTTGCTGCTTGTGCCCAGGTGGCACCGCTACCGAGTTTGCTGATGTTGCTGGACACGAAGTGCCCACGTGGCAGAAGGGCTTCTTCATGTCAGCCGAACAATGCGCGCGCATCGGCCTTCGCGCTCTGTTCCGCGGACGGCGCAACATCGTCTCCGGCCTGTCCAACAAGCTGCTTTGCTTCATTCTTCGCTTCTTGCCCCGCCGCATCATCGTCTGGGCGGCGGCCAAAGCCATGGCCAACCCCGCGAAAGCCCTGACCAAGTAACCCAACCACGACTAGAGCATCGGAGGTGCGACCTGTCTCAGGTCGTCCTGAACCTGCTGCATCTTCGTACAAGCGACCGAGCCCGAGCTTGCGGCGCAGTATCGCCTCCGGAGCCGCTCGATGTCGCCTATGACCTCGAGCCTGCAAACGTCATCTGCAGCGAGGGTGAGCATGAGCTCGGCGTATCGTTGCGCTGCGAGCTTGCTCCCTGCGGTCACGCTATCGCGAAACGCGATCTGGCGGAAACCGATGGCGGCTTCCCATAGCGCGCCGCCGTCGAAGAAGGTCTGAGCCCGTGCAAGCTCCGTCTTGGCAAAAGCTGGATGGTCCGACGATTCAGCGTCACTCATGCACAGATAACGATGGAAGGAGCGGAGCATGACGCGCCACTTCTGTGCCCGCTCGAGCTGGGCCGCCATGCGAAGCTCAGCGCTGAGCAAACTGAGCGACTGACGCTGCTGACGCCATTCGGTCTGGCGACATATCACAGCACCGAGGGCTGCTTTTCGCGCCTGCTTGGTGCTCGGATCAGCGTGAATCACCGCTTCGAAAGCCGGCCCGCAACCGGCCCAGTCGCCCGCTGCGTAGAGCGCCTCGGCTTGGGCATTGGCGATGGCCGTGAGCGAAGTGCAGATCCCCCAGCGGCTCAGTTGAGCCTGCTTGAAATGGGCCCGCACGAGGCCGAACAAGTCGGCTGCGAACCTGGGGCTCGCTGGCCGAGCCCGGTCGGTCTTGCGGTGCCAGCGTTGGCCGACCTCCAGCAGCAGCCTGGCGGTCGATGCACCGCAGGTGGGCTTGTCCGACGGGGCTGCCAGCAGGTACTCGGCCACCATGGTGTCGAGCTCGCGGCGGGTGGCAGCTTTGCTTCCGTATTGGAAAGCAGCCCGAACGATGACAGCTTGATGATCGCAAGCCTTCGCTCGATGCCGACGCTTCAGCTCGCCCAGACCAGCAAGAGCCTCCTCGATCTTTCCCTGTTTTGCCAACTGGGCCGCTAGAGCCTGCACCATCCCAACGGTGGCAGCGCTCACCGTCGAGCCAGGATCACGATGCAACGCACGCAGCCCCTCGACTGCGCTGACTGGATCGGCACCATGATGCTCGAGGAGCAGCCAGCGTGCGTGGGCGAAGAGCTCATGCAAGCCACCGTCTTTGCCGTGCGTGCGATAGACGAGCTCGAGCTGTCGGCGAGCGGCTCTTGGCTGGTCCATGCTCGTCAGCAGTTTGGCTAGTCGAAGTCGGGCGTAGCCGCTGCCGGCCTTGCCCAAAGCTGCCGGCTTGGCAAGAAGGCTGCGATAGGCGCGCAAAGCGGCGTCGCGGTTGAGTCTGCGGTTGGCCTTGCCACTCGACTGGTCCATCCCCTTGTCGAAAAGCCGATCGGCGTTTTGTAGACGGCTGTTGCGCGTTGGATTGACCAGCGTCACCGGGGTCTTCAGAGCGACGCTGGACGGCCATGTCACGGGCGCCTCGACGCGTTGACAGGCTGGCTCCTCGTCCGCTTTGGGTGGCAGCGCGGGGCAATAGTTGTAGGCCTCTCGGAGTTGGTTGGTGATGCAAGCCGGAGGCGCGTGGTCGCCCTCGGAAAGTACCTGGTCCAGCGGCTCGGGGCCGACGTTGCCAGGAGTTACGCAACAAATCGCATTGAGCCCGACGAGCAGGACAAAAAACGTAGCTGCGGCCAGTCTTGGGGCTTGAAACATCACAACCGTAGACGCCTGTGAGTGAGTTTAGGTTCCCGACGAGCGCATTTTCGTCGCACCCGCCGACCGCTATCATCCCGAAAATACGCCCACCTAGCCACTCGATGTGATTCTGGGGGCCTGCGCGACAGGTTGCGGGACGCCCCAAGAGCGCATTTTCGTCCCGCCCATTGGCGTCTATCATCGGCCACACGTGACCAAGACACTCTCACTAAGTCGATTCACTCGGGAGGCAAAGCTGGCCATCGCCTCGGCGCAACGCCTCGCCGACAAGCTCCAACACGAGGAGGCCGGCTCACTGCACCTGTTCTATCAGCTGCTGGAGCGCGAATCCGAGGTGGTCGACGCTTTGACCTCCATCAGGGTGGACGTCTCTTCGCTCAAGCAAGACGCGCTCGCCGCGCTCAACAAGCTTCCCTCTGACAGCGAGGGCAAGTCACGGCTCAGTCGCGACATGCTCCATTTGTTGCGTCGCGCCGAGCAAGAGGCTGGAAAGCGCGACGAGATTGGCGTGGCTGACGTGGTCAACGCCCTAACCAGGGAGTCTAACGGACCCAGCCAACCAATATTGGCTGCGCACGACATCGCGCCAGGGGCGTTGCGGCAGCCATTGGCTGGGCAGGGCGAAGGGCCGGTCAGCCACGACGGCGAAGGGGCCGCGCTGCTGCGGGATTTTGCGAGCGAAGTGCGCACCGAGATGAAGGGGCTCGAGGAGCAGCAGATCCGTGAGCGCGGGCGAAAACTGCTCGATCGCTTGGAAAAACAGCTCACCGGCAAAGACGGCGTGCCAGGGCTCGGCGTCGTGCGTGACGATGCGGTTCGGGCAACCAAGTTGATCCTGACCCGCCTGCCGGTGGACGCCGAGATCGAGGTCATCTGGGAGCACGACTCGAGCGCCGTAGCCTTGAGCACACGCAAGGGTGAATTCACCAACGTGATCCGTTTCGTGTACAACCGTCACGAAAAGGAGTGGGGTCAAGTCGACGGTCCGGGCAGCTTCTACGTGGAGCTACGGGCAGCGATACGAAAGTACCTCTATCCCGAGATGAAAGGCTGAAGCCCACGCCGTCGGCAACGTGTACAATTCGCGCGGCCGCTGATGGGGCGGCCCCAAGACGGAGATCCCATAGCCCATGACGCACTCGCCAAATCTGCCGCCCGGTCAACGTGAGAGCACGGAGTTTCCCGCGTTTGGACTTCCCTGGTTTGCGTTCCGTTTGCCCCGAAAAGAGACGCCGCTTCGACTCCGCGTCGATGGAGATCTGGCAACCAAGCGCTCTTTCACAGCCGACGAGCTCGCCACGCTGCCGCGCGTGGAGCAGACCTCTGATTTTCACTGCGTCACGACCTGGAGCGTTCGGGGTGTTCGCTGGGGAGGATATCGTTTCGTCGATTTCTACGAGCAAATCGTCGCTGGGCAGCTCGAGCCAGCAGCTGGCGCCGAGACGGTCGTTCTGCGCGGTCTCGACGGCTACGAGACCACCCTTCCGCTTCAAGATCTCATGCGTGACGACATCATGCTCGCCGACACCGTCGAAGGAGGCCCGCTGACGCTCAAACACGGTGCTCCGCTGCGGCTCGTGGCCCCCCCGAACTACGGCTTCAAGAACGTGAAGTTTTTGAAGGAGATCAGCTTCTGGCGCGATGTGCGCGGCCACGTCTCACCCGTCATGGCGCTGCTCGCTCACCCGCGAGGCCGGGCTGCCCTCGAAGAGCGTGGCAAGCTACCAGGAGCAATCCTGCGTCGTCTCTACCGCCCCATCGTCAACCAAACCGTTTGGCTCTTCGAGAAGTTCCTCCAACGCCGCTAGATACCGGGCGCAAGAAGTTATGCGCTCGGCTTCGGGGGGCGCTGGCCAAAGATAGCTGTTCCGACGCGCACGATGGTTGCGCCTTCTTCGATGGCAACCTCGAAGTCGTGGGACATGCCCATGGAAAGCTCAGGCAGTCGGTCGGATCCTCCATGGTCGTCACGTAGGGAGCGGAGGCGCTGAAAGTAGGGGCGCGCCTGTTGTGCTTCGACGAAAGGCGGCATGGCCATCAGTCCAATGGCGCGAAGGTGCTCGTGACCGCGGACCGCATCGAGCAGCGCGGGCAGCTCTGGCGGAGCGCAACCACTCTTGCTTTGCTCGCCCGACACGTTCACTTGCAGCAAGAGGTCGACGACGACTTGGGCAGCACCGGCTCGCTTTTCGAGCTCGGTGAGGAGCCGCACACTGTCGACACCATGCAGCAGAGCGGTCTTGCCGACGAGCTGGCGCACTTTGTTGCGTTGCAAGTGGCCGATGTGATGCCAACGGATGTCCGACAAGTCGGCAAGCTGGGCTTGTTTTTCGAGTAGCTCTTGTCCGTAGTTCTCGCCGAAGTCCCGGCAGCCGGCCTCATGGGCAGCACGGATGTCCGCGACTGGTTTTCGTTTCGAGACCGCTATCAACCGCACGCTGTCCGTCGCTCTTCCGGCGGCGCGGGCCGCCGCTTCGATGCGGCCCTGCACCCGCCCCAGACGCTGCGCCAATTCGTCTTGTGGGCTCACAACCACCCGCGTTGCTCGATGGCAGCCAGAATCGTCTTCAACCGGTGGCTGAGTAAGTGCTCCCGCTCGACCAACTTGCGGCCCTGCTCGGCGACTGATTTGGCGGCGACCGGATCGCGACTGAGCTCCTCGATGCGTTTTCGCAAGCTGGCATCATCGCGATAGGTGAACAGGTGGGTGCCGTCTTGGAACAGCTCGAGCAGCTCGGCCGAAGGCTCGGTCAAAAGAACACCTGCGCAGAGCAGCACATCGAACACCCGCATCGTGATGATGTCGCGCTGGTAGATACGGGGAATGTCGAGATTGACGCTGCTGGCGTTGTACAAGCGGGTCAGCTCGTCGCCATGTTCTGCCCGGCCGCGGTAGGCTGGCCCGACTGGTAGCCACCCCTCGTCACCATAAGCGTTGATGTCGACGTGAGCGCAGGCTTTGACGCGGTCGATTCGCAACAGATGCGACAGAGCCCCATTGATGCGATCGCTCAGCTCGACCCGATCGCCATTGGTGGTTGCCTGGATGAGCCAATCCGGCACCGCCGAGCCATCCTCGGGCAAGCCCAAATAGGAACAGTCGCGCCCATGCTGATCGAAAACCTGTCTGAGCCAACCCTCGACTCGCGTTTCGAGAGCGTCGTCCCCTCCCAATTGACGCAACCTGCGCATCAGCGCGGTGTAGTCGACGCGCAAGGAGCTGCCCGCGAAGCTGGCGTTACAGCGTAGCGGCGCCAGGGCCTGCGGATCGCTGATGACCCGACGTTTGCCCGACGCGGCGGCCAACGGCAAATACGAGGTGCTCGGCAGCCCACAGTTGCGTAGCTGCTCGACCAGCACGCGGCGGTGCGCGTAGGCCAGACAAAGCGACGGATCAGTTCCGTTGTGCACCCACATCCTCGATGTCGGCAGAGGATCGATAGTCCACGACACATAGGGCACGCTATGGCGCGTGCAGAGCAGCGCCAGCTCTGGACTGAAGTTGATCGACAACAGGAAAGTCGGGTTGAGCGTCTTGCAAAGCTGCCGGAAGGTGTCGACTTTGATGTCGGCGGGATCGACCATGCGGACAGCGAAGCCCTCATCTTCGAGCAGGCCAGCCAGGTCGTTGATGAACAGCTTGTTGTGTACGGCCAAGACGCGGCCGCGGGCGCCGGGAACCTGCATCAAGTAGCGCGCATGCCGCAGTCGGTCGGCGTAGACATCTCGCAGCGCTGGATGATGCAGGACAAAGGCCTTGTCGGGCATCCAAGCAGCGGCAGCGATATCGCTCTCTTCGGCACAGATGAGCATCAGGCGACGGCTCTCGAGCGCCTCAGCCAAATCGAAGAGCGACAGCATCGTCCTCAAGAAACGCAGCTCGGGCTCCAATACGACGATGGCCAGATCGGGGCGGCTGCGTACGAGCAGCGCTGGCACGTAGCCGAGCCCGGCGCCGACCACGAGGACAGCTTTGGCATCTGGCGGCACTTGCGCGGCAATGCGTTCGGCCTCAGCCGAGGGGTCATAGGCCGAGTGCAGCCAACGGGTCATCTCGCCGCTGGCGAATTGACAGGTGGGCTCACCATTCTTGGCCGGCTGCATTTTGGCCAGACCCTGCCGATGGAGCCTCTGCATCAGCGTGGGATGGCTCGCGCCGAGCGCATCCATGTTGCGCCTGAGCCGACGCTCACAAGGTTGGAGCTGGGCGGCAAAAGGCTGGCCGGTGTCTTGCTGCGCCATGACCCCTCCTCACGCGCTGAGCGCCAATTGGTGACAGCGTTCTAGTAGCGGGATTGTCTCATATTCGAGCACGTCGGCGATTTGGACCATGTCGTGCTGCAGCTGAGCGGCTGACAGCTGCTCGATGATGTTCACCAGCTCGGCTTCGATCTCGAACAGACAGCGCCCGAGCTCTTCGTGTTGGTGCTCGGTGGCTACGCGCTCGATCTCCGCGATCACCATGTGCATGGCGTCGAGCACGCCGATGAAGCGTTCCGAAGCGCTCATGTTGTCGCCGATTCGGTGCGCATCACCACAGCCCGCCACCTGTTGCTTCACCATCGGTAGCTTCTCGACGAGCGTCTCGAGTGGTTTCAGGGGGCTGAGTCGCAGCGATGGTGTCTGTGGTCCGCTCTGTTGCTGGGCGCTGCCGACCGCTCGCAGCCGCTCGGCGAAGTTCGCGATGGTCAGCTCGAGCCCTGCGCGCATTTGCACGCGCGGGACGAAATCGAGAAGCTCGCGAGCCTTGCTGATGTCTGGCTTGCGCTGCCGAGGGTCGTCTCGGGGCAAGGTCTTGTAAACCAAGCGCGACTCGGCACCGGTCAGCTCGATGACCAGCTGTGCGAGCTCGCTGATGGTGAATTCGCCCGGGTTGCCAAGGTTGATGGGCCCCTCAAGCTTCTCGCGGGTGGCGGCGCGGACAATCCCACCGACTAGATCATCGACGTAGCAAAAGGAGCGGCTCTGTGAGCCGTCACCGAAGATGGTCAGGGGCAGCTTGCGCAGCGCTTGGACGATGAAATTGGACACCACCCGGCCGTCGTCGAGCGCCATGCGGGGGCCATAGGTGTTGAACAGGCGAAGAATGCGTGCGTCGACTCGCCAGCGCCGCCGCGCATCGTTGAGCAAGGTCTCTGCGCAGCGCTTGCCTTCGTCGTAGCAAGCCCGTTCGCCAATCGGGTTGACGTTGCCCCAATAGCTCTCCGGTTGAGGATGCACCATCGGGTCACCGTACACCTCCGAGGTCGAGGCATGCACGATGGTGCAGCGTCGCCCTCGCGCCATCTCCACCAGTCGCTGAGCCCCGAGCACACTGGTCGTGAGCGTAGCGTAGGGATCCATCTGGTAGTGGATGGGTGAGGCTGGGCAAGCGAAGTTGAAGACGAGATCGGCGTAGACTTGAAGAGGCTCACGGACGTCGCCGATTTCGAAATGAAAGTGCGGATCGCGACCGGCTTGCTCCAGGTTCGTTAGATCCCCGGTCATCAGGTTGTCGATGCCCACAACCTCGAAGCTGTCAGCCAAGAGCCTATCGACTAGATGTGAGCCGAGAAACCCAGCTGCACCCGTCACCAGCGCGGTGCGCCGCACCGTTCCCAGTCCCATGACAGGCCGAGCTTAGTACAGCTCTGGCCCTTGGTGCGAGAAGCCGGCTGCGATCCGCAGTGCGTCTGCCTGTGCCAATATGTGCCACGGGCTTGCGTCATTGGAGACCACAGGGCACTATTTCGCCTGCTTGGCATGCAAATCAGTTGGCATGAACCATGCTAATATTGTTACCGCGTTAATATGTCGTCACTGTTACGCATCTTCCTATTCTTGCTCATTGGCCTAGCGACGGCGTGGGCTGCCGGCTGTGGATTCAATCCGCAACCCGAGCCGCCTGGCTACGGGGAAAGCTCCACCGACACGTCCTCCGACATGACCAACCAAGGGACTGGCGGAAGTGCTGTAGGGGCCGGGGGCGCGCCCACGACGGGCACCGCAACCGGCAACACAGATCTGGGTGGCGGCGGCGCGGGCGGCTCCGGTGGTCATGGTGGCGTTGGTGATGTAGGGGGCAGTGGCGGCTCCGGGGGAGCAGGGCAATGAGACGACCATTGCTGGCAGTCGTTGTTGGTGCATCGCTTGGCGCTGCCCTATTCATCGGCTGCGTCTTCAATCCCCAACCCGAGCCACCAGGCATCAGCGCCGACGACAACTCGAGCTCCAGCTCGACCTCCAGCTCTACTTCCTCGAGCGGAAAAGGCGGCGCCGGCTACGGGCCCGACGGCGGTGGCGAAGTTGGCGGCCATCTCAACAGCGACGGTGGCGGAGGAGCTGGCGCGACTGGCGGATTCGGCGGATTCGGCGGATTTGGCGGATTTGGCGGATTTGGCGGAGCTGGCGGAGCTGGAGCTGGCGGAGCTGGCGGAGCTGGAGGAAGCAAATGAGGCGAAAGAAGATTCCACGCCATCTCGCCACAATAGGCGCGCTCACCCTGTTCTACGGTTTGTGGGCAGGTTGTATATTCAACCCGCAACCCGAGCCGCCCGGCGACGCCGCCGGCACGTTCAACACAGGCAGCGGCGGGGGCGCGACCGACACAGGTACCGCCACGAATACAGAGCAGAGCAGTAGCGCGTCGTCTTCGTCGGGCTCGTCGAGCGGCGGGACCAACACCGTTCCGGGCGGCGGCGGAGCTGGCGGCAACAACTCCTGGGGTGGCGGCGGCGGCGCACCAGCTGGCGGCGCTGGCGGCGTTGGCGGCGTTGGCGGCGTTGGCGGCGCTGGCGGCAGCGGGTAGCAGCTGGCTTGCTCGAGTGTCTTGCGAGCTATCCGCCGAGCTATTTCGCTTGCTCGATGATGGTGATGGCTTTGCTGAAGTAGTTGGCAACCGCAGCGGCTCGCCCATCTGCGGCCGTGGCGACCCGTGCAGCACCCTTGCCCGTGTCGAGCGTGGTGATCAGCTTCGGCGGGCTGCCAGCAATGACTGCCGCGCCTGAGCCGCTGGGGGGCCAGTTCAACCCGCCGAGCGCAACGAACAAGGTGCTGCCATCGGGGGTGGTGGCGCCGCCGCTCGGGGAGCTGGGCAGCATGATCGTGCTGGCACGTTTCATCGTCTTGAGCTCGATGACCGTGGCCGTCCGTGCGCGGCTATCGATGGTCACACCGAAACGATCCTCAGTGAGCATGAAGGCGGCGACCGGCCCTTGTCCGACCGTAACCGTTTGAGTCTTGGTGGTGGCGTCCACGCGCAGTAGCGACGCAGAGTTGGACACGTGGTCGGCAAAAAACACGCTCGTCCGGTCATGTGACACCGCGCCGTTGCGTGGATCGCGCCCTACCGCAATGCTTCGCCGCGTGGCACCGAACGGCCGTTCGCTGGGGTCGAACAAGTCGATCCAGGCGCCGGCGGGTCGTCTTGCCCTGAACATCATGCCCATTGCTCCGACGTAGGGCCGGTCATTGGCGCGCAACAGAAACAACTGACGCACGGCGTGAGGCAAGCGCAGATCGCTGAGGCGCCTTCCAGTGGCGAGATCGAACCAGCTCAGGCGCTTGCCACGGCTCGAGGCTGCTACGACCGTCTTGCCATCGGGTAGCGCGATGATGTCGGCCGGGTTCGACCCAACGCTCAGCAAGATGGCGTCGCGTTCCCAAGCCTGTGTGTCGACAATGGGAATGTGCGCTGCGTCCACGCGGCGAATGATGGCGATGTAACGATCGTTGAGCAGGCGAATTCGGTCACCTTGCGCGGGCACACTGGCCATGCGTCGCAGCTTGCCGGTCTTGAGCTCGTATTCGCGAATCGAAGCGTCATCACTGCTCACGTAGATCGACTTGCCGTTGGCGCTGAAGGCGATGTCCAGTGGATGCACGTCGACCTTGAGCTGGCGCGCTCGCCAGTCGTTCGTCAGCGGTGGGCTCGGACTCTGTCTCCGGTTCGGATTTTTGGCAGCGTCAGCGGTTGCCCCCTTTTCGGACGCAGCCGCAGGCATGTCGGCCGTAGCGACGGACGAGCCTGCCGTCATCGGCGTGAGCGGAGGCGCATCGCCAACGGGCGACTGTCGGCTGGAGATCAGAACAGCCCCCACGACCACCACCGCCGACACGATCAGGGTCAGCGAGCGGCGGTAGCGCGACATCGGTTTGGTCCGCGCAGACGACGGCTCGCCGAGCCAGCGCTTGCAACCCTTGCATTTACGAGCACCTGGAACGATGGCCTCGTCGCAATGAGGACAAGGAACACGGGCTGGCGCCTGGCTGTCGTCAGCCGCGGTCATCGAATCACCCATGCCACCTTGGAGCGGTCCGAAATCACCAGTGCCGTGCGTCCGTCTCTGGAGATGCGCACACGGTGGGGCTCAGCGTGCAACTCGTGCAGCTTCAGCTCGAATGTTCGCAAGTCGAGCAAACCGATGGCGCCTTTGCCGTCACGTGGCAACACCAAGAGTGCTTGATTGCCATCGGGGGTAACCAGCATGTCACTGACGCGGGCATTGAGCGGGATGTCACGCACACGCTTGTGTGTTTGCAAGCTGATGATGTCGACCGCATGCCCCGCATTGCAACGGACGATGGCCCTGCGGGCACGCCGAATCAGCTCGATCTGCTCGGGTTGGCGGCATGTCTTGATCCGTTCGCCTTGCCGAATCGTCCCTGTGGGCAGGTGGTCGAGAGGCACAACCACACTCTTCTCTCTCAGGACCACGTAGCTCGATTTGGCGTCCGGCAGCATGAGGATGCCAGCGGGATTGCCGCCCATTCCAGTACGAACCCGATCCTGGTTCGACGGGAGCCGACTGGGATCGAAAGCGTAGATCGCACCCATCAGATCGGCATGATGGGTGGTCTTGAGCCCAGGCAGGGGCAACGAGCCGTTGGTGGTCAGAGCGTGCTCACCTGTGTCGTCCATGGCTACGGGGCCGACCTGATCCTCACCAAAGAAGAAGCGCGCCACCTCTGCGTGATAATCCGTAGCGATGACAGCCACCGCCCTGCTTCCGGGAATCGAGGCGAGCACGCGCCTTCCACCGGCGCCGACCGTCATGTTGCGGACGCTTCCGCCTAATTCGACGGTCTTGAGAACTCGGGTCGAGGCAGCATCGATGACGTACATCCGACGCGGTGCGGTGGCGTAGAACACCTCGCCGACCCGAAGCAGGTGCTGAGCGTGCGGAGCCTCACTGACCAGTGAAAGTACGGCGCCAGTGCGGGCGTCGGTGATTTGTACGCCGAGCAGATGGCTCGTGGCATAGCGCTCAGCGTCGAGGGGAAGCACATCGACCATGTCCTCTGGCAACTGAAAAGGGCCAGCGATGGTCGGCGTGTTGGGCAGATGGCCCACATCGTTGGGCGGCTGCCAGCGGCACTTGCCATTCGTGCACGCTTCGCCGTGCCAACATGGTGTATCGCAAACCGGCTCGGCCACGGCTGCGGGTGCGTGGATGCGCTGCGGGGGCTGATATCGCTCAGGCGCCAGGTGGCGCAAGGCGATGCCCGCACCGATGAGACTGCCGATTGCGGTCATGGTGATCAGCGGACGCCAATGCATGCGTAGCCACCCCGCCCCCGGCGGGTCATCCGGAATCGACTGCGGGCGTATGCTCGACGGGGGCCTGGTGGAGGCGACCGGATCCTCATCGCACTCTGGGCAGATCTCGGCGTCGGTAGCGATCAGCTCGAGACAAACGCTGCACTGCACCGTCGGCGCTTCTGAGTTGGTAGCCGGCTGCCATTGCTCATCCTCATCGGCAGGAGCTATCGACGACTGCCCACGCAATTGCTCTTCGAGGACATTGCTCGGGACCCAGCACTCGCCTCCGACCAGCGCGACCATCGAGTTGCTGAAAGAGCGATCCCGGAGCTTGGCCCGCAGGGTTTTTCCGCTCCAGGGACCGCGTATTCGGCCCGAGCTCTTCACCCACCAGCGCAACAGGTCGTGCTCGCGCTCCGTCGTCCCGGCCAGGGCGTAGGGCAAGTCGAGTCGCTCGGGATGATGTCGCTCCGGAGGGCTGGCTTGCTGGTCGAGCGGCTCCCAAGCGGCCGCGATGGCCCAAACAGTACCGCCACCGAGGCACAGCTGTTCCTCAGCACCGAGCTGTCCTTGCTCGAGCATGTGCTGCACCCGGGCAAGCTCGAAAGGCCCACGCACGGAGGCTGGCGGATCGTCGCTGTCGACGATCGAGCGTACGAAGAAGTGCAGCGGGATCAAACCGAGGCTCGACCTATCGCGGCCGCGGGCGGGCGTCGATGCTGAACAAATGATGCTTTCTGAACAACCACAACGACTCCTTCAGCCGCCATCGGGCTTGCTGGGCACACCCGCGTCGAGCGATCCGTAGACGATTTTCGCAGGTAGATCGCGTTGCGCAACCGGTCCGACCATCTCGCCCAAGAAGGTTCGCCACTGCACGGTGTAGCGACCATTTCGAAGACCGGCGACGGGCAGCTCTCGCCACGGCCGCACGTACGCCACCGGAATGCCGTCCAACAGCAAATACAACAGCAGGTCACTCTGGTTGCTGGCCACCATTCCCTCTTTCGGCGCTCCAGGCTCGGGGGGATCTGGCGCGTTCGTGCCGCTGCTGCGCAGCCCCTGCAAATGCGATTTGTTCAAAAGCACCCCACCGGGGGCGCCTGGCAAGCCACTCGGAACGAAACGCGCTCGCCGTGGCGGAAACGCCAACTTGGCACTCGAAAGCTCGGCGTGCCGAGTCACGGAGGTGACCTCGAAGGAGATGTCGGCCTTGGCCTTGGGATCGGTTTTCCAGAACAGCTGGGCTGCTAGGGGAAGTGTTTTGTCGCCGCGGCAAGCTTGGCTGCTGGGGTGCAGCCCAACCATTTCGACCATCATCCGGCAAAGCAGCGCCGCGCCGAGCCGCGCCTCGGGAACTTCCGCCAGCTCGAGAGCCAGCTGACCTATGCCGCCACTGAGCCTGAGCTTCCGCGTTTCGAAGCCAAGGCGCTTTCCGTCACCCTCGTCGCGCACCGTGGCTTTGGCCAAGGGAGAGACGTCCACCCGCCGCTCTCCGTAGAGGTTCCGCAGCGCCCCCGCGACGATGGGTCGGTAGTGTTTCTGCGCCGGCCACAACAGCAGGGCGCCATAGCGCTCATGGCGCGCACGCAGCTCGGTTTTGGGCGGCAACGGCAAACCTCGGCCGACGAACTCGACCCGCATCCGGCCCGTGGCGCTGATGTCGAAGCGTTGCTCGAGGGCGGTGAGGGCCCGCGCCGCTTCGATGCCCTCAGTCGACCGTTCTGGCGACTGTGCGGGCTCGGGCAGAGCTGACCACAGCCATCGCGCCGACAAGCGCACACCGCTCGGCTCGACAGTCGATGGCAGCTCCTCGTCGAGTGCTTGGTTCGCGCGCAGTGGCTTTGGGGGTGGCGGCGCAGCGTCGCTGGGCTTGAGCGAAGCGTCCCGCTCGGAATCCTGCTGCGGCAAACCAGCTTCGAGCGCGCCCGCTTCCGGTGGATCATGCAGCAAATGGGGACGGATGCTCGCGCTCGGGCTGATGCCCGCGTCTGCTCCCGAGGGGCTTTGCGGCGCACTTGGGTCGCAACCCGAGCCTGAGCAAATGATCAGCAAAATGGCGGCGCTGAGGATGCTGATGCGCATTGCGTTCATGTCTCGAAAGAGTCGATCACCTGGACGGCTGGATGCAGCTCAGGAGGATTGGGGGCGTGATTCGAGTGGACCAGCGCGGCGGTGCAACCAGGGCAGGCGGCCAAGAGCGTGTTGCAGTTGGCGGGCTCGTTGTCGAACACTGCGAGCACCGTTCCCAGCCGTTCGAGCTGCGATGCAATACGCTCTTTGAAGACGCGGTCAGGCGTGTCGAAATCTGGTTTGGTGACCAATTCAGTGCCGACTTGGCTGATGGGGAAACCCAAATCGCGCAGGCTAGCGAAGGTGCCGAGCGACATGTTTCCTACGTCTCGCCCCGTCAGATAGACCAGGTTCGCGCCAGCCTGGTAGCACCGCTGGGTGAAGCGGACAGCCCCCTCGAGGGCAACGTCATGACGTAGATATGCGTCAGTGAAGAAGCGGTCGAACCAGAACTGCTCGGCGTCGTCATGCAATTGAGGATCGTGAACGCCAAGGGCTCTCAAGCTGTCGGTAACTTGGAAGGCAATATGATCGATCGTCGCGGCGCGAAGCCGCTCTGCAACCTCTGGTTGAGCCTGCTGCCAGTGTTCCGCTAGCTCGGCGATGATCTTCAAGTGGCGCGTGCGGTTATCCAACAGGGTCCCATCGAGATCGAACACCAGCACTTGGCGGTGGCCCGCGTCGGGCGAGGCCGCCCGCTCCACCAGCCCATCGAGCAGCGCCGCACGCGCTGCCGGGTCGAGTCGCCTGGCTGCCAACTTGGGGCTCACCCAGGTCTACTAGCAGACTCGATGCGCCGCGCGGTCAGCAGCCTCCATCCGGCAGTCAACTTGGGTGAGATATTACCCTACATTAGTTGCCAATGTAGGTGTGGGCCCGTAACATTTACGCTATGCACTTTCGCGCTTCTCCCAGGGTAGTCGTGCTCTCGCTGCTGGCCATTCCAGCGCTCATGGCGTGCGAAACGACTCCCAAACAACGGCTACAGGGCAAATGGGTGGGGGAGAGAGTCGACAATTTTCCGGCCGCGCAGGTCGGCCGCGCCTCGGGTTGGGTCACCGGTGCAGCGTTCGAGTTCAAGGGGTCACGGGTGACCGTCAGCATTCCGGCCGATCCGCCGCGGCATGGGACGTACAAGATCACCAAGGCCGCTCAGGATGAGCTGTTGATCGCCTTTCTCCGGCCTCATGGAGCCAAGGACGAGGTGGCGTTCCAGTTCGAGAACGAGGACCGTCTGCGCTGGAAGCTAGGCGATGGACGCAGCATCGTGTTGCGCAAGATCAGCGACTGAGCTTGTATGCGGGGATGGCGCGCAGGCCACCCCATCAGTCGAGCGACGGACCGACGCTGTTCGAGGCAGCCGCCCGGCGCGATCCGCTGAGCGACGACGCGATGCCTCTGGCCGAGCGGGTGCGCCCCACGAGCCTCGAGGAGGTATTCGGCCATCGTGAGCTCATCGAAGATGGCAAGGCGTTAGCGCGAGCGATCTCCGCCGACCGCCTGCCGAGCATGATTCTGTGGGGGCCGCCGGGATCGGGCAAGACGACTCTGGCGCACATCGTCGGCGGGGGGGGGGGGGGGGGCGGGGCGGCGGGGCGCCGCCGGGGCGCCGCCGCGCGCGGGCGGCGTTCTTCCGGTGGCGGCAAGACGGTGCTGTTCGTCGACGAGATCCACCGCTTCAACAAGGCCCAGCAAGACGCGTTCTTGCCGCATGTCGAGGACGGCACCGTCACGTTGATTGGCGCCACGACCGAAAACCCCTCCTTTGCGCTGAACGCTCCCCTCGTCTCGCGCTGCGTCGTGTTTCGCTTGGAAGCGCTGACCGATGAAGATCTGCGAGGGCTGCTGCAGCGAGCGCTGCGCCATCCTTCAGGTCTGGTCACGTCGGTCGAGCTCACCGACGAGGCGCTCGATGTAGTCGCAGCAATGGCCCGCGGCGACGCGCGCCGGGGTTTGCAGACCCTGGACATCGTGGTCGCGCATGCGCAGCGCGAAGGACTTCGAGTAGCCGACGAGGAGCTGGTGACCGCCCTCGGTACGCACCAGACGCTGCTCTACGATCGCGCGGGCGACGAGCACTACAACGTGGTCAGCGCTTTCATCAAGTCGATGCGCGGCTCCGATCCGGATGCAGCGGTCTACTGGATGATGCGCATGATCGAGGCTGGCGACGATCCGCTGTTCGTGCTGCGCCGCATGTTGATCTTCGCCAGTGAGGACATCGGCAACGCCGATCCTCGCGCGCTGCAGCTCACGGTCGCTGCCGACCAAGCATTTCAGAGACTGGGTCTGCCCGAGGGAATCTATCCAATGGCGCAAGCGGCCATCTACTTGGCTTGCGCGCCCAAGTCCAACGCCTGCACCACCGCGTGGCACAAGGCCAAGCGCCGCATCGCCGAAACTGGAGCGCTGGCCGTACCGCTCAAGCTCCGCAACGCACCAACGAAGCTGATGCGCGATAGCGGCTACGGCAGCGGCTACAAATACGCCCACAACGAAGAAGACGGCTACGTCGTCAATGAGACCTACCTGCCGGAAGATCTCGAAGGCGAGCGCTACTACCACCCCACCGAGCGAGGCCTCGAAGCCCGTATCGGCGCATGGCTAGCCAAGCTCCGCGGCGACGAATCCTAGCTACTTTCGGTATTTGGCCGCCCTATTGAAGTCGGCTTCCAGTTTCGTCGCCCGCGCCGGCCGATGTACAATCGGGCGCTCAGCTGCCGCGGGTCGCATCAGGTTGCTACCCAGAATGTGGTTTCGATCTACTTCGTACTGTTGGGGGGTATCGCCATGACCGGATCGTTTCGCTCAGTCGCAGCCGCCATGCTGCTCGTCGTCGCCTTTCCGCTGGCCTGTGATGACGAGGAAAAGCAGCGACGCGAGCTGGAGGCGAAAGCCAACCAGGAGCTCGACCGAGCGGCAATGCGCCTCAAATGCATCAGGATTTGCTCCAACAACTTGGTCGAGTGCAAACCGGCGAGCGAGCTTCGCGTGCAGGAGCGTAATTGTCTCGATGAAGGGAAGAGAGCGCTCGAGGGGGCAGGCAACTTCGAGCGCGTGCTCGCCAAATGCAAGCGGTTACAAAGGAAGGCAAGGACAGCAACAGCCAGCTGCGAGGCGGCCCGGAAGAGCTGCCGCACCAGCTGCGAGCAGGCTGACGGCAAGCATGAACCCGCCACCTATACGCCGTCGACAGCCGCACCTTCCGCTCCGCCGGCATCGAGCAGCCCGCCCGATGCCGGAAAAGACCGTGCCGGAAAAGACCGAGCCAAATGCTGTGCTGCCCTCGCTGCACGCGCGAAGAGCGCGGCGCCCCAGCATAGGGGGGCATATTTCATAGCCGCTGCCGCCTGTAGCGCAGGTACCCGATTCATGCACCCCATTGGCACCCGCCCCCTGAAGGAGTGCAGATCGCACATGTTGCCCCCCAAGTGACAAAGAAAGGCGTCATCATGAGGGCTGTTGCGCTGGCCTAAAGATGGCGTGATTCGTGTCATCTTCTAGGCTGTTGCGCGGCGCGCGCGACACCGGACTACTTGAACACGGTCGTCGTCACGTCGAGTTTGGGGTGGCTCGGGAAGGCCAGGTTGCGCACTGCTGTGGCGACGCAGCGCTCGATGCGGGTGCTGGCTGGTTTGGTCGTCACGGTCACACCGATGGCGCGGCCATTTTGAACTGCAGCGCAGATGCGTACCGACATTGCCGAAGGGACGCCGCAGCGACCGAGGTAGCTCCCGCGGTTGAGCACCGAGCCATACTGCGCCGCGGTGATGTCGGCCGGAGCCTTACCGCCGCCGAGGCTCACCTTTTCGCGATAGGCCGCCACGGCCGCTTCACAACTGCCGCCACCCGCGGGGCGACGCTTGCTACGCAGTACGGCCGATCTTGCCAAGGCTGACGGTGTTGCCGCAAACGCAGCCGAATCTGCAATTGGCGGCGTCTCGGCCACCGCCCCTCGCCCTGCCACTGCCACGACCGTTGACTCTGGCGCGGACTCTGGCGCGGACTCTGGCGCGGACTCTGGCGCGGACTCTGGCCCCGACTTGGCCACCCCCGGCTCCGACTCCGCCGCCGCCCCCGCGGCTGGCCCTGCCCCCGCGGCTGGCCCTACCCCCGCGGCTGGCCCTACCCCTGCGGCTGGCCCTGTCCCTGCGGCTGGCTCTTCCAACGGCGTAGCCCTTTGGCTCACCTCTTCGGGCAGGGCAGCCACCAAGCCCGCTTCGGCCAGCAGATGTCCCCCCTCGCTCGCGGCGGCTTGCAGCCGACTCGCCTCAATCCAAGCGCGCAGCGGCACGACATCTGTGTAGACAGCGTAAGCAAGCGCGAGCCCGGCCAGCCAGTAGAGCGCCATCCACCATGGCAGACGACTGTCGCCACGCTTGGCTGATCTGGGCGCCTCATCGAGCGCCAAGATCCGCGGGCGAAGCTCGATGCGGACGGCCATGGCTCAGCGCACCTACCGCGGCAGAGCGCCGTCGTCCAACACGGCTAGGATTTCTCGCCGGCGTCCTTGGCGGGCAGCTCACCGCCGCGGCGATGCAGATGGGGCAGCATCAGCGCACCAAACGCGGCCACCGCCTTCGGGATCAAAAACGCGGCGAGCGCAAAGGTGGCTCCCGCCGCCGCTCCCAACAGTAGCGTTTCGCGTATGCTGAACTGCGGCTTGGGATCACCTTCTACCCGCTTGGCGAGCAAGAACACCGTCTCGCAATCCTTGGCTTGCACGGTGTTTGCGACCACCGCAGCCGTGATGCAGCCGTCCATCGTCACATCGCCCTGGGCCCCAACAGCCGAAGCAATACTGTGGTCGAGCGAAACGTCGCCCTTGCTAACCGCCACACCAACCGACGAGCCTTCGAGCGTGGCGCGCTCCCCACTGACGAATGCAATCGCCGCTTGCCGGGCAGTGATCTCGGTCGCGCTGACCTTCACGGCCGCTGCCTGCGTCATGCTCACCTGTTGCGCTTCGATCTGCGTAGCCACATCGTGGCTGAGCTCGGTCACTGTGATCTCGGGCGTGGACTCGTCGGCGAGGTCGCTCATGGAGCCATGCTACCGCAAACAGCGGGCCGGTCCCGGCGGTATGGCTACAGCTTGCAGGCGGCAGCGCTGATTATGTCGATGCCCACTTCGGGCAGCGCAAAGCCGTCGACGAGTTGTTGTGGCGGCGCGGGCTGCGGCAGTTGCTGAAGCTTTCCGTGCTCGAGATAGTAGTGCTGGCCCTTTTTGAAGGTGAGGTTGTCCAGCACGTAGACGCAGCCGAGCTCCGATCCGGGGGCGCCCGGGATCCACGGTTGTTGGGTGGCTGCACCGCGATTGCAGCCAGCGAAGGACTGACCGGCGAAGTTGGTCGCGGACACCGCGGCGATGGTAACGGGCGTGTCGACCGGCAGCTCGATCCAAGCGAATCCGCCGAAGGGCTTCTTGTACTTGTCGTCACCACTCGAGACGGTTTTCATGGCGCAGCCGTAGCCGAGCCCGTGATTGTTGATGCCGCCCATGGCGCTCACCGCCGAGCCGGGCAAGCTCGACAGGGCAATCAGCTCGCCGCCCCCTTTCCAGTCGCTGCCTTGCGGGAAGATCTTGATGGTTGCCCAAGGCCAGTTGCCTTGCCACTCGGCGCCATACCACCACCAGCGCAGCTTGTCGTAGTCATGCTTCGTTGCGTCGCAGCCGCCAAACTCGGGGTACTTGCTCTGCTGACAGAGCGGCTCGCCTTGCTTCTCGGGGCCCACTTGTCCGTAAACCACTTGCAGCGGATTGCACACGTTGACCGCTTGCTGGATGAGGCTGCAGTCGTCGCCGCGCTTCTTGCAGATGTTGAGGAAGGCATACTCGGCACCACAGCGCGTGCGATCGTTCCACCAGGTGCTCCACAAGTTGGCGTGCAAGAACGCTGGTCCGCTTGGCTGCCCGCCGCCCGCTCCAGCACCACCCACACTCGATGTGCTCATCGTGCCCGCAGCGCCGCCGCCACCGCTGCTGTTGCTCGTCGTATTGGTTGCGGTGGTGGCAGTGGCCGAAGTTGTGGCAGGCGCATCGCTACCTCCGATGTCTCCAGCGCATGCAGCGAGCACCACCAATACCAACCCCGCCGACCGCTCCATGGCGCCATCATACACCGTGGCGACCTTCGGCCTTCGGCGCTGCCGAGACTGACCCTCACTTCAGCTGGGCATTGGCGGCATCGACAGCATTCCAGTATTCCGCTGAGCTGCCATGTTGTTTCGGTGGCGACGGATTGGTGGCACTGAAATCGTTGAACGTGAAGTACCAGTAGCCGTCATTGCCATTGGCGAGCGCGACGAGCACATCGTCGAAGTCACTGGGCTTCCAATGTCCGACGATGGTTCCGCCGAGATGCACCATTTCGACTCCATCTGCGTACAGCGCCTCGGTGGCGCGATCGCTCCAGCCCTCGTAGCTGAGCACGATGACGGGCTTTTCGTGGGTGCCCAGCCCGCGCAATAGTCCGTGATAGAACCAGGTGCTCGGAAAGCCAGGCGTATAGATCATCAGCTCCAGATCCGGAGCGGCGTCACGGGCAGCTTTGCGGCAGCGCACACCCAAGTCGAAAGCCGCTTTTTCCAGCGCGCTGAAGTAGTCGCCTAGCCGACCTGCATCGACGAGCAAATCGAGGCGATCGCCGTGATCCGCGTCGCGCAGCGAATTGGCGAACGTCTCATCCGAAACACCTTTGAGATAGATCTCCAGCGTATCGTCCGAAAAAGCCCAGCCGTCGAGATGCCAGACAGGACCGTTGTAGAGCTCCAGATCGATATGCAATCCCGCCAGGCCGGGCGTCGTTGCCGCCAGCTCGCCGACCGCCTTGTAGATGGGGATGATCTCATTGGTCCAATACGCCTCGTGCAGCGGCGCGGGGATGTCGGTCGCATAACCGTGAGCGCCGACCATCTGCGGGTAGTCGCCCGCGGCGCTATTGAACCAGTCGCCCACAATCCAGCGCGCTCCAGCGCTTTTCGCCATGGCGGCGATGGCGGCGTACTTGGCCTTCTCGTCGGTGAGCGCTTGCCCGTCTAGCGTTGCCAGCTTCGACGGATCGGTGCTCGTCATGAGCACGTCGATGCCATGGTCGACAATCTCGCCGAAAGCCACGGCCATATCGGCTTGTTGCGGCGCCAGGCCGCCGTAGGCGAGACGGCCCCCACCAGGCGAGAACCAGCTCGGCAGCGCGCGCGGCTGGCCAGGCGGCTGAGGCATCTTTTCGGTCAACTCACCGCTGGGTGGCTCATCCGGCACGGCTTTGGTCGAAACGTCGCCCTTGATGGTGACGACCTCTGCTGCTGTGGGAAGCGCCGGCTGATTGGCGGCCGCCACGCCAAACAACTGGTCGACGTCGCGCTGCTTGGTGACCTCGAAGGAGGCCTGTCCTCGAACCAAGTCGTAGAGGGTAGCCGTCAGCGACTCGACCCAAGCGCGGCCCGCATCTCGACTAGCGAGATCCATGGCCGGTTTGTCGGAGATGTTGCCCGTTGCTGCCGACAGCAGCAGCACGCCCCGAGGAACCACCGCCACATAGCCGTCGCCAGCGCGGGCGAGAGCCGCCACGGCGCGCTCTTCGTGCAATGAAGCAACGCTCGATGGCGGATTCTGCGCCTTCCACAAGTAGCCCTTGGCATGAGTGCGGAGCAAGACTTGTACCTCGAGGCTGGCCACCCGCAACGTCGGCGAGCTCGACCCGGCGATGGGCTTGTCCTCGGGCGTCAACAAATACGGATAACCCAGCATGAACTCGAGCGGTGTGGGGTACCCCCAATCTTCGGGCTCGTGGGGCGGCGATGGATTGCCCGTCCAGGCCACACCGAGCACCGTGTTGCGATCGATGCGCACTGGCACATCGAGCTCCTCGAGGAGGCGATTTTGTATGAAGAAGTCGTTCTGCCCCGAAGGGCTGTCACGCCAACCATGCTGCGGCACCAGCAACAACGCCCCGCCCTGCTGCACGAAGTTCTTGGCAATCGCGATCTCGTCGAAACGCGACAAGCTCGACGGTGTGCCGGGAGAGCGCCCAGCCGCCAAGACGACAATCGCATGCGGATACGCGTCAGCAGCCAAATCCACATCAGCCGCCGTCACGTGCGGATAGAAGCGCCGGTAGCTCGCCTCGGCGCCAGCTTTCGCGAATGCATCGATGACGTCGATCCACGACGAATGGTGGCGCAGCTCGCCATCGAGGATCAGCGTCTTTGCGGCTCGCGCCGGCAGCGCCCCACCTGCACCACCGCTGCCTCCCCCGCCGCTCGTCGAGGTGGTTGTCCCGGTTTGCCCAGGTGCTACCTCGGAGTCCGAATCGCAAGAGCCCTGCACCAACAGCAAGAGCGCCGCCACGAAGACCAGCACGGCGGCGCGCGCTCTACCGCTGGGGCTTGTTGTGAGCGGGGAAAGCCCGTGGTCGGTCTGCGTTTCTCGTTGCATCTCCAAACGAGGATGCACCCGCCGGATCAGGATTCCAACCAGAAGAGCACTCCACTAGCATTCCTGCCATCGTGGACGCCCCACACGCCAGGGTTGTCGGCGAGCTCGAGCAGCGATCTTCATCGCTCGCGTCGAGGGCAGACTACGCACGTGGAGCGCTGACCGTGTCACGGATGTGGGTGATGAGCTCAGTGAGGCTCTCCAGAATGGGGATCTGATACTTGGCGCAAACCACCTGCACGTTTCCTCGACGCCAATATCCCTCCGGGCAGCACACCACCAACTTGCCGCTGCGGGCGCACAGACCGAGCTCGAGCAAAGTGATGGGTGCCTTGGTGCTCGGCGCAAAGTACATCGCCACGCACGTGGCCTGCTGCATCCCGGCCAGCTCCCACTCGACCTGCTCCCGAAATCGCGGCTCGTCGATGGACTGAGTCCACGAGGAGTCCCAGTCATCACGTCGTGGGTTCAGAATCGTAAGATCCAGGTCGGCCAAACCCGCCTCGACTGCCGCTTGCCATTCCTCGGCCTTACCCATTTCGATGGAGCCAGCGAGAAACACGCTCGTTTCCCCGCCGAGGGTCAATGGTTGGGGCGGTTTCAGGACCCGAAGCACTAGGCAATGCTGGGCGGCGGCGGGATGAGATTCAGAGCGTCCTCGAGCTCGCTGAGAGCATGGCTTTCGCCCTTGGCTCGAGCCATGACGATGCCGCTCTCGAGCCACTCGCGCCCCTCGGCTCTGCGCCCTGCTTGAGTGAGCATGGTGCCGCACATCAAGTACATGGGCAGATAGTCAGCATCCTTTTGGCGGAGAGTCTGAAACGTCCTGAGAGCGTCATCGACGCGCTGCAAGCCCGAGTATTCCAAGGCAAGGGCGTACCAGGTGAAAGAATCGGCTTGCCCACCGCCGGTGAGCTTCTCCAACATTTCCAAGCGTTTTGGATTGCTCATGCTCGTCTAGCCATGCTCGACCACCCCGATGAACGGGAGGTTGCGGAATCGTTGGCCCCAGTCGAGGCCGTAGCCCACCACGAACTTGTCTTCGATGGTGAAGCCCAAGAAATCAATCGGCACCTCGATCTTGGTGCGTGCGGGTTTGTGCAGCAGGGCGCATACCCCGACGCTGGCCGGTTTGCGGGTAGCGAACAGGTCCAGCAGGTGGGAGATGGTCAGCCCCGTGTCGACGATGTCTTCGACGATGAGCACGTGCTCGTCTTCGATCGAGCTGGTCAGATCCTGGGTAATCTGAACGACTCCGCTCGAGCTCGTCTCGGCGCCGTAGCTCTGCACACCCAAGAACTCGATGCGCACATTGGCCTCGATGGCGCGGAGCAAGTCGGCAGCAAAGACGAAGCTGCCCTTCAAGACGCACACCAAGACCAGCTTCTTGTCGGCGTAGCGTTTGCTCACCTCGGCGCCGAGCTCCTTGACCCGCGCGCCGATCTGTTCTGCCGAATAGAGCTGGTTTACCTTGTGGCCCACGGCGTATGGCTAGGTGGGAGGGAGCGAGGGGTCAAGAAAGGATGCTGCTGAGCGAAGAGCAACTGCGGGCGCGGCTCGCCAGCCACCGACCGGAACACAAGCCGGCAACGGAAACCACGCGGTACGCCGCGGTGGCTGCAATCTTGCGTTTCGATCGCGAGGCGCAGGTGCTGCTCATCAAGCGAGCTGAGCATCCCGATGACCCCTGGTCAGGCCACATGGCTTTTCCCGGCGGACGCCAGGACGAGACAGACGCCGATCTGCCGCAGACGGCTTGTCGTGAAACAGCCGAGGAGGTGGGCATAGACTTGACGCAAAGCGCCGAGCTCATCGGACGGCTCGACGATGTTCAGGCTGTTTCCCGTGCCCGCGCCGTCGACATGGTGATCGTGCCCCATGTGTACGTGCTTGTTGAGCAAACAGCGCTATCGTTGGATCGGAAGGAGGTCGACGAAGCATTGTGGACTCCCCTCGAACCCATGATGTCTGGAAGCTGCGCCACCGTTCGTCCCTACGTGCATCGAGGCACGACGCTCGAGCTGCCCGCATTCCAAGTGGGCCAGCACGTGGTGTGGGGACTGACCTATCAGATGTTGCAACTGCTTTTTGCTGTCCTGCGCGCCAGCTCTTGACCTCACCCGCACATGACCTCTAAAGCCAAGCTGGTGGACCCAGCTGCTGGAAATCCTGATCCGCCCTCAGCCGACGAGCCCGCCGTGACCGAGCTTCGCCTCACACACTTGCGACAGCTCGAAGCGGAGAGCATCCACATCATGCGCGAGGTGGCGGCCGAGTTCGAAAACCCGGTCATGCTCTATTCGATCGGCAAGGACTCGTCGGTCATGTTGCGCCTGGCGATGAAGGCCTTCCATCCCGGTCCCCTGCCCTTCCCGTT
Organism: uncultured Polyangiaceae bacterium; assembly: GCA_964599485.1. Taxonomy (GTDB): domain Bacteria; phylum Myxococcota_A; class Polyangia; order Polyangiales; family Polyangiaceae; genus JAPYTK01. The sequence continues at coordinate 26,675 of CAZRGL010000046.1, forward strand.
GCTGCACATCGACACGACCTGGAAGTTTCGGGAGATGACCCTGTTTCGCGACCGCTTCTGCGCCGAGCATGGCCTCGAGCTGATCGTCTACAAAAACCAGCGCGCCGTCGACGAAGGAATCAACCCTTTCGATCACGGTAGCTCGAAATACACGACCGCCATGAAGACCCACGGCCTACTGCAAGCGCTCACACGAGGCGGCTACGACGCAGCCTTCGGGGGTGCGCGTCGCGACGAGGAGCAGTCGCGGGCCAAGGAGCGGATCTACTCCTTCCGCGATGCCCAAGGACAGTGGGATCCCAAGAACCAGCGACCCGAGTTATGGGGGCTGTACAACGCCAAGGTCAACAGCGGCGAGAGCATCCGGGTCTTTCCGCTGTCCAACTGGACCGAGCTGGACGTGTGGCAGTACATCCACATCGAGTCGATCCCCATCGTGCCGCTCTATTTCGCAGCAGAGCGACCTGTGGTCGAGCGCGACGGCGTGCTCATCATGGTGGACGACGAGCGTATGCGCTTGCTCCCGGGCGAAACACCGCGCCTAGAGCAAGTGCGCTTCCGCACCCTCGGCTGCTATCCCCTCACGGGGGCGATTCGTTCCACGGCCACCAGCTTGCCGGAGATCATCCGCGAGATGTTGTTGGTACGGCACTCCGAACGACATGGTCGGCTGATTGACTTCGACGAAGAAGGCTCGATGGAGGTCAAGAAGCGGGAGGGCTATTTCTAGTGTCTGAGCCTACCTTGGACATCGAAGCTTACTTAGCGCAACACGAGCGCAAAGAGCTGTTGCGTTTCGTCACCGTCGGCTCGGTCGACGACGGCAAGTCCACTTTGATCGGGCGACTGTTGCACGATTCGCACGGCATCTACGAGGACCAACTCTCGGCGGTGAAACGAGCCAGCAAGCGCGCGGGCTCCGCGGGCGGCAAAATCGATTTTGCGTTGCTCACTGACGGGCTCAGAGCGGAGCGCGAGCAGGGCATCACCATCGATGTCGCCTACCGCTACTTCTCGACCGACAAGCGCAAGTTCATCATCGCCGACACACCAGGCCACGTGCAGTACACGCGCAACATGGCCACTGGCGCTTCGACGGCCAATGTCGCCATCATCCTCATCGACGCCCGCTACGGCGTACTGCAGCAATCACGCCGACATGCCTACATCGCAGCCTTGCTCGGCATCCCGCATCTGGCAGTGTGCGTGAACAAGATGGACTTGGTGGATTTCGATCAGAAAGCCTTCGACGACATCAAAGCGGAGCTCAGCCAGTTCGCTGACAAGCTCCGTTTCAAGGATGTTCATTTCCTGCCGATCAGCGCTGTGGACGGGGACAACGTCGTGCACCCCAGCAAGCGCTGCCCTTGGTACGATGATGGCACCTTGCTGCAATACCTCGAGACCGTGCCCATCGCGGCCGATCGCAACCTCGAGGACTTCCGCTACCCGGTGCAGTACGTGCTGCGTCCAGACCTCAGCTATCGCGGTTTCTGCGGTCGCATCGACTCGGGGTTCGTGCGCAAGGGCGATGAGGTGATGGTGCTACCGAGCCGCCAGCGCTCCCAGGTGCAGGCGATCGACACCTACGATGGCGAGCTCGAGGCAGCGTTCGCGCCCATGAGCGTCACCCTGCGATTGGCCGATGAGGTCGATGTCAGCCGCGGCGACATGATCGTGCATGTCGACAGCCAGCCGACCAACGCCCAGCGCTTCGAGGCTGACTTGGTGTGGCTGAGCGAAACGCCTCTGGATGTCGATCGCTCTTACTTCTTGAAACACACCACACGCATGGTGCGCGCCGCGGTCGATCGGGTCGATGGCCGCATCGATTTGGAAACCTTGCAACCGCAGGAAACCAAAACACTCGAGCTCAACGACATCGGACGCGCGGTGATCAGCTGCAACCAAATGCTCCAGCTCGACGACTACGTGAGCAATCGCCAATCAGGTGCCTTCGTGCTGATCGACGCGCTCAGCAACAACACCGTGGCGGCAGGCATGGTGGTCAAGGCGCTCGCTGCACCGCATCAGCAGTCGCAGCAGCGTCACCGCAGCGCCATCAGCGTCGAGCAACGAGCGAAGCGATTCGAGCAGCGCGCCATCGTGGTCCATTTCGGTGGCGCGCCATGCGCAGGCCAGACAGCGATCGCGTTCGGGCTCGAGCGCGCGCTTTTCGAGGCGGGACATGTGGTGACGATCATTGACGTCGAGGCGATTGCAGATGGCACCCGCAGCCCAGCTCTGATGGCTGATCTCGCAGAGCAGTGTTTGCAGGTTGGTGCCATTGCGATCTTCGCTTGTGGGTTGCCGCGAGCGGCGGACCGCAACGCGGTGCGCGAACGCTTCGAGCATGATGAGTTACTGACCGTCGCAACCTCACCCGATTGCTCAACAGAATGCTCGGTGAACCCCGAAAACACTGCCGAAGCCGTCGCTGCAATCATCGCCGCGCTAGACGCTAGAGGGGTTCTGAAGAGCTAGTTATCCACAGATTTCCCCTACCCCCAGGTTATCCACAAGCTATCGAGGCGAATTCGGCGACTGAGTGGTTTTGGTAACACTCAATTCAGTGTAATCCAACGTAGGAGCAGGTAGTAGCCTTCGGCTTCATCAGAACGTCACAGGATGACTCAAGCTGTTGTTATTATAGGATGTTCCTACTATCGGCCGATGTGTGCCATGGTGAGTGGATTGCCCAGGCTCTAGGTGCGTGCTGACAAAATCAACTGAAAAACGTGCCTACCGGCGGCAGAAGCTGCGCATTGCGGCTTGGGGACAACCTGTGGCGCGGGTCGAACCGGGTGAGTTGTCCCCACCCGCGCCGAAGTGCCGCCAACCGCCCATCATCGAGCGGAAGCTTGCTTCGGCAGCTGCGCTCGGGCACAAATGGCGGGTGTCGAGACGAAAGACATGGGGGCTGCTAATCGCGGCGGCGTGTCTGCTGGTGCCTGCGCATGCGGCGGCAACCGAAGAGCAGCCCGAGACGGTCGATCTCGGCGCAGAACCGGCAAGCGCCCCTGCACCCGAGAAGGCTCCCGATTGGGAGAAGGCGCCAAGCGAGCGGCGCTGTGGATTTGCCTTGGGCCTGAGCCTCGGGCCTTTTGTCGGCACGGCAACCGGCTACCCGAACGACTCGCTCAAGATCGATCGCGAAGCCTACGAAACCGATGTGGGCTTCGCTGGTGGCGGAGCTGGGGGTAGTTGGATCGGTGTAGCGATTACCGATTGGTTCGTTTTTGGGTTGGGCGGAATGGGCGGCCGGTTGTTCAGCGCTGATCACACGACCACATATGGTGCGTTCGCGTTCCACATCGATGCCTTCCCGGCTTACAGCGCGGGCGGTCCCTGGCGCGATCTTGGCCTGATGCTCGACGTCGGGTTGGGACTGACCTGGAGCCAGAAAAAAGACGGCGAGGACAAGCTCATCGACTCGGGCGGGGCCTCACGCATCGCCTTTGGCGGTTTCTACGAGGGGATCAGGCTCTGGAAACTATCGATGGGGCCGTTTGCTGCCGCCGATGTGATGTTCAGTCCATCGGCGATGCGGCCTGCAGCTTGGGCGGGTTGGCGCACAGCGTTTTACGCGGGGCCCTGATGTCCCGTCTCGATGCCACCACCCGCGGCGACGGCGTACGTTTTCCGGTGCTCGTCAAGCCGCGTTCATCACGAAGCAAGCTGCTGGCGATTCAGGAAGGCGTGTTGGCAGTCGCCTTGAAAGCGCCCCCGGTTGACGGCGCGGCCAACGCCGAGCTCATCAAGCTGTTGGCGCGCGCGCTCGGTCTACGCCGCGCGGATGTCGAGATCGGCACTGGGGCCAGCAGTCGCCGCAAACGCATCGATGTTTCAGGGATTGTCGTCGATGAGCTACGGAAGCGTGTGGCGACCGCGCTACAATCAACCCCGGCAAACACCTGATGTCCGCGAGCACCGACGAGACCGCGCTACGCTTCGAAAAATGGGAAGCGCTGGGCAACGACTTCGTGATCATCGACACAGTGATCTCGGTCGTGCAGGCGCGACGCTTGTGCGATCGACGTCTGGGCATCGGCGCGGACGGGGTGCTGTCGGTGTCAGCGGAGGGCTCGGCGACGCGCATGGTGGTGCTCAATGCTGATGGGTCTCGCCCCCAAATGTGCGGCAACGGCCTGCGCTGCGTGGCCGCCTACTTGGCGGTCCAGCGCGGTCTCGATCAGGGTGAATTGCTCATCATCAGCGACGCCGGGGAGCGCCCCTGCAAGGTCAGTCGCTTGGCCGCTAACCGTTTTGAAGTCGGCGCCACCATGGGCAACGCCAAAGTAGGCGAGCGCTTCGCCGGCCCCGAGGGGCGCGCGTTTGTGTCCGTCGACGTGGGCAACCCTCATGCAGTGAGCTTCAACCGCTTCGATGACGAAGCCCTCGATCGCATCGGCCCACACCTCGAACAGAGCACCCCTGGCGGCGTCAACGTCGAGCTCGCTCGCACGACGCCAAAAGGCATCGAGGTCGTCGTCTGGGAGCGTGGGGTGGGGCGCACGCAAGCCTGCGGCACCGGGGCTTGTGCTGTTGCGGCGGCAGCTGTCGCAGCAAAGAGGGCCGAGCACGACACGGCCATCGACATTCAGTTGCCTGGAGGCTCACTGGTCATCACGGTGGACAGCGCGTTTGGCCTGCATATGGCCGGTCCAGCACGACACGTGTACAGCGGCGAGATCGTTGCCTGAGACACGGTAGCTTTTTCGGGCTAGTTTCGCCCCATGCGTGATCCGAAGCTCTCCCGTCGCGGCCTCGACGCCCCCGCCTCGCCCATCCGCGCTTTGGTGCCCTATGCCGATGCCGCAAAAGCCCGAGGCACGGTCGTGCATCACCTGAACATCGGGCAGCCGGACATCGAGACCCCCGAGTGCATGCGCGAAGCATATCGAAGCTTTGACGAGCGGGTGATCGCTTACGCGCCCAGCGACGGCTATCTGGCCTACCGAGAGAAGCTCGCCGACTACTACGCGCCGGTGTGCAAGGACGCCACGCCTGTCGGCCCCGCCGACATCATGGTCACGGTCGGCGGCTCCGAAGCGCTGCTGTTCGTCATCGCTGCTGCCTGCGATCCGGGCGACGAAATCCTCGTGTGCGAGCCCTACTACACCAACTACAGTGGCTTTTCGCATTTGCTGTCGGCAAAGGTCCGGCCCGTAACGACCTACGCGAGTGACGGCTTCCGCATCGATCCGGAGCGGGTGCGCGCCGCCGTCGGCGAACGGACGCGCGCGTTGGTGTTGCCGAGTCCTGGCAACCCTACTGGCGTGGTGTTGTCTAGCGCAGAGCTCACGGCCCTGGCCGAGATCTGTCGAGAGCGTGGCTTGTTCTTCGTATGCGACGAGGTCTATCGCGAATTCGTCTACGACCAACCAGCAGGCAGCTTGGCCCCGTCGATCCTCGCCTTGCCAGACTTCGATCAATATACCGTCGTGGTTGACTCGGTATCGAAGCGCTACAGCGCCTGCGGCGCACGCGTGGGGGCGATTGTGACGCGAAACAAGGATCTTCGCAGCGCCGCGTTACGCTTCGGCCAGGCGCGGCTGTCGCCTGCGACGGTCGATCAATTCGCTGCCATGGCAGCACTGGACACACCAGCGAGCTATTTCGAGCAAGTAGTCGCCGAGTACCAACAACGTCGCGACTTGTTGGTCTCGGCACTGCACGACATCGGCGTCGATTGCATCAAACCCCAGGGCGCGTTCTACTTGGTTGCCACCTTGCCGGTGGACGACGGCAGCGCATTCTGCCGCTATCTGCTCGAAACCTTCGCGCTTGATGGTGAAACCGTCATGCTCGCCCCTGCCAGCGGCTTCTATGCAACCCCCGGCCTGGGCAAGAACGAGGTCCGCATCGCCTACGTGCTCGACACGGAGCGACTGGCACGCAGCGTGCAAATCCTCGGCGCAGCGCTACAGGCGTATCCCAACCAGAGCTAGCCTGGCCAGCACCTCGCCCAGTTCGGGACCGAGCGAAGGCAAGGCCTAGAAATGGCACCCCAACCCGCCCCGGGACCGAGCGAAGGCAAGGCCTAGAAATGGCACCCCAACCCGCCCGGGAGTAATCCGGAGCACCCATCGTGGGACAAGCGCTGTCCCGCCTGTCTTCA
>CAZRGL010000047.1:0-32596 GCA_964599485.1 uncultured Polyangiaceae bacterium
GCCTGCAGGAAGCGCTTGCGCGTCGCGTCTGAGCTCACCAGGGTGAAGAGCTCCTGAGACCGGACGATCGGCGGGCTAGCAGAGGATTTGTGCGCTCTGCATCAACAGCGAAGCGTCCGCCGCGAACTGTCGTCGAGCTCATGAACTGTAGTCGAGCTCGTGAACTGTATGTTCGCCCCTACCTCGCGCGCCTCAATTGTCGCTTGTGATCTCGAGCGTGTGTCATGAGCAAGCGTCAGCTCATACCCACCCACTTCTTGGATTTCATGGGCTTGACGGGCTAGACGTTGGGCTCTGGGTGGCGCTCGTTGCGGGAGTTGTTGGATCAGCTCGTAGCTGACTTCTGATCAGAGAAAACACCGCCAAAGCGGCGACCACCACAAGCACCAAGGCGATGAGCTTCTTGCGCAAATCCCAGGGCTCAGTCTCCGCCTTGTCGTCTGGCTCCGACTCCGAGCGCTCCCCCGAGCCGGAACCAGAAGGGCTGGACTCGTGGTCGGGTCCAAGACCGACTCCTTCCTCGTCCATGCCCAGATCTGCCATGAGCGCTTGCGGATAAGGCAACATCTCGGGGCGTGAGGGCCGTGAGCGCCTTGGCTCCGCTGGGGTCCTGATGACCTCATCTGGCTCCACCGTTGGTTGTTTCTTGCCAGGCTTCTTTGCTTTCTTGCGAGGAGGCGGCGGTGCGCGCAGTTTTGGTCGTTCTTCGTCGCGTTCGATCAAGCGCTCGACCGTGGTCGCGTCCACGCTGGTGTGGTCCCCCTCGCCGACCACCACTTTGCCACGGCGCCGTGCCATCGATTCATCCATCTGTTTTACGATCTCGTACAGCGTGCGCGCTTGATGTCCGGCCGTGGCGAATCGTGCGTTGGCGTCTCGGCAGAGTGCCTTGTCGAACCACCGATCGAGCTGCGGCGGAAGATGGTCGAGCAACGTGCTGGGCGCTACGAAGCGCGCGTCGCCACGAGGTACGGGGTGACGCCTGTCGCTGATCGCGAAAAACAGCTTCGCGAGCGTCTCGCCGCGGAATGGCGGAACCCCCAGCAATGCGCTGTGTGCCACCACTCCAAGCGACCAGATGTCCGTCTTGTTGTCGACGCTGCGTGGATCCAAGAGTTGCTCGGGGCTCATGTACTGTGGCGTGCCGAGCATTGCTCCGGTGGCTGTGACTGACTCGATGGCGGAAAGAGCGGTGTGCTTGGCCATTCCAAAGTCGAGCACTTTGACACGGACGTTGGGTGGCTTGGTGGTCACCAAGAAGATGTTGCCCGGCTTGATGTCGCGGTGGACGATGCCCAGCTCGTGTGCTGCATCGAGCGCTCTAGCGACTTGGGTCAAAATGCGCGAGGTCTCGATGAGACAAAGCGAGCCGATTCGCTTGAGCCTTTCCGAGAGGGTCTCCCCTTCGAGCAGCTCCATCACGATGTAGGGCGTGCCGTCTTCCATCGCACCGTGGTCGAAGATGCTCACGATGTGCGGGTGGTTCAGCTGAGCCAGCGAAATCGCCTCGCGATCGAAGCGCGCCGTGATGGAAGGGTCTTCTTTGCTCAGGCGTGTCGAAATGAACTTGACGGCCACTTGGCGATTGCCTGCGAGATCGTCAGCAATCCAAACGCTGCCCATGCCGCCTTCGGCGAGTCTCTTCGTCAAGCGCAGTTGGTCCGTCACCAATTGGCCACGGCGGCGCGAACGTGGCGCGTCGCCTTCAAAGGGCACTTCCGATATGTGGGCAGCTTGCTTCAGTAGCTCGTCAAAGCTCTCCGAGCCCACCGAGTCGTCCACACAAGGGGTGGGCGCGTTGGAGTCAGTGAGTCGACTCACGGGGCCCGGTCCCCGCTATCGCTAATCAGCCCGGCGTCGCGTGCTTTTTCGCGCAGCTTGTTCTTTGCGAGCTGGAAACGTTTGCGCAGGCGCGCCGCCTCTCGCGACAGCTCCGCATCCGCTGCGTCGCGGCCCTCGAACGACAATACCGTGGCCAGATCGCGCCACGACATGGCCTTGTCCACCCGTAGAATCAACAGCTCCTGATCCTCGATTGGGAGCTGCTCGCGAAGCTGCCGGATCTGGTTTTTCGATTCGGTTCGCAGGTGTAGCGCCGTGCTCGAGCGGATCTGCTCGGCCATCTGCATGATGGGACTGACTTGCGATAACGGCACGTTTCGCTCCGGCCGGCGATGGGGTGCGCCGAGAAAGCGGTTGGCCGCGTTGCGCGCCAAGGTGTAGGCCCAGACCCGCGCGCTGCAGCGCCACTGGAAACCCTCGAGACCGCGCCACAGGTCGACCGCGAACACCGAGAAGACCTCTCCAGCGTCAGCCTCGTTGCGCAAGCGTGCGAACAAAAAACCTAGAATCTCCGGCCCATAGGCCCGCAGCGCGAGGGTGGCTGCCGTGTCCAGATCCGCCCGCGTAATGGCGTGGCGGACTGCTGCCTCGATGTTTTCGTGCTGCTCTGAGGAGGGCTTTGCCTCAACCTCTGGCCGGCTCTGGTTCACATTCTTTCCGGACACACTCTTCCTATCTAGGAGGGGTTGTTCATGTCGGGGTTTGGCAGCAAGGGTGGCGCGATTGTATCCGTTCGGTCCTCACAGCCCAACCGCTGCGAACGTGGCGGCGTAAGCACATGTGTGTTGGGCGCCCTGATAGCGGTTGCGTTGCTCGTTGCAGGATGTGGCTCCGAGCGCGGTCGGCGCTCCCTTGGCGCGCCGTCGATAGGCCCAGGCGTGCCTTCCGAAGCGCCGCCGACGAACGGGCCCACCGGCCCAGGCAACGGTCCTTCCCAGCAAGGTTGCTACATCTCGCCTCCTGTCATTGATGGATCGTTTACTGACTGGGAACAGGGTTGCATCGAGTGGTCCAAGCGGGTCGCTGGCGTATTCGGCGACTTCTACGTTGCCTGGACCAACGATACGCTGATGGTGCTCAACGACTGGCATTTGCGCGACGCGCGGGCTGTCGAACCGGATGTGTACAACCTGTTTCAGCTGAGCTGCCCCGCCGGTCAAATGGTCATCCGAGTCTACGGCGATCAGCACATCGAGGCCGAGCTCAACGGTGAGCCGCTCAACCGAGACATGACGGGTGCAACAGGATTCGAGTCCTCACCCAACAACATGGATCCGCACGCCATCTTCGAGTTTTCCATCGAAAGCGCCGACGCGGCTGCTTGTGCAATGGCTGCCCTCGATCCGAGCAATGGCACCGGCACACCCGAAGAGGTCCTCACGTTGGAGCCCACGCTGTTTGCGTTCAACTCCAAGGGGGGCTTCGGTTTCGAAGCCGCCACCACGCCCAAGCTGGTCGGCTCATCGCCTCAGACCGCTTCGGCGGGCGAAGCGGTCCTCGTTTTCGGCGGGCTGCTGGGCCCTTCGGGTGACCTTCGTTTTGGAAGCACCAAGGCCGAGATCGTCAGCTGGTCCGATACCGAAGTCGCGGCCATCGTTCCCGCGCTGCCGCCCGGTCCTGTTGCCGTTACCGTCATGAGCGAGGGCCAGATCAGCAACAACCTCGTCTTCTTTTCGACCTGCGTGCCTCAGTGTAGCGGCCAGGAGTGCGGCGACGATGGCTGTGGCGGCATCTGCGGCAAGTGTCTCGGCACTGACAGCTGTGTCGACGGCCTTTGCGAATGCGTTCCTGCCTGCGATGGAAAACAATGCGGCACGGACGGTTGCGGTGGCAGCTGCGGCAGCTGCTCAGCGGGTTTCTCCTGCCAGAACCAGCAGTGCGAGCCGGATTTCAACTAGTACGCGAGCCATTGGTCTGCTCAGGCAGGCCTCTGCCGTGACTGGGCGAGGTGAGGCCCAGCCTTCGCTGCCTTCACCCTGGCGAGTCGGAAGCTAGCGATTGCGTTGACCAGACGCCTACTGAGAGGTTTTTTCGACCCTGGGGTTGACCTTCTAGTTACTGGAAGGTTTAGGTTGTCCTCAGGCAACATGACAACGCCAGCTCAGAATGTCATCCCTGTCACGATGCCCGTCGAGGGGATGACCTGTGCGACCTGCGCTGCTCGAATCGAGAAGGTGGTGGGTCGTCTTGCAGGCGTCGTCGAAGCGACCGTGAATCTCGCCAGCGAGCGCGCCAGCGTGCACTTCGACACCGAGCAGACCGACGCTGCCGCAATCGTCAAAGCCATCGAAGGTGCTGGTTTCCAAGTTCCCGCTCAGACCGAGCGTTTGCAGCTCGAAGGGATGACATGCGCTACTTGCGCGCAACGCATCGAGAAAGTCCTGCGCCGGCAGCCGGGGGTCGTCTCAGCACAGGTCAACTTCGCCAGTGAGGTGGCGACGGTTGCTCATACCGCTGCCGTCATCACCCCAGAGCGCTTGATCAAGGCGGTGCTCTCGGCCGGTTTTGGGGCCGAGTTGGCCCCATCTGACAGCGCGGCCGAGCAAGAGCGGGCCCACGCCGAGCGGACCAACGCGCGGCGCGAGCTTGCGCTACTCGGGCTGAGTGTGGTGCTCACAATGCCGCTCGTGGCGCCAATGTTGCTGTTGCCTTTCGGCGTCAGCTGGATGCTGCCCGCGTGGGTCCAACTGATCCTGGCGACGCCGGTTCAGTTTCTGGTTGGCGCGCGTTTCTATCGTGGCGCCTGGGGCGCGCTCAAAGCGCGGACGGGCAACATGGACCTGTTGGTGGCGCTCGGTACCTCAGCCGCGTTCGGCCTGAGCATCGCCCTGCTGCGCCATCCGGGTGCGCACGTCTATTTCGAGGCCTCAGCGGCGGTCATCACACTGGTGTTGCTCGGCAAAGCGATGGAGGCGCGCGCCAAGCGCAGCACGACGGCGGCCATCCGCGCCCTGATGGCTCTGCGGCCGGAAACAGCCCGCGTGCTTCTCGATGGCCGCGAAGTAGAGGTTGCGGCCGACGCTGTTGGGCGGGGACAGATTGTGGTCGTCAAACCCGGCGAGCGCGTGCCCGTCGACGGCGTCATCGTCAAAGGGGACAGTCAGCTCGACGAGTCCTTGTTGACTGGTGAGAGCATGCCCGTTGTCCGCGCTGTGGATGAGTCCGTCACGGGAGGCTCGATCAACGGAGCCGGGCTGCTGCATGTCGAGGCCACAGCGGTTGGCGCCGATTCGCTACTGAGTCGGATTGTGGCGCTGGTCGAAAACGCCCAGGCGACCAAGGCCCCAATACAGAAGCTCGTCGACCAAATCTCGGCGGTGTTCGTGCCCCTCGTCGTGCTCATCGCGGTGGCCACCTTCGTAGGTTGGCTGATCGCTGGGGCCGCGTTGACCACGGCGGTGATTTACGCCGTCTCGGTGTTGGTGATCGCCTGTCCTTGCGCGCTCGGATTGGCGACGCCGGCTGCTCTGATGGTGGGCACCGGAGCGGCCGCTCGCGCCGGCATTCTGATTAAAGACGCCGAGGCGCTCGAGCGCGCCCACAGGGTCGACGTGGTGGTCTTCGACAAGACCGGGACCTTGACCGAAGGCCGACCCGAAGTGCGCGAAGTGGTCGCCTCGGATGGCGATGAGCACGCCTTGTTGACGCTGACGGCAGCGGCGCAGAGCGGTAGCGAGCATCCCCTCGGAGCAGCCGTGGTTCGACGGGCTGCGGAGCTCGGCTCGACGCTTCCCGTGCTCGAGTCCTTTGAGGCTGTTCCCGGCAAGGGTTTGCACGCGAATGTTGCAGGTCGTGAGCTCTTGGTCGGCAGTCGCCGGCTCATGCAAGAGCGCGGAGTCGATGTTGCGGCGCTCGAAGCCCGGGCAGTCGCGCTCGAGCAGCAGGGCATGACCGTCATGTGGATCGCCTCGCAATCCGAGCTGCTTGGCATCATCGCCGTTGGAGACACGGTCAGAGCTGGCGCCGAGCAGGCCGTGCGACAGCTTCAAGCAGAGGGCGTCGAGGTGGTGATGTTCACCGGCGACAATGCGCGGACGGCCAAGGTCGTGGGTGATGCGCTGGGGGTCGATCGCGTCGTCGCCGAGGTGCTGCCCGAAGACAAGGCAGAGCAAGTAGCGCAGCTGCGTTCAGCGGGCCGCGTCGTCGCCATGGTTGGCGATGGCGTCAATGATGCACCCGCCTTGGCCGCCGCCGACGTCGGCTTCGCCATGGCCAGCGGCACCGACGTCGCGATGCATACAGCGGGGGTCACTTTGATGCGTCCCGAGCCTGCCCTGGTGGCCGATGCCGTGGGCGTGTCGCGGGCCACGACCCGCAAGATCCGCCAAAATCTGTTCTGGGCATTCTTCTACAACGTCGTGGGGATCCCCTTGGCGACACTCGGCTTGTTGAGCCCAGTCGTGGCAGGCGCAGCCATGGCCTTGTCGAGCGTGAGCGTCGTCAGCAATGCGTTGTTGCTACGTCGCTGGAGGGCGAGTCGATGAGCCAGGCTCCATCCACGTTGACGATTGGCCAGGTAGCGCGCTTGTCTGGTCTGCCGACCAAAACGATTCGTTACTACGAGCAGGTTGGCCTTCTGCCGCTGCCCGAGCGGGCTGACAACGGCTACCGCTTGTATACGCGCAAGGCGGTCGACCAGCTGCGTTTCATTTCGCGCGCGCGTGGCCTCGGCTTCAGCCTCAAGACCGTCGAAAACTTGCTCGGGCTCTGGTCCGATCAGCAGCGCAGCAGCGGCGAAGTGCGCGCCTTGGCGCAGCGTCAAATCGACGCCATCGAGCGTAAGGTGGCCGAGCTGCAGAGCATGCGGGCAACGCTGGCCGACTTGGTTGAGCGCTGCCATGGCGACGACCGACCCGATTGTCCAATCTTGGAAGAGCTTGCTGACGAAAAGAAGGAGACAAAACAATGAGTAAGACGACCTACAAGGTACAGGGCATGACGTGCGGTGGTTGCGTGGGCTCGCTGACTCGGGCGCTCGGCGAGGCCCTCGGCAACAACAAGATCGAGGTAAAGCTCGAAGGCGGCCTGGTGCAAATCGAGGGCACCCACGACGCCAAGCTGGTGGCCCAAGTGGTTCAGAACGCCGGCTTCGATTTTGCTGGTGCTCAGTAGCTGACTTTTTTCCCCTCGGCGCCTGCTTGCTCGGGCTAGGCTTCGCCCGCCATGGACGAGTTCAGCGAATATTCCGAGCAAGGGTGGGGCAGCCGAATCATCGACTCGATCAAGAGTGTTGGAATCGGCATCGTGTTGTTTCTCGTATCGTTTCCGCTGCTCTGGTGGAATGAGGGGCGCGCGGTGCAGACCGCTCAGAGCCTCGAAGAAGGCGCCGGCAAGGTTGCCACCGTCGATCCCGTCAAGGTCGATCCCGGCAACGAAGGCAAGCTGGTTCACCTCAGCGGCCTGGCCCAGACCGAAGACATCCTCAAGGATGCCGACTTCGGGATCTCGGAAAAAGGTATCAAGCTGGTTCGCTCGGTCGAGATGTACCAGTGGGTAGAGAAGAAGAAGACCAAGACCAAGAAGAAGGTCGGCGGCAAGAAGGTGACCAAGACCACCTACAGCTACAAGAAAGCGTGGGCGAGCAAGTACAGCGACTCGAGCGAGTTCCGCGAGGAGGATGGCCACCACAATCCAGCCATGCCTTACCGCTCGAACACCTACTCGGCGCAGAACGTCTCGGTGGGCGCGTTTTCGCTTCCCCGTAGCATGGTCAACAAGATCGAGGGCGCCCAAGCCATGCCGGCCACGGCCAAGATGCTCGAGAAGCTCACGCCGACCATCAAGGACAAGACTCAGGTCGTCGACGGCGCCTTCTACGTACGCACCAAAGCCAAGAAGAAGGACTTCAACACTGGCAAGACCAAGGTTGGCGATCTGCGCATCCGCTTCTCGTTGCTCAAGGCCGCCGAAGTGAGCGTGGTCGCCAAACAAAGCGGCAGTAGCTTCACGGACTACCAGACCAAAGCCGGCGACAAGCTGAGCATGCTCAAGACGGGAAAGCACTCCGCTGACAGCATGTTCAAGGCCGCCATGGAATCGAACAAGTCGCTCACCTGGATCTTGCGAGGCGTGGGCTGGTTCCTGATGGCCCTCGGCATTGGGTTGGTCTTCCGTCCGCTGACTTCTTCAACCCGGGCGCGTTCCCCGAAATCCCGCGCGTCGACGCGGCAAAGTGCGACGATTTCCTCTTCAACCAAGGGCCGACCAAGGGCCTCGGCTCGATTCAGTTCCACGATTTCAACGCCGCCTACGACAGCGTGAGCCTGCCCAACGTCGATCTGTTCAAAGAGCAGATCGCGGTCTTCAAGCAGTTCTTGATGGCTTCGGCGATGGACGCCGACAGCGCGGCCAAGCAAGCCAAAGACATCGGCTTCTTGTTGGCGATGGGCGAGGTCTTCACGCTCGTAGCCTACGGCCAGCTGATTCTCGAGTTTCACAAGCTCGAGCCGGAGCAGCTCGACGAAGACACCGTCGCGCAGATCTTCGATGTCTTGGTTCGCGACTTTTCAAAGTACGCCCTGCAGATCTACGAAATGCCCAGCAGCAGCGAAGCGCAGATGGCGCACTGCCTGCAGATGATCCGCAAGCCACGAGTCGACGAAGAGCGCTACGAGCGGCTCTGGCAAGAGCAAGTGCTGGCGCTCAAAGACGCCTACGTGATGAACGACTGAGCGCGCCGAGCTGGCGGCTCATCCTCGGGCGACAGCAAACGTAGCGCGGCGGCTGGCTGGCAACATCCGTGGTGTGCGGCTACAGCGACGACCATTCAGCGACCAGGCCCCACTCTTTCGCGTAGAAGTACTTTTTCTGGATCATCTCTTCGAGCTTCATGTACTTGCGGGAAATCAGGCCTGTGCACCATTGTTGACCGGCAGCTCGCGCGGCGTCTTCATTGATGAAGACCTTCTGGAGGTGGAAGTCCGTGTCGTTCGCCCGCTGTCTCTTCGCGTTGCGGTAGCTGTCGTGGTAGCGGTCGTGCTTGTCCGCTTTCTCCAAGGCTTTGAGCGTGGTGCTGTACCCGTTCATTTGTGGCCCCTCGTAGTCCCGGATCCAACGCAGCGCCGTGCCGCCTATGGTTGCGGCCAAGTTGATGGCCTTGCCGAGCCCCAGTAGTGCAGCTCCGGGGCCGATCATGCCCGCGAGCGACAGGGTCTGGCCTACCATTACAAACGACTTCCCGGCATAGGTGACGGTGGCTATGGCCATATCGAGGCCACCTGTCTTGCGGGCAGTTTGGTAGAGCGTGTCGAGCGAGAAACCCCAGTCCAAAACGGAGGCGACCGTGGCGGCCGAATTTCGCAAGGTCAATTCGCGCTCGGACCACATGCCCTTCATCGCCTCTGACTTGCCCAGGTCGACCAGACAACCAGCGACTTCATTGGAACCGCCGAGTTTCTCTCGAATGACGAGCTTCTTCTCGTTCAGTGTAACGCCCGCTTTGAGCGCGCTCATGAGCGCGCGGAGCACCTTGCGCACCGCTTCGGTCTTCTTCGTCTTGACGATGTAGTCGTCGACATCGACTTGTTGTGCGCGGGTCCCAGGATGCTCCAGCCGCTCGGCAAGTCCGCTCACATTGGTTGCCAAGCCCTTGCACTGCAGGAAGTACATGGCCCCGAGCAAGTCACGCTGCAATCGCGCCAATCCCGTGCTCAGTTTGCTGTCGGCGTAGGCGTAGACGCATTCGACGACACCTTCGGTGAACTTCTTCGCCCAGCCCACGCTTTCGTCGAGCTCGAGCAATGCTTCGCGAGCTTGCTGTTTGGATTTGTCCTTGTTCTTCCTCGCTAGATCCAGGAGCGGTTTGACGTGGCCATGGTAGAGCTTGCGGCCCGATGAAGTTCGTGAAGCCAGCACATAGGCGTGCTCGTAGGTTCTCCGAACGTGTCCGTCGATCTCCTCGTGCTCCTCGAGCTCTTTGGCGAACCTGCGCTCGAACGCCTCGTTGTGGGGCCGGGACACGAGGATCCGATTGAGCTCTTCACCACAACGATCGATGCGGTTCTGGAAGACCTTCCGAATGCGCTTGATGTCCAGCTCCACGTTCTTCTGCATGGGCACGATCAGCTCGGTGCGCAGCAATTCGCTTTCCATTCCCGAACGCTGTGCGAGTTTGACTCGGGTCGTGTTGGGCTTGTTGCTGAATTTCATGAACCACGTCTGGTATCGGGCCCTTCGCTGTGCTTCGAGGTGTTGGGCGAGCTGATCGATGAGCGCCGAGCAATAGAGTAAGTTCCCGAGGCGATCCTGGTATTTCTTCAGTAGCGCGTTGAGCCGCTGCACCTGTCCTCTCAAGCGAGCCAGGTAGCTGGCGTAATCACACGGTAACGCCAGCCAATAGTGCCTGGCGCCCTTGACTCTTCTCAGAGAAGCGAGCCGCCGCGTTGCGCCGCTCTTGCTCGGGGCGGAGACTTGGGGACCGGCGATGTACCCTTTGCGCACCAGCCCTTCCTTGCGCAAGGCTGCCAGAGGAATGGACTGAGGTGGGGTTTTCGCCGGCACGAAGACCATCCCGACCAGCTCCCCACTGCGAAACTTCATCGGGTGCTTGTAGAGACAAAGGGGTTCCTTCTTGGCGTCGTACGGCCGCTTGAAGTTCTCAACGGTGAAGAACTCCCCGAATCCAGTGTCCTTGACGCAGGTCACCTTGTTGAAGCTCGGGGATTGGTAGTCGTCAAAGAGAGGATGAAGTCGGCCGTCATCCCCAGTGTGAGCCAACCAGGCGTCAGCCACCCCGCCACCTTCTCGATGAATGCGGTAGACGATGACGAGTCGGTTTCGGGCGGGAAATGTGCCCTCGCCTTCGTAACAGATGCGCGGCGTTACAGCGATATGCCTCACGACTGCCTCCCGCCGACAGGCTGGTCATCGGAGTGCTCATCCGCATCCGCCTCGGGCTCAGCCGCGAGCTCCTGGTCGATCGCTGTCAGCTCCTCGCTCAACGATGCGGGGAGGTTTCGCGGCAGCACCCAATCATCCTTGTCGGATTCCTTACCCAGCCAAAAACTGTCGTGCAGCTCATCGAGGCCTGCGCGAGCCTCTCTGCCGGCAGCGTCGTCATCGAATAGCGCCTCATCACGAATGAGCAGCGCCAGCGCCAAGTCGTCCTCGTCATCAGGGATGTGAAAGTCGGCTGACGTTTCAACAGCCCGCTCTTCGACCGAAAAGGAAGCGGTCACGTCCGCTTCGTCGATCTCATGACCGTCGAGATCCTCGTCGCAAAGTTGCATGCCCTTGAACAGTAGGAGCGTGGCGGTATTGCCTGACGCGGTCTTCTTCAGGTCGTGATGGCAGGAGTAGATCTTGCCGGGTTTGACTTTGCTGAAAGTGATTTGAAGCCACCGTTCGTCGACGATCACGCCGTCCTCTCTAACGGTGCGCTTCTGGGAGTATTCGCCATCCATGCTCTCGAGCTCAAACTCGTCGTCGTCGTATCTGGAATCGATCTGCTCCAAGTCGATGAGGAGGGTGTAGGTTGGCTCTTCGAGCACCGGAGCGACCCATTGGCTGCCGCCAACCGAACGCAACGCCGCGACGCTCGGGCCAAGCTTCTCGTCCTCAGCAAGCAACGCTTTCGACTTCTTGCGCTTCGCCTTCTTACCCGACGTCTTCAGTGCCCCACCGGTCGCTGTCCCCACGAGTACGGTAGGGGCTCCAGCCACCACCAGCCCCCCGTGAGCTGTCTTGGAACCCAGCGCCGCAACCGGCCGATTCTGCACGAGCACGTTCGCAGAGCCCTCCACGATGACGTCCGGCGGGCCAACGCACGTGCATGTGTCTCCAACGACTGAGACCGGCATCTTCGACGCCAGCACCGTCGCGACCCCCGGCCCTATGATGGGGCCACCCACGTGGGGAATGAGAACAGTCACCTGCGGGCAGGTGTGCATATCAGTTGGACGAGCAATGGGTTTCATAGTGGGCGCCAGGTGCCGGCTTTGCGGTCAAAGTCACGCGTAGGTGAGGCCCTTCTGTCGTGCTTTCCTGTCTGCGTTTCTCCTCTTGCTCCCAGGAGTCTCCTTCCAGGGCAAGGATGGCCCCTTTTCGAGATGCATCACGTGTGGGATTTGCGCTTTCCTGGGCGCCCCATGGGTGCTCGGGACCAAAACAGACTTGATCTTGCCGTAGCGTGTCCAGCTGTGCTCGAGGCCTACAACGAGCGTGTTCCTCTCTTGGCGAACATAGGGCACGAAGCCAGTGTCTAGGTTGAAGTTTGGTACTGCGCGGAGAAACTTCTTGTCGCGATTTGACAGGCTCCAACCAGTGGGAGGCTTCTTCTGCCTCTTCCTAGCGGTTCCGGTCTTTAGCCATTGCTCTGCCGCTCTCCAGAACTGACATGCCAAACCTGCGGCCCACCGTATGTAATGGTCAACCGGCTTCTCTTGGCGAGGATGGTTCACCAAAAGCGGATCGTACTCGTCCCCCGCAAAGGGGACTGCCACATTCCTATTGCGCAGTTCAACCCCATGGCGATAAGCAAAGTCAAGTGCGCCTCCGGCGGCAACTGCAAGGCCGACGTTGAACCATGTGGTACTCACTTCGGAGTGGCCAGGAGGTGTTGTGTAGCGTTTCTTTGCTATACGGACGAAACGGCGACCTAACGCGACTTTGTCCCTTATGTCACTGAGATTCACGAGGTTCACAAGGCTGTCCAGGGGAGTGGCGCGGGGGTTGCGCAGAGATCTTCCGCGCCACTTTACTTCTGTGATGTCGCCACCAAGAAGGTTCTTTGCCCATGCCTTGGAATGATCACTCAAACCGGTGGCGCCGAAATAATTCTGCGCGACGTAACTGTCGATATTCGACTCCATGAGGGGGTGCATATGAAATGCGGGCTGCTGCAGGTAATAGCCGGCGAAAGTATTGACATACGGGTGCATGATGATATCGCCGGCCATGTGACTCAGAAACCCGAAGATGTACCCACAGTGCCGATACTGATATTCTCTGCGCTTCTCCCCCTCGACCTCTTTGAGCCAGTCGAGCACGAAGTGATTCGAGTCGCGCAGATGCATTGTGTCAAAGAGCCAGCCGTTCTTAGACGCTGCTACAACGTCAGGGCCCAATGAGCCGACGTAAGCTTCCTTTGGCAGTAGCAGCCCACAGGTTGTTTTGCTGTCTGAGCCAAATGCTGCCAGCCACTCCTTGGTGTTGAAGACGCCCGCTAGCTCAGCGGGATTGAACTGGAGGAAGGTCTCAACGGTTTCGAGGCCAGCAACCCGATCGAGGAAACGCTGCGCTGTCCTTCGCCACGTCGAGTCGGCGTGCGGTCGAGCATAGCGGCGCAGGAATGGGTACTTTTTGTACGTATTGTAGTACGCGAGCTCGAGGATGAGGAAGTGGGTGAGTATGCCTGGCATCTTGGACTCCAGTTACGCTGTGGTGTCAGCAGTTCTTCCAATCGTATTCAACGCCATCTATGGCGACTCGGTGGACGTTGTCGTCAGCGTCGAGGAGAATTCGAATCCGGTTGGCACAGTACTCGCCAGAATGGATGTCGTGCTTCTGTCGTCCAGTGATATCCTCCTTGGAGAGTCTCTTGAATTCGCCCTCGAGCTTCTCAAAAGCCTCATCGGAGCCGGAGGTCGGTTGCATCGGAATGAGCCGCAGATATTGTTGCTCGCCGGCGTAATAATCCTGGATTAGGCGGTATGTTGGGCCTCCTTTCTTCGCCTTTGGGTCGTAGGAGCCGAAGATGAAGCGCCGCGAGGCGTAGAACTTCAAGTCTTTGTTCTTCACGAGGTCCCTCGAGATGGCCCTCGAGCGGAGCTCATGCGCTGTGCCCGTCTTTGGGGGCCTCGGAGGTGGGCCTGGATCACCGAAGGCAAGCACCGTCTCGTTCGAGAGGTAGTGCGCCTGCAGTCCGCTGAGAGCGTGTCGGTAGCCCAACACTTCGAGGATCACAAACTGCGCCGCGCCGCCTTTCGAGATTCTGCTGTTCTTGTCGCACGAGACCTGTCGCGGCTTCAACGATGAGCGGTTTCGTTGGTTTCTTCTCGCGAACTTGCCCCGTCTTGCGCTGGTCATTCTGACATTCGTGTTTGCCTTCGGTGCGCTGCACGCTTTTTGATTGGAGGCGGTCATATGTTGTCCCTATCTCTCCCTCGTAAGGTTGTTGTGGACGAGTGAGAGCTCATAGCTCAGCGAGTTCCTCGAGCTTGTCTTGAGTGGCGCCGCAAAGCTCGCCGCTGACTTTTAAGTCGTAGTCAGTTTGAAAGCCACGGACTGCGGTGTAGAGCTCATGAGTGATCTCGCCGTCGACATCGCCGTCATAGTAGCCGAGGTTGCGCAGACGGACTTGCGCCCCCTTCAAGTCGGTGACCGGCGGGACGTCCTCGAATTTGACCAAGTAGTCGATGCGGCTCTTGTCATTGGTCCATAGGGAGATTTTCGCCGAACGTGCAGTGGTCGGAATCTTCTGCTTCAGCTTCCCGCTTCCGTCCGTCTTGCCCTTGAGCCGGAGGTCACCCACACATAGCTCGTAGCGTAGGTTTGCGTAGGGCTTGTCGGTAGCGTCAACGGCTGTGAACTGGAACATCTCGGTTTCTTCGTCATCCTCAGTCTCACCATCAGCCGACGCCTGACCAGGG
Organism: uncultured Polyangiaceae bacterium; assembly: GCA_964599485.1. Classification (GTDB taxonomy): domain Bacteria; phylum Myxococcota_A; class Polyangia; order Polyangiales; family Polyangiaceae; genus JAPYTK01. The sequence continues at coordinate 14,430 of CAZRGL010000047.1, forward strand.
CCACAGTTGAGCTTGACCAAAGCGCCGTCGAGAGCGGCGTTGGCGTCGAGCACGAGCGAGGAGCCCGAAGCTTGCAGTTGAGCCTTTTTGCCGAGGCCGATTAGGCTATCGTCCAGCTTGAGCACAGCGCCTCCGCTGTCGAGCAGGAGCTCGTCGTCAGCCAACACCTGGCACTTTGGCGTCTCGATGGTCAAACCATCTGGACTGAGCGTCAGCACGGTGTCGCCACAGCGGAGCTCGAGTGATTCCTCCGCTTCCAGCTTGAGCGAGGCACTCGACGACATTGCCACATCGCCATGGACTGCCACGGTTGCCACGCGGTCGTCGCCGCTCACATCACCCAAGATGAGCTCGGTGTCGCCGCCGACGAAGAGGCGCATGTCGTCGGCTACTGACACCGTGGCGTCGTCGCCGATTGACAGTTCTGCGCTGCGGCCAATGCTGTGCCTTGACGAGCCGCCCACGTCGACGCAGCGCATGTTGGCGACGTTGAGGTCGTCATTGTGGCCAACGGAGCAATTGCGGTTGATGCCGACAGTCACCAATGCGTCGCCGCCCACTAGGTTGCTTTGGTTGACTCCGACTTGCGTTAGCTGGGAGCTGCCGATGCGGGCGACCTCGTCGTTCTGGACGGTGCTCGTGCGGTTGTGCTCGATGAATTCGTCGAAGTCTTTTTGGGCGTGAACGTAGACGCGCTCGTAGCCGCTGCGATCCTCGAAGGACAGCTCGTTGAAGCCGCCGCCGCCCCGGGAGCTGCGCGTGCGAATGCCGCTGACGGTCTTGCTGCCGGGTAATGGGAAGGGGGTGCCGTTGAGGCCATTGTAGACGGCCCCAACCACCACGGGCGCATCGGTGTCGCCGCTCAGGAACTGGACCAAGACCTCCATGCCGACGCGCGGGATGAACTGCGTGCCCCAACCTGCTCCGGCCCAGCTCTGCATGGTGCGGATCCAACAAGAGCTATGGGGATCGTGGGTGCCCTCGCGATCCCAATGGAACTGCACCTTGATGCGGCCGTAATGATCGGTGTGGATTTCGCTTCCTTCGGGGCCTACCACCGTGGCCGTCTCGAGGATTTGTCGGCGCTCGCGACGGGGGCGCGGCGGCCGCGGCGTGATGTGGCGGGGCACACATTCGAACTTGTTTCCGTAGGTCTTCTCGTTGAGATTGCCGTCGCTGTATTCGGGTCGAACCGCACGGTGCTGCAAGCGCAGCACCAGGTAGTCGTCGTCGAGCTTGCGCATGGGGTTGCCCGTCAAGCTGAAGGTGCGACCCACCTGAAGTGCTCTGCAGCGGCTCTCACCAAAAGCAACGCGAGCGTCGCGACGGTGCTGTTCGAGGTGCTGCTGGGCGAGCGCAGCATCGGTGCTGACGCCGTCGAGGATCTGTTCGTGATCGTAGACTTCGAGGGGAGAAGGGTCGTGGGCGTCAGTCTCGGTTGTAACTGCTTTCTTACCGTTGTGGTCGAAGCGTGGGCGCTCGAAGTCGTAACGCTGCACCCGCGTTGAGCCCGGACGGATCTGGGAACGTCGGAAGAAGCGGCTGACCGAGCCGCCGCGCTCGAACATCTCTCCTTCGGAGTCGGAGAACTCGAGTACGCCAGATCCTGCTATGGCTTGGCAGGTGGCAGCGTCATCGGCAAAGACGACGGTCTCCCGGTCGTCGCCGATGACGCTTTCGAAGAAGAAATAGATGCCATCATCAGCTAAGAGCCGCTCGATGAAGGCGTAGTCAGTCTCTTGGTACTGCACGCAATAGTCTCGGGCGGTGTGCTTCGCCGATATGCGCCATTCGTGTCGAATCCCGTAGGAGTCGAGCAGCGAGCTGACGATGTCCTTGCAGCTGCTGTCTCGATAGATCCTGCTGTTCTGGCGGTGACGCAGCTTGGCCAGCGCGGGCGAAAGCCGCAGGGAAAGCTTGTGGCGGCCGTCTTTGTCGCCGCTCACGCCTTCGGCGTCCACGCGTGTCACGACGCCGTGGGCGACACGCTGCGAGAGGGGATGACCAGCAATCGTGAGGGTGCCTGCTCTTCCCAGCAGGTTGCGCTCGAGCTCTTCGTAGTCGTCCTCGTCTACCAGGATCTGAATGTCGAAGTGGTACAGTGCCGAGATCTCCTCGACGGCTTGGTAGGACACCACTTGCAGCTGGCCCATCGGGTAGTCGGCCGTCATGAAGTCGAAGGACCAATAGTCGAGCAGCTCGTCGTGCCCCATCTCGGAAACCGCTTGGCGCACCAGCGCGTTGGCCGGCTCGAGCGCAGCGCTTGCCTGGCTCGCCTGGTTTGCGACTGCGCGTGTGAGTTTATCTAGTCCCATCTAGAGCTTTTCCTTCTCGAGATTCACGTTGCTCCACCGGCATGGCAGATCAGCGCTACGCGGCATGCGCGCAGGCGCGGTGCAAGACGACCGCTCGAGCCCCCTTGAGCGTGCGCCGTTGTTGTCCTGTCAGGGCTCGTCCTCGTCCGGTGGCGGCGGTGGCGAGAGCGCGATCAATGCTGCGGCGATATCGTCCTCGCTGACATTGCCCTGTCGCATGGCCGAGACCAAAGCCTCGCCTGCGAGCACTCCTGGTTTGGGTCGGGGGGGAGGAGTGAACAGCTCCTCGTGGCCCCAAGACTCATCATCGAGGTCGCTCTCATCGAAGTCGCTCTCATCGAGGTCGCTCTCATCGAGGTCGCTCTCATCGAGGTCGCGCTCATCGAGGTCGTCCGCTGCGATTGATGGGACGCTGTCCGGTGTCTCGTCCCCATCGCCGCGTGGGTGGTGCGAACCGGCAAGCTCATCAACAGTCGAGTCATGCTGAGGCTCAGGCTCGAGTTGTTGCAATGAGGCGGCTGCTGGCTCAGTGGGGCGGCTGACCGGCGCCGGCTCTGCAGGGTGGCTGACTGGAGCGGGCGGCGGAGCCAGAGGCGAGCGCAGCGCCATCGTCTCGCCCCCAGTCGGCAACAGCACCGCGGGCGCTGGCTCGCAGGCGAATGGCGCCCCCATTGGAGCAGCCCGACTGCTTGGCGGCGTGCCGGCGCGAGAGAGCGGAAAGGGAGCAGCAGCCATACGCTGAATGCTGGCGACGATGTCACCGGACAAGGCGTGGGTCTCGTCCAGTCGGCCGCCATTGGTGGGTTTGGCATCACTTGGAGGTGGGCCACCCATGGTCATATCCCCCAACGGCGGCTGCGCGAGATCCCCGAGGGGCGGGCCATAGGGCGCTCCCTCAGGTGCCGACTTTGGTCCACTGCTGCCTGCTTCGCGCAGCGCGAAGGGGGCCCCAACGCAGCTGGGTGGTGTTTGGTCACCGATATGCATGGTGAGGTCTGCTGGTGTCGCGGCGCTGTTGCGTCCGCTCGAGCCGCTGCTCGCTACACTGGCGGTTGGCTCAGGCTCTGTCTGGGCATAGAGCGCGGCGGGCGGCGGGAGCGACAGTCTTGCGCTGGGCTGCCTCATGTCGGCCTGTTGCTCACCAGTCGGCATGACGCCGCCAGCAAGGATCAGCTCGGAGAGTTGATGCTCCGACGCCAAGCGAAAATGACCACGCCAGACGATGCTGACCAGGCCACTATCGGCGTCGATCAGCAGTGTGTCCGCGGTCAGCGCGAGCGCTTGCCAGCCCGACGCGCCGGCCCCAGTGAGCGAGGCGCGTGCGGCCTCCGTCGTCGCGCCCAAATAAGCTTCGGCGCGGGCGCCAGGAAGCCGTGAACGCTGCCTCGGCATGGTGGCAGAAACGCCGTCGAGGACGACCTCTTCATCCCCCCGCAGCGATTGCAGACGCTGATCTTCGGGTGCTGACTGAAAGTAGCGCCAATCGAAATCGTCCGCCAGTTGCAGTCGAGCCCCTTGAAGCGACTGCTTCTTGGTCGCACCGAGATAGCGACTTCGGTTGTGTGCAAATGGGGAAAGCGGGCCGAATCCCGCGCTGCGACCAGGTTGGTCCGGGTAGACACTGTTGGGCAGCTTTCGCCCATTGACCCCGTGTGGATTGTTGCTATCTCGTGCGGCTCGGTCGTAGCGCAGCTTCAAAGACCCGAACGGCTTCGGGTCCGTGTAGCGGTCGCCCTCGTCACGCAGCCGATCGCCGAAGACATGCAACGTCTTGTCGAGCAGGGGCTCGCCAGCACGGGACATGGCGAGGCGTACCGCCGCAGCCGTGACAACTTGGCCCTCGGCTGCAAAAGCCGTCCCCGTCATCAGTACGTCTACTTCGGGACGGCTTGGAACCCGATCGGTGCCGAGGCGCAGACTGAGCGCGGGATTGCCGTCGTGAGGCTCGTCCTGCAGGACCAGAGGTTCCGGCGCTACCAGCTGCATGCTGGCGTCGTGTTGCCATCGAAAGCTCGCCTTGACGATCGCGGTCAAGTACTCCGCGCCGCGCCATGACCAGAGCAACGCGCCGCAGCGTGAATTGCCTTGCCCAAAGCAGCGAATTGGCCAGCTCGAATGATCCATAGCGTTTCCAGTAGTGCTGTGAGCTTGCAGTTATCGCGCCACGCTGCCGCGGATCCGGTCCGGCTAGCGTGCTCGCCGTGCATGTGACGGCTGTAGGCAGTCGAAGCAGCGCCTCGACGTCCACTCTCTGGAGCACAGTCAACCTGAAGAAACCTCAAAGAATCCGATTGACTGGGCCTGTCTCGCCGGGCGTCCTTTTCACCGATTGGACGATAGCTGGGCGGGCACTGGGGCCACCGGCGCGGACCCTGATTTCAGTTGAGGAGGTGCGCTGACGGGCTGCTCGATTTGGCGCAGCGCGGTGGATTGTCGGGTGCAGCATGCAGGCAGCGGGTCGCGGCCCGCAGCTGGCGACCCACGGGGCCTAAACGGAGGGCTTGCGAATGAGGCAGATTTGTCCCTGCTCCCACGGCTCGAGGAAACGCACCGCCCCTCCGGTTGCGTGGACGGCGTCGTGATATTGCTCGCGCTGGGCATCGTGCAAGACCAGCACGCCCCCCCCCCGCAGCAGCTCGTAGCCCGCCGCGATGCAGAAGCGCCGGGCGCGGCCGTCGACCAGCACGAAATCGAAAGGGGCCTCGTCGAGCTTCGCGGCGAAGCTGACATAGCTTGCCATCACGCTGGCGTTCTGCTCGGCGCTCGCGTCCCAAGCGATGATCTGGGCTGTGCTGGGCTCGTCGAGTGCAATCGGCTCGTTTGCTGGGATGTGGTTGAGCGACAGCCGCGGGTCTGACACGATCTGCGCCACTTTCTGGTACCAGGCGCCGTGGTGCTCGATAGACACGTAGCGCTCGATGAAAGGGCAGTCGCGCAGGATCGCCTTGGTGCTGCCGCCGCTTCCCCACTCGAGGCATCGTCGTGGCGCCAAAGTATGGAGCGTAGCGAGCAGCTGTGCATACTCGACGGGGTGCATGTAGACGGTCAGCTCGTCGTTGTTGTCCTTGGAGGCCACGCGCTGTGCTTGCTTCAGGGCTTGCGAGCCGTCAACGCTCTTTGTGATGGGAAGGAATGCGCCCGGCTGGCGTAAGATCACCAGGCCATGCGAGCTCTGATCCTTGCGCGCGGTCGTCTCAGCCTCTTGTTGGTGCTCACTTGTCTCTTGGCGTGCGCGGCCGGAGGGGGCGACGACGACGGCGGCAACGAGGGTGGGGGACTAGCGTCGAGCGGCGCGGCGGCGGGCGCCGGTGGTCAGTTTACCAGTGCGGCTGGTGGCGCGGCGGGGCACGGCGGGGCTGCTGCGGGGGGCTCTACCAGCTCTACGAGCAGCACGAGCTCCACGAGCAGCACGAGCTCTACGAGCAGCACGAGCTCAACCAGCACGAGCTCCACGAGCAGTACGAGCTCTACGAGCAGCACGAGCTCCACGAGCTCCACGAGCTCTACGAGCAGCACGAGCACGAGCTCGACGAGCAGCACGAGCAGCACGAGTAGTAGTGGGGTGAGCGCGCTCTGGGTCGAGCTGGATTACACCTCGGCCAACAGTCCTAGCTCGCCGTCGTGGAGTTTTTCGAACACGCCAGGGTGGGGAGCCAAGCAATGGGCGGCATCTGGCAAGTCGTGGCCTGAGGCTTGGGATCTGTACAACAACATGCAGGTCAAGTGGGATCCCATCGGTTCCGATGCGCTCATCATCGGCTCCGGTCAGGCGTTGCAGCTCATGATTGGCTTGCAAGCCTTGAAGAGCTACCAGAAGGCGGTCGTTCGACTCGAAGGCCGCGGCTACGCCACCAGCTCGAGCGCGCAGTTCGATGTCTACAACCCGCTCAACAACTGCGGCGCGTCAGCAAAAATGGCGCACGATTGGTCTGTTCACGTCGTCGATGTGGACATCGGCAATTGCATGGTGATCGGCGGAGGCACCCAAGCGGTGCGAATCAAGCCGACGGTCAACGGTCTGGCATTGCTCCGCGTGCGGCTGACGCTACAAGGTGCGAGCTGGTAGCCGAGACCCCGTCGCGGTAAACGTGAGCGCCGGGGCATGGAACACGAGCAGCTCAACATTCTGGTTATCGACGACGATCGCGCCATTCGCGAGCTGCTCGCTGAGATAATTTCCCGCGTCGAGCATCAAGTGGTCACGGCCGCTTCCGCTGAAGAAGGGCTCGAGGTGCTGCCTTTCTGGACGTTTCAGGTGGCATTCATCGATCACAAGTTGCCCAAGATGGACGGACTCGTGCTCGGCGAATACCTGCGCCGCAACAACCCGGACATGACCATAGCCTTGGTGACCGGAGACGACGACCGCAAGGTGCAGCGCAAGAGCCGCGACCTGTCGATCGTTTACATCCAGAAGCCTTTCAACGTGAGCGCCATCTTGGGCGTGATCGACACCTACCTCCATGGCGCCCAATCACGGCAGGAGCGTCGTCTCGCCAAACAGGACGAAGCCTTCGAACCCCAATTGGCGACCTATGTGGACGAGATCGCTGCCAGTTTTGCGATGCCGAGCGTCCCATCGAGAATCGAGTCTCGTTTGGTGGAGACGGTCAAGCGGAGCCTCAACAACCTGCGCTCCGTGGGGCGCTACAACGAACGCGATCGCGTAGTCGCGCTCAGCGGTTTGCTATGCGCCAAAGTGCTCGGCGTGAGCTTGCCGAAGAGCGGCGATTTGAGCATGTACGAGGAGTACGACGAGCGGATGCGTCAGCACGGCCGCCGGCCCTCCTTCGAAGCGCCGAGCGGTAGCGACAGCATCCGCTGATTGCCCGAGTCGCCATCGAGGCAACTCATCGGGTCGAAGGGCTCGGGGTGACGCAGTGAATAAGTCGGGCTAAGTACGAATGCACCATGGATCCGGCGGCGATGCAGGTGCTGCACTACGTGCTCGAGGCGCGTAGGAACGGCAAACCCGAGACGGTTTCACTTCCAGGAGCCGATTTGCGCGGTGCGCAGCTGCTGCGCGCCGATATGATGGGTGCCGACCTTGCGGGCGCCGGTCTCGATCACGCTCAGCTTGCGGGCGCCAAGCTCGGCAACGCCAACTTGCAGGGCACGCTGCTGCGATGGACTGATCTGAACGGCGCAGATCTGACTGGTGCCGATCTGCGCGGCGCAGATCTGTCGTGGGCGCGGCTCGAGGGTAGCTGCTTGGTCGATTGTGACCTTCGTGGTGCCAGTATCGAGCGGGTTGTGGGAGAGCCGTCGAGCATCGCTGGCGCCCGAATCGACAAGAAGACATGCACCCGCTCACGCTTGCCCGACAGCGAGGTCATTCAGCTTTGGCGCCATGGCGTCCTGCTTGAAGATCTGACCGAGTTCAGCATGGCGGTGCGTCGTGCTTGCTCCACCGAGTCGGCAGACATGGCCTCTGACGCAGGTCCGCCTACGCGCAAGCTCAGTGACGTCGAGCGAGAAGCGCGTCGCCATCGGCTTCGACAAGACGACAAGCATCCACCATCCGCCCGCGTTGCCGAAGAGATCGTGCGGATTTCGCTGCCGCCTCCCGATGGCGAGCCCGGTGCGCCATTGTCGATGCGCTCGCTCAAGCTCGTTGCTGGCATCCTCACGCCGGCGATGTTGGCATCGCCCGCTTGGCAAGAAGGAGACGTTTTGCTGGGGGTGACGCTCGAGAAGCTGATCGGCGAAGGAAATATGGCGCGCGTTTGGCGCGGCCGAACAGAAGACGGGCAGCAGCTTGCGGTGAAACTGTTCAACACGCAGCGCGCGTCGATCGGCTTGTCCTTGCCCGCTTACCGCCGCGGCGTTGCGGTCATGAATCGCCTCACCGGTCGGGGCGACATGGTGGGCGGCGTGGCGCGCCTGCACGCGGTCAGCATCAACAAGCTCGGCTTCGCGATGCAGTTGGCTGCCAACGGCAGCGCCGTGGATTTGCCTGCTCTGGGTTGGTCGGTCAAGAGCGTCGTCGAGTTCTTCGAAAAGCTCTGCGAGGCGGTCAACACAGCGCACGCAGTGGGCGCGCTACATCGCTGTCTCAAACCATCGAACATCCTGCTCGATGGTGATCTCAACCCGATGTTGAGCGACTTCGACATGGTCGACCTTCCGACCCTCGCCGCGGAATCGGCAGATGCGGGCGGATACGCCGCCTACGCGGCCCCCGAAGAGCTCGTGGCCTCTGGAACGCAGAGTCCGACCGCCGACGTGTATAGCCTGGGGCGAATCCTGAGCTTTTTGCTGCTCGGCAAGCATCCAGATGCACCCTTGGCCGACGTGCCTGCGCTTGCGGAGCTGTCCGACCAGCCTGCAGGACTGTCCCGCATCGTTCGCAAATGTACGATGCGCGCTCCAGAGGCACGTTACCAATGGGTAAGCGAGCTTCTCGAGGATCTCGGGCGCTACGAGGACTACGAAGACGTGGGCACTGTTGGTGGTGGCTCGGTCGAGCACAACTACATGCCTTATCGCGTCAGTGGGTTGTCACACGAGACCCCCTGGCTCAGTAGCGACGAGCAACTGAAGGGCAGCAGTCGGCCCCCGCCCAAGAAAACCAAGGCGCGGCGGCGCAGAGGCAGCAAGCAATCTGACGAGGCTTCGGCAGGGTGGACCGCGTCACACGACAAGATCCTCGGTGTCGCTGGGCTCATCTTGTTGCTCGTCAGTATGATCGCCGTCGAGCTGTCGGCCCAGCCGAGTGCGAGCCTGCTGTCGAAGATGCATCTGATGTCAGCGGTTGCGGGCGCTGCCGGGACCTTCTTGATGCCACGCTTCAAGACTCGCCCCATGGTCTGGCGGTTCGCGTTTGCCCTCGTGGCGGTAGCAGGTCTGTACTTGGCAAACCTGCCGAGCTTGTTTGTGCCAGCCGGTTACGCTCCCGTCCCGGCGAGTGCCACAGCTGAATAGCCCGCAACGCGAGCTCGGTCGATGACCTCAGTTGAGCGGTGCGAGCTGCTGCGCGCTGATTTGTGACTGCAATCGGAAGCGATCTGCTGACAGCAGCTGACCGCAGACGGCTGCTGCGTCGTGGTGGTCACGTCCGATGGCAACAGCAGCGTGGTGCTCGGAGGTGAGTCCGCCGAACGTGGGATCGAAATCGAGCCAGCCCTTTTTGGGGCAAGCCATGGAGGCCCAGGCATGGGGCCGCACCGGGTCGCGGGGTTGCGCGGGTAGCAGATATCCTCCCACATAACGTGCCGGCACGCCCCGAGATCGGAGTGCTGCGAGGGCGACGTGGACGAAGTCTTGACAGACGCCGGCGCCGTCGTCGAGCGCACATTGGGCGGTGCCCTCGGCGCGTGCTCTCTGCCGATCGAAGCGCAAGAGCTCACTGATCGTCTGAGCAACCGATTCGGGTGTGGGGGCATCATCGATGAGCGAAGCAAAGCGCGCTCCGACACCAACGCGCGCACTCGGCGTCAGAAAGGTGGCCGCGTCGGCTTGGGGCGGCGCGGCAGCGGCGACGGGATGCGCGCCGAGTGGCAACACACTCACAGCGGCAATGGTCAGCTCGTGGATTGAATCGAGCCGCAGCTTGGTGATCGCATTGCCAAAACGATCCCGTTTCTCGTCGCTGACATCGCCCGCGGGCGTGACCAGCAGCTGATGGTGCGCCGCTCGTTTTGGCCGCAAGCGCACGACGAGCTCCGCCCCTTTGGCTGGCTCCTCGAACTGGTAGCGAAGTCGGTGCACGAGGCGAAGCGCGCCGCTCATCAGCTCATTACCTTGACCTTCTGTTGTGATGGTGCGGCTTGGATGCCCATCGGCGCGTTGGCGTTCTTGCCGTTGTGGGCGGTGGTGCAGGTCTGGAACACGACGGGATTGCCCTCGACTTTGACCTTGCTCGAGAACCTACGAAAGACGATCTCGCCTTTGATCTTGCCTGAAACGACCCCGCCTGCAGAACCCGCTTCGTCGCCGCTGGACATGGGGATCTCACTACCCTTGTGCAGCGCGGGCTTGTTGACGACCTTGACCTTCTTGGAGCACGTGCCTGCGTTGGCCTGCGCGCTATCGCCCATGTTCGGATAGGGCATCGGCGCCGGCCCCGCGGGAGTCGGCGTCTTGCACACGTCGGGGACATTGGCGACGCATTGGCCGCCCTGCTTGGTGGTTATCGCAAAGATCATGGTGCCCTCAGCCCAGATTGATGCGCTCGCCGTCGACGCAGACGTCTTCTTGCGCTTTGACGGTAACGTCGCGGCCCTTGAACGAAATGGTGTCGCGCACCAAAGTGCGCAACCGTCCTGCTTTGAGCTGGTGCAGCCCCTGGACTCGCTGAAAGACATTGGTCGCGCGGGCGACTACGCGTTCGGCTGCCGACTCGAGCTTATCCATGGTCAGCCGCACCCACGACACCTGTGCGTCGAGCTGCTCACCGCGATAACGGGCCCGATTCATCGACAAGTTGGCCTGCTCGGCGTCCACCCGTAGGTTCTCCCCTCGCAGTGCGACGCCACGCTCGTCAGCGCCGATCACCGAGCCGCCAACACCGATGCTGGCGCCGCTGCGGCTACGAAACACCAAGTCGCCACCACTGACGCAACGAATGCCTTCGGCGGCAACCAGATCGATGCCGCCGCGCGCAGCGTGCAAAGCCAGATCGCCCTCGGGCATGATGAGCGAGCCGCGACCCGACTGTGGGTCGTACTCGAAGATCAGCCGGCCATGTCGGTCTTGAACAGCGACAACCTCAGCGCCGTCCTTTTCGATGAGCGCGGCGCAAGCGCCATCGCGGGTCCGCAACCGGTGCGGGCTCGACTGGTTACGCGGGGCATCGACGGCAAAGAGTGGCGCTGTGAGTTTTTGGGCTGATGACATCGGGTCTCCTCAGGCGGTGGTTGGCGGGCGCCAGTCCTCGGCGCGTGCGCGATCGGGATCGGTCGAATTGACATTGTCTAGGTTGCTGCCATCCAGGCAGGTGCGTGTGGTCACGCTGCGATGCATGTTGGCGCCGAACAGATCGGCGTGGCTCAGATCAGCGTCAGTCAGATCGGCGTGAGACAGGTCCGCATAGGTCATGGTGGCTGCGGTGACGGTCGCCCCACGCAGCACGCACTTGAGCAGCCGCGCTTCGTCCAAGCGCGACCCGGCAAGCGTGGCGCCTAGCAGTGAAGCACCCTCGAGGTTGGCCCCACGCAGGTCCGCATTTTCGAGATCAGCCTCGTCGAGGTGGGCCCGGATGAGGTCGGCCATGGGCAGCCGCGCTTCGCGAAGGATGGCTCCACTGAGATTGGCGCCTGTGAGGGTTGCGCGCGAAAGGTCGGCGTTTGCGAAGCTCACACCCTGCAGATTCGCATCGCTGAGATCGGCATCTGCTAAGTCGACTTGTTGCAGATCCCCCCCCTGTAAGTTGGCGCCTGACAGATTGCACTGCCGAAGGCGCGCCGCGACGAGGCGGGTGGAGCGCAAATCGACGAGGCGTAGCGCGCCGCCTTCGATGATCGCGCCGCTGAGATCCGCCTCAGCGAGATCGCAACCAGCCAAGTGCGCTTTGAGGAGGGATGCGCTGTTGAGGCGTGCGCCTCGCAGATTGGCCTCACGCAGATCCGCCCCATCGAGCACGGCCTCGCGCAGGTCACAACCGCTGAGGTTGGCGCCGCGCAGATTCGCGTCGTTGAGTTTCGCGCGAGCTAGTCTGGCCGAGCTCAAATCAGTCCGCGCCAATGAAGCGTCGATGAGGCATGCCTCCTGCAGATTGGCCTCGCGCAAGTCGGCGTCATCGAGGTTGGCGGCGCTCAGCTGTGCCTGATCTAACTTGACGGCAACGAGCTTGGCGCCCCAGAGTTCTGCATCATCGAGCTTGGCGCCCACCAGGCTGACACCTGCAAGCTCGCCCTGAGGCAACTGGACGGCCTGCAGCTGCGCGCCGTCGAGCTTGGCGCCCTCGAGGGACGCTCCACGCAGTCGCGCTTCGCGCAGATCGGCACCCGTGAGATCCGCTCCGTTCAAGTTGCACGCCGACAGATCCGCGCCCGAAAAATCAGCTTCGCACAAGCGCGCGCCGGAGAGATTTGCGGCCGTCAGCACACAACCGGCAAAACTCCAGCCGGCCAGGTCCATGTCTGCAAGATTGCAGCGCTGCAGACTCCCACCGCTGAAGTCACGGCCGAGGTGCGCGAGCGCTCTGAGATCGACATCACACAAGCTCAAACCGCGCACCTGTGCCGACTCGAGGATGGCAAGCTGGGTGTGGTCCATGTCCAGCAGTTTCACGCCACACAGCTCGGCACCTTCCAGCTTGGCGCCTGCCGTGCTGCAGTCCTCCAGCGCGACGGTGTCGAGCTTGGCCTCCTCGAGCGAGGCGCTATCGAGCCGGCATCGAGTCAGCTGCGACTCGAGCAACGAAGCCGATGACAAGTCAGCACCGCTCAAGTTGGCGTCATCCATGATGAGGCGTGAGAGCTTGGCGCCGACGAGCTGAACGCCCCGCACATCCTGCTCCGCGTCGCGGTAGCCGACGTAGCCAGCGGCCTGGAGCGCCTCGGCCAATTTTTGGTCGAGCTCGCCATCTCCGAGGGCGAGCGGCGCACTGACTTCCTTCGGAACGCGCGTTGGCTGCTTGTCGGCGGTGAAGGCGCAGTCGTGCAATACCGCCCCAGAGAGATTGGCATCTCGAAACACGACACCAGAAAAGACGCAGCTGTCGATCTTGCAGCCTGAAAGATCGGCACCGCTCAGGTTCACCTTGTGGAGGATGAGCCCAGACAGCACCGCGCCCGACAGATCCTCATTCGAGAGATCAAGTCCCGCCAGCAGGGGGGGATCGAGTGGCTCGCCCGCACGAAGCGTTTCCAGCACTCGTTCTTTGTCGCTGATGATCTTCATGGTGCAACCTCGGCCGTGGCCAGCTTGCTCATGGCAACGTGCGCGCCGTCGAGCTGCGCCTCGTCGAGCTGCGCTTTCCACAGCTCCGCTTCGTAGAGCACCGCGTCGCGCAGGTCGGCGCCCAGCAAGCTCGCCCCCTCGAGACGGCTCGCGTGCAGATTGCACTTGGCCGCCTGCGCATCATCGAGCGTGGCGTAGCAGAGATCGCTGTCCTTGAGATTGCAACCGACCAGCTTGGCGCCGCTCAGATCCGCGCCCCTCAAATCGGCACGTACGAAGCTTCCCAGCGACAGATCCGCTTCTGTTAGCTTGGCGTCCATCCACTTCGAGCCGTCTCCCCGAGCCCGCCTGAGCACGGCTCCTTGCAGCGATGTGCCGCCCGACGCGCGCACACCTTCGATGAGCGCTTCGGTCATGTCGACCTCGCTGGCGTCTGCCCCCTCGATGTCTGCATCGCGCATCGAGGCGCCCCGAAAGCTTGCCTTGTGAAGTCGGCTGCGGGACAGGCGAGCCCGCTGTAGATCGGCTCCGTCAAAAGAGCACGCCTCAAGCGTTGCCTCGAGAAAGGACGCGCCAGCGGCTTCGGCTTCGAGCAGCTTGGCGCCGGTCAGGTCAGCACCGTCGAAGACCGCGCCCTGCATCACGCATCGGCTCAGATCCGCATTGTTGGCGCTGACGCTGCTCAGATCCGCGTCGCTCAGATCGGCCTGGCAGAGCTGGGCATCAGTGAGCCTGGCTTCGACGAGCGAGGCGCCTGCGAGCTTGGCCGTGCTCAGCTGGGCGCGGCTCAGATCGACGCCATGGAGCACCGCGCCGGACAGATCCGCACCAGAAAAGTCGAGCTCGGACAGATCGAGCTCGGACAGATCGGCCTGCGCCATACTCTCTTTGACCTCGATACAGATCTCGACGCGGGCCCGTGTCCAAGCCGGCGTCGGGAGCACGACCGTCTGTGGTCCTTCGCGATCCAGGAGCGCTGGATCTTCACCATGTTCGATGAGGATCTGCCTGGCATAGTCGTCAGCCTTCTTCTCGAGCTCCGCCAGCCGCGCCTCGTCTTCGTCGCTCAGCTCACCGATCTCGAACACCTCGGCCGGATCCTCACCCGCTTTGATGCGCGCGATGAGCTCCGCAGGGGCGTTTGCGGACTCCAGCACCGGGATGAGCTCGTCGATCTGCTTTTGGCTCAGCCCCGGCTTTTGTGCGGGCTGCTCGGCGCTCGGGTCATTATCGTTTTCCGGTAGCGTTTCCCGCACAACCTCTGGAGCGGGTTGCTCGGCAGCGAGCAACGCCGCGAACGCCTGCTGCTGCTCGGCCACCGTCAGGGGCGGCGCATCTCGATCCTCGCTCGTAGAGAGCGACTCCGAAGTGAGGTAGAGGTGCTCGACCTCATCGAAAGACTCGGAGCGCACTGCAAGGTGGCCCCGCCAACACAGCACGAGCTTCTCGCTGTCCATGTCGATCCAGAGCGTGTCGAGCACGAGCTGCACCTCGTCGAAACGCTCCTCGCCAGCAGTGTCGAGAGCGTTCACGAAGAGACGCGGCTTCAGCCCTGGCAGCTCGCTGCGATAGCGTTCGTGGTCGGCATGCAGTCCTGTGCAGACGATCTCTTCGTCACCACGTAGATAGCCCTCGCGCTGCAGGGCGGGCGGCGCCGAATTGAAGTACGCAGCGTCGAAGTCCTCGGGATACCAAGGCCAGCGCTCTTGGAGCCAAGGCGCAGCGTAGGATCCGGGCATTGCGGCGCGGTGGCCCCAGGTGGGAGCGAGCGGGCCGAAGCCAGCGGGAGGCTCCGCCGAGTCGGGGCTGGTCAGCAAGCTGTTGGGATCCTCGATGTTGGGCAGCGGGCGCAGCTCTGGCTCGGTGGCCTGTTGATCAATCGCGCCCTTGCCGACGGGGTTGAGCGGGTAGCCTGGCCCGCCAAAAGCCGACTCGTAGCCCAGTGGTTTCGATGTGTACTTGGTCGGATTACTGATCGTGGCCGCTTCTGGATCGAGCCAGTATCGGTCGCCAGTCACCCGCAAGCGGGCCTCCTGTTCGCCCACACAGAAAGCGACATCGCGACGCGCGACGGGCTTGCCACCTTTGGCGTGCGCGTGACCAACCAAGAGCAAGTCCGCCTTGGGTTTGAGCGGTACGAAGTCGCTCGGATAGCGGCAGGCCGCGCTATCGCTGAGAACATCGCCGCTGATGGGCGCAGCTTCTTCAGCGAACACCGCCGGCTCGTTGGGCCGCAGCTCGAAGGTGCCCTTGACGATGAAGCACAGCGCGAATTGGGGGGGCTCGATTTGCCAGACCAGGGGCGCGATCTGCCAGGGCGTCTCGTTGTAAATGCGCATGAGGAGCCTCAACTCACACGACAACGGCGAAGTTCTGTCCGCCCTTCTTCGCTTCCTTGGTCACTTCGAGGCTCTCCTTGATGTTCACGTCGACCCCTTCGAGCGTGATGCTGTCGTTCTTGAGGATGATCTTCGCCTTGCCACACTGGAGCGTGAGGCTCTTGCCCGCCGCGGCGGCAGCCGTCTTGATCTCGATGCCGGCCGACGCCGCCTTCATGCCAACATGCCGGGCGAGAACTTTGTTGAGGGGCGGGGGGCCTGTCGTGACGCTGTCGTCCATCACCATCCTGTTGTTGTTCTTTGACGTGAAAATGCGGAACTCGTCGCAATAGAGAAGCATGTCCTTGTCCCCGCCTGAGTTGTTCAAACCAATGAATGGGTCGCCATCCTCGAGCTCACGACCCGTGTCGATCCAGCGGAAGAGGGCCGTCAACCCTGCGTATACGGTGCCAATGGCAGCGGTGGTCGCAATCGTCGCTTCATCGGAGTTGTAGGCGGATGTGGCGGTGAGCCCCGCGGTGCCCGCGACAGCCAGAACACCCATGAGAATCTCGGCGCGGTCGACCAAAGCGCTCTTGTTGGCCGTCCCGATGCACATCTCGATCTTCTCCTGGGCTCGCACATCCTCACTCTGGCTCATACGGAGCTCTTCGCCTTTACGGTAGGTGATCGTGTCGCCACGAATGAGCTCTTGTCGCCACCCCCCCCACAGCGCGAGCTCATTGGCCGCCGTCAGATCGAGTCGACCCAGAAGATGGTTCTCGTTGTGAAGGCCAACAAAGGTCTCGGATTTGATCCCGCTGTCGATGGAGAAGTTGGCGCCCTGGTTGAGCTCGAGCTGGTTGACGTAGTTCGCGTCGAGGATGAAGCTCGAAGTGATGTGCTCGTCCCACACTGGCGAGTCGTCACCGCCCGCAACCGTCATCCGGTAGTCGCCGCGGACGTACTCCTCCTTGTCGATGCGGGTGTACACGGTGCGGTAGTGGTCGGTGTAGTCGAACACGCCTGCCATTTCGGTGTTGTCGAATTCATGCTCCAGATCGTCAGTCGATCCCTTCTCGGTCCAAGCGGTGCGACCATCGTTGGCGGTGACGGCAGCGTCGTGCGCCGCTTCACCGATCCGCAAATAGGTCCATTTGCCCTTCGTGTCGGTGGCCACTTTGGTGTGAGGCACGGCGATACGGAACCAGGTGTCGTTTTGGCCGGGCGTGCTGGTCACATCCAAGGTCTCGGTCTTGCCGTCGTTCTGCGTCGAGGTCCGGTCGGCATAGTGCAGCGGACTGAGCGTGTCCTGGGTCGTGTCCTGCCAGACTGGCTGCCCTGGTCCGGTCTCGATGACCACCTTCGGCCTGCTCGCGGGCGTCTCCCTTGCGACAGAATCCGAAGCTGCCTCGACATCGATGGCCTCGAAGCTCGTTTCGCCCTGCTGGCAGAACACCCGCGTGACGAGACATTCGCGACTGGCCAGCGTCAGAAGCTGTCCTGCTCTCACCGCGCCTGTGGTTTTCCCGCTGAACACCACCGGCTCCCCTAAGCGGCTGCGGTGCCGGAGGTCGAAGATCGGGGGCGATTCGCCGCGCCCGAACTGAGCAGGGTGATCGCACAGCACCAGCGCCTCGCGCTCACCATCATGCTCGATCGCATATCGAATGTGTTCCTGTTGCAGCAGGCGGGATAGGAATGCCAAGTTGCTCTCATCCCGTTGGCAAACGCTGGCATGTGTCGCGTAGTGGCCACGCAGCCGAGAACGAACCTCGAGCGCCAGGCCTGAGGCGGCCACTACCGCGGCCACGATCTCCGGCACGGACAGATGGTGATAGGTCTCGGTGTGCTTTTCGAGCGAAAGCCTCCAGAGCGCCGGCACCACCTCGAGCTCATGGCGGTCTTCATCGAGCTGCTCCACGCAAGAGACGATGCCGCGCAGCTCGCGCCCGCCAGCTTCGAGGGTCACTGCACCGCCCAAATAGTCATCGAGGCCGCGAGGCGAACGCAGTTCGACCACATACCGGAACGGCGCGCTCAAGCGCTCTTCTCCGGACACGCTCGCGGCGACAAGGGTCTGATCAGCGAATTGAATACACTGGCTCAAGCTGTCCTCACTCTCAGTCGAAAACCTCGGTCAGGGACGGCCGGCGTGATCGTGACCACGGCGCGCTGGATCCCCCAACCCAACTTTTGGGCCCAAGATCGGCCCCTCGTCGACGAGTCCGCGGAGCTCGCGATTGCCCGCCGCCCCCATCATGGGCGAGGCGCATGACCCCAGCAAGGCGAATCGGCTGTCGCCCATTCGCTCGTGTCGTTGCTACCGAGTCGCGGCCTCGCCGGGCTGTGCTTGTGGTTTCAGCTTCGCGACGGCGAGCCAAGCGCTGAGCGCGTGCTGTACGTAGTCGATGCGGACCTCGGTTGCGCGGCGGTTGAAGCTGCTGTCGGGCTTCTCGTCTTTGAGCTGTTGGGCTGCGCGCGGGATTGCGCCTGCGTATCGGCCGCTCGTGACCTGCGTACGCATCAAGAACAACGCTGCTTCGTCGACAACCATACGCAAGCGCTCGCGCAGCGGTTGCTGCGTCTCGGGCAAGAAGGCGAGCGCGGCGGTCAATCCTTCGACACGGGTCGCTGTTGGTGTGGTCCTGCCTGCAGGATCGGGTGAGCCACGTAGCGGGGAATCGGG
>CAZRGL010000048.1:0-32533 GCA_964599485.1 uncultured Polyangiaceae bacterium
CTCCACCTCGTCCAGCTCCAGCTCCAGTCGCGATCCGGGCCCCGAGATCCCCTGCCACAATCAGACCTGCACCGGCGGGATGATCTGCTGCATGCCGGTCGACGGCTACGCCAGCCCCAAGTGCGAATCACCTGGCAAGTGCGGCGAGGGCACCATCGAGGCGAGCTGTAACAACAACCAGGACTGCTCTGGAAACCAGATCTGCTGCGGCCGCTTCTCCTACAACGAAAACGTCTACATCAAGATCAGTTGTGCGAGCAGTTGCCAAAACAGCCGAAGCTCGATGGGTGTGAAGATGTGTCACGACGATCCGGGCGCTTGTCAGCAATGGGAGCAGTGCAAGCCGTCGATGGTCTTGCCGCCGGGCTACAGCTACTGCGATTGAGTCGCGCTGCGATGGCCGGAATCGACTGTTGGCTCAGCGGCTCTTGATGTCGGCTACGAGGGCGTCGGGCAGCGCGTTGTTTCGTTGAAAATGGCGCATGTGCAAGATCGGCTCACCGCCCAAGTCGGCGGCGCTGCGGCCGGCGATGGTTTCGGTGTACTGCCGCGGGAACATCGCTTCGAGCTGTTGGCGCTCACCCTGGTCAAACCGATCGAGCAGATCCAACAAGGCGTCCAGCGAGTTCATCTTCATGAAGGGGCAAGTGGCGCAGCCGCCAGCTGTGGAGCAGCCTTCGCCGCCAGCTACGCCTGGCACGACGCCGAGCTCCTTGTCGTCGGTCTGGGCGACGGCCTCGCTGGCAACAGGGAAGATGATCTCTACCTCCAACCCATCCACAGCTGCCGCCCTCAAAATGCCCTGCACTTTGCGCACGATCGAGGTGATCATGCCGGCCTCGGTGCCAAGCACGAAACGCAGGCGTGCTGCGCGGCCGGCTCGGGCGTGCGTATCGACTTGATTGGCGATGAAACCCAGGATGTTTGAGGTGGAGCCGACCACCCCGCGGTCCTGTCGCTGCGCGGCCAGCGCGAGTGCGAACATCTCACCGGGGACTTCCAAATGGGCGGTGACGAAGGCGTCTTGGTACTCGCGCTCGACGGTCCGCACCACTTGACCGCCAAACATGTGGTGGACGACGCAAGCGCCCTGTTTGAAGTAGTTGAAACGCTCCAGCAAGGCGGCGACGGTATTGCGATCGTGGGCTGGATGAAGTGCTTTGATGGCTGCTTCGTCGAGCGCGGCCAAGCCCTTGAAGAGCTCGGCGAGGTTCTCACCCATGTAGGTATCGGGCCCAAACCAGAGGTTCAGCTCAGGCACTTGCGCAAAGGCTTGCAGCACGGTGGGTACGACGTTCGAAGACGTGCATGTGATGGTGGGCACCAGATGATGCGCGCGCGCTTTCACCTCGAGGCTGGTGTTGATGTAAATGACGTGTAGCGGGTTGGTGCTCTCTTTGGCCTTGCTGAGGTATGCGCCGTAGGCCAACGCTTCGGCTGATTCTGCAAGCGAGCAGCCGATCGGCTCGGCCGTAGCACGATAGACTGCGATGTCTCGATGCCCGGAAGCGTCCAGGATGGCCCGCACGTTCTCGCTCATGAAGTCGACGCCGAGCACCACCACCGTTTCGGCTCCCGCCTCGACCATTTCGACTGCTGCGTCAGCCATCACCAGCGAGTCGCTGATGCGGATGTGGGGCCAATCGCAGCTGCTGAGTGTGCCTTGCAGCTCGGGGTCCATGTAGAAGTGGGCCACCACGGCCACCTTGTGTTGGGCCAGTAGCTTGCTCAGCCGCGCCACGGGTGCCGGATCGGGATTGAGAAACTCAGCTTGGGCTTCGGCGAACGCGCCCTGAGCTTGCAGCTCGTCTGCGCGAATGACCAGCGACGGGAAGGTGCCTGCCATAGGGGGGACTATAGCCTATGCTTGTGGGGTGATGCTGCTGCTACGCGCGCTGTGTGGGGTGCTTCTGTTTGGGGCGCTCGTCAGTGGTTGTCAGTGCTCGGGTCCGCCGGCGCCACGCCCAGCTCAACCTGCGCCGACCGAGACGACGAGCCAGCCAGCGGCGGCGACGGCGACTACGACGGCGGCGGCGACGACCGCATCGATGACGACGGCGGCGGCCTCTTCTGCAGCAACGCCAGCGCCCGTTCCTGCAACCGTTCCTCAGCTCGAGCGGGCGATTCGAAAGCTGGCCAAGTTGCACAGCAAGCTCGGCAAGCCCAAACCCGGCGAGTGGCTCGATCAGCACAAGGAACCTGGTCAGACCTTCGCAGCTTGGCGCGCGGGCTCCCCCACCACGCCCCAGCTCAACGGGGCTGTGGGTGCGCGAAGCAAGCTCTACGTGCAACCGCTCGGCCCGCTGACCGCCTCGGAAAAGCGCATCGTGGCTTTGACGACCGCGTATCTGCAGGCCTTCTTCGGGCTGAAAACTGCGTCGATGCCCAGGTTGCCGCTGTCGGTGGTGCCCAAGCGCGCACGCCGCAAACATCCCAGTTGGGGCGTGGCTCAGATCCATTCTGGCTACGTGCTCGAGTCGGTGATGTTGCCTCGCTTGCCAAGAGACGCAGCCGCGGCCATTTGCTTGACCGCGCATGACCTGTGGCCGGGCGCGGGCTGGAATTTCGTGTTTGGCCAAGCTTCGCTCAGTAGCCGTGTCGGCGTTTGGTCGATGCATCGCTTCGGCGATCCCAGCGAGAGCCCCGAAGCGTACAAGCTCACCCTGCTGCGCACCTTGAAGCTAGCCGTACACGAGACGGGGCACATGTTCTCCATCAAGCATTGCACCGCATACGAATGCGTGATGGGAGGCTCCAACCATCTGCAGGAGACCGATGAGAGCCCGCTGTGGTTATGTCCCGAGTGCATGGCCAAAGTCGTGAAGTCCGGCAAGCTCGATCCCGTAGCTCGCTATCGTGGACTCATGGCGATCGCGCAGCAGCATGGCTTCAAGAAAGAGGCGAAGCTCTTCGCTGCGTCGATTGCGGCCCTGGTTGGCACACCGTGAGCAACGCGCCGCACGCAGGCACGAGCGCCGCAAGCGGGTCATGTCCCTCCACCATGCGAAAGAGGCCGCGCAGCGCCCCTGCGTCGCTACGTAATCTCTTCCAAACAGCGAGCGTGGCTACGTTGTTGGTCATTGGCATGTTGGGTTGCGGCACGACCGAAGTGATGCGCCCTACTGGGCTCTTGCCCGGTGACGGCCCGCTGACGGCCAGCCAGCCCGCAGCGGTCACAGACTGTGGCCCCTATACGGCAGCTACGCTCATGAAGTGCGTGAGCAAGGCGCGGCTCGTGGCTGACGTGACAGCGATCGCCAGAGCCCGTCCCCCCAAGAGTGAGCATCACCACAAGGTCAGACAGCTGTGTCGAGAGCGCTTGCAGCAAGCCGGCTTCTTGGTCGAGCTGCATGACTACGGCAGCGGGGTCAACGTGGTGGGGCGCAAGCCTGGGTTCAGCAAGCCCTCCGAGCAGGTCATCGTGTCGGCCCACTACGACTCTGTGGCCAAATGTCCTGCTGCTGACGACAACGCCAGCGGAGTGGCGGCTGTGCTCGAAACAGCGCGGGTGCTCGCTACCGCGCGTTTCGACCGGTCGCTGCTCGTCGCCTGTTGGGATGAGTCCGAAAGCGGGCGGCGCGGCTCCCGTGCTTACGCCAAACGTATTCGTGAGCGAAATGAGCAGCTGACAGCGGCTTTCGTGCTCGAGTCGATCGGGTTCGTCAGCAGCCAGCCCGATTCGCAGCGGGTGCCGGGGGACTTCGCGCGTGTCTTCCCAGATCAAGCGCTCGAGCTCGTCGCGGACGACTACCGGGCAGACTTCCTGTTGATCATCACCGACAACAGCACCCTCGAGCCCCCGCTGCGGATCAAGCATCATGCCCGGTCGGTCGATCTCGACGTGTCTCAGCTCACCCTCAGCGCGCGACACAAATACGACCTGAAAGAGCACCGGCGCCGCGATCAAGCGAGCTTCTGGGCAGAGCAACAGCCGGCCCTGCTTCTCACCGACACCGGCAGCCACCGCAACCAACGGGTGCATTGCAAAGCCGGCGTGGACAGCCCCGACAGCCTCGATTACGACTTCGCCCACAAGGTCGTCCGCGCGACCCTCGGCGCCGTCGTAGACACGCTGCAGCTCCGTTGAGCGTGCGCAACTGACGGCCTGCGCTTGGGGTCAGATCAGCTCTAGGGCTTCGCGTAACTCATGGGCGTATTCGTCTACTGTTTCGCGGGCGATGCCAGGCGCGCCGTAGAGCAAGAGGCGGAGCTGACCGCGGAAGCCGAACGCGACCACCGCAGGGATGGCGATGTTCTTCATGTCGGGGCCGATGACGGCGAGGTCCTCGATGTCGTGACCAAAAGCGGCAAGTCCGTCGTCCAAGCGGCCGACGTTGCTCATCATGAGGGCGCGGCTGCTGGGCGAGTCGATGACGAAGGAGCTGATGCGGCGAACGAACCAGCGCGCCAGCTGATGGGGAGCGCCTGCCAGCATCCCAGCATAGGCCAACAAGAAGGCCAGGCCGTCAAATCGCTTCCGATGGCGGGCTGTGACTTTGGCGACCGCGTTCAAGGTCGTATCTAGATCACCGACGTTCTGACGCGCCAGAAAGGCTGGGATCATGGCAGACAAATTGGTGGCGATGAGACGGGGGCTCTTCATGTAGCGTCGTAGGTCCATGGTGTAGACCACGGACACGGGACCATGGGAGCTGCGGCTGGCTGCTACTCGTGCCAGCGCAGCGATGAGCCCATCGTTGACGCTAGCGCCTTGTGCTTTGCAGCGCTTCTTGAATCGCTCGAGCTGCTCGGCGCTGACGACCACCTGACGCCAGCTCGACTCGCTCGAGTCATCGGTGTCGAAGCCGCGCTCTCGTGGCGGGACCTGAGCCATTTCGAAAGGTTGTGTTGCAGTCTTTGCTACATCCGCCGCCAGGACCGGTAGATGAAACCAGCGCAGTCGTTCCAGAGCCCGGCCCAAATCGCGTTGCTTGGCGACGGGGTAGGGGGGCCGCACCCCATACAGATGTGAGCCGAGAACCTGCGCGATGGCCATCGCCCCGCCTCCGTCGACGGCGGTGTGCAATATGCTGATCACCAAGCGCGAGCCCCGCTCGTGCTCGCAGCTCACGATGCGAAGCGGGCGGCAGCGGAGGGCATCGAGGGGTTGCCCAATCCAGGTGCGTGTTTGCGCCTCGATATCGTCCTCATCTGTGGCCGAGCTCATGTGCACCATCTCCGAGATCGGCTCGGCGGCCCGCACCCAACGATCGCGCCAGAAACGCGGCTCGTAGCGGCAGCCGAGAACCGGGAAGTCCTCGATGGTGGCGCGGACTGCTTGCTCGAGTTGCTCGCGGGTGAACGAGCGGCGCAGATCGATGGCGGCGTGAAAGCCCAAATAGCCGTGGCGGCGAGCCACCGAGAAGAGCACGACGTCGAGAATTTCTGCGGTCAGCATTAGTCAGACGTCTAGCCTTGATTGCTTCCCGGCCCAAACCCCCGTTTTTCGCGAAGCGGTTTTGGGGTGGGGTCGCGCGCCTTCGCCCCTTGGAGGGGCGCGCGAGTCCGTAGCGCCCTTTGGCCAGAAACTAGTTCGGTTTGATCGGGATGTTCTCAGCAGCAAGGCGGAAGATGAGGAACTGCTTGTCCGGGTTGCCCTGGCCGCCGGGCCAGATGAACGGACTGCCCTGCGAGGGCCAGATGATGGACTGAGGATCCCAGTTGAACCACATCCACTTGGCGTCGCCGTCGATTCCGCAGGCGATGGGGAACTCGTTACCAGCGACCACTTGGTCACGCGGCGTGGTGTTGTCCTCGCCGAACTCGACCTTGCCATTCGCCGTGCCAGTGGCGTCGACCCAGCCGCCGCTGGTCGTTCCAGGATCGGTGTTGGCTGCGTTGCACTTGGGGATTTGCAGATTGATCTGCGCCAGGTTCGGGCCTGTGTCCGGCGAGACGAAATCCTGGCCGGTAGCGCATACCTCCCATTTGCCATGTCCGGTGTAAACGGGGTCGCTGCCGACCCGCGCGAGCTGGCCGAGTACCCCTTGGGTCGTCGACTTGTCGGCGTAGGCGATGATGTAGAGGTAGTTGCCCTCGGCGGCGTCTTTTGCGGGCACCGTGTAGGTCTCCGGGCCGTTGCAGTTGAAGATGTCGCCAGCGAGCTTGTTGACCACGCCTCCGAAGTAGTTGAACAGCTCCTTGTCGTCGCCGTAGCCGAAGCCGTAAGCGTTGTCGGCCGTCATCACCACCTCGACATCCACGGCCGGAGCCGCTCCGCCGGCGCCAAACCCGAGGCCTCCCTGGCCCGTGGTAATGCCTCCGCCGCCGCCACCTCCCAGCGAATCGCTGCCGCCAGCGCTGGTCGTCGTCGTAGTCGCGCCCGTCGAAGGATCGTCGTCCAAGGTCGAGCCCGCAGCGCTGCAGGCGGCCGCGAGAAAGACCGCGGCGATGCATAGGTGCGTACGCTTCGTCATAGCTTGCTCTTAGCACTCTCCTCGCTGGGCCACATTCGCTCCACGGGGGCTAAAGAGACCGTCTCATAACCTAGTCGCCGTGGGGAGGGGTTTGTCCCCTCCCGGGACGGCCACAGTCTGTGAGAGAAACTCCTACAACCTGCCACCTAATCAGCAGATCCTTCGCAGATATGGTGCTGCAAAGGTGCGCAGGCTCACCCAGATGTGTATGGTTTATGGGTGATGCGGCGGTTGGGCATCGTCCCCGGATCGGTCCGAAGCTCCAGTGGTTACCACCTGTGCACACAACGGTGGCCGTGTGAGGTTTCGCCGCAGAACCCGAGGGTTGTGGGTCTTGTTGTCTCGAGCGACACGGCACGCTTCCCCCACCAAGGAAAGCCCGTCGAGAGCTGAGCATTGGCTCGGTAGTCCGCGGGTGCCGGCTGAGACCGGAGGAGGAAAGGCAGACATGAACTACATCACACACCTCTCGCAGAGGGGGGCTCAGAAAGCCTAGTACTCTCCAACGAGAGGTTCAGCGCGGCGGCATCATGGTGGTGCCGCCGCTTTCATTTTGTGCGGCGCCTCGGATGCACGGTTCAACCGCCGGTCGCTGCAAGCGTAATGGTCTTCGATGACAGGCCCGCTCCGGCGGGGTTTTGCCAGAGCACCACGAAGCCCGCGTCGCTGCCGACCACGGCCGGCGATGCGTCCGGGAAGCTGGGGTCGACGCTGCCCCGTTTGCCGTAGCCCACCGTCATTGATGGCGCAGCCGAGAGCACGCCTGCTGCGTGCAGCCCAGTAGACAGATCCTCCGCGTAGTACTCGAGCTGACCGACGGCATTGCGCAGCACCAGCAGCTTGTCGGCTGCGATCGCCGCTCCCGTGGGGCAGACGTAGTGACCTTTGTCTGCTGCGTGCAGGGCGAAGATCTCTCCGTCGTCGATCTCGCGTACCGTTTCGGTGTGCCAGACGCCGTTACCATCGGCGAAGTGGTGGCGGATCGTCTTGAGGTGCATGAAGTTCCAGTCGACTGCAGGCTCGGCGCCACCAGTGGCGACCGGGATCCAGTAGTAGCCCGTGGTGATGACATGCGGGCGGGCCTTGGAGTCGAGCAGTAGGTGGTCGGCAGTGTAGATGTATGGTGTGTCCGAAGGCGGCTGCACCGTCAGCGGCGGCAGGTGCTCGGTGGGGCCCGAGGCGACTTGGCCGCTCGCTGACATGACCATGTAGAAGATCGAGCCCGACGAGGTCACCGTTGCGAAGTGAATGTTGCCATCGGGGGCGGCGGCAACCTTCGCCCCGTGGATGTTCTCGGTATGTGGAATGGGCGAGAGCGAGGGACCATCCTTGAACAACATCGAGCCGGCCAGCTGCTCGCGGTAGATCAGAAAGCTGCGGTTGCTGGGCGCGCTGTGGGCGCAGGCAGTGTGAGCGAGCCAACCCTGGTCGGTCGTGGTCACGTGCTCGTGCAGCGCCTGCCATCCCTCGGAGCCGAACAGGTGATAGTCCAGGTGCTGCAATGCCTGAGCGGGATGGTGCCGCCAGAAGATGCGCGGATGACCAGCATTGTTCGCGCATAAAGCGGCACCGACGAAGCGCACATCGCCGCCGCCGTGCTCAGGGCTGATGGTGTAATGGGTGGCTGTGGCCCATTGCTGTTTGCCGACGGGCTCGAGCCGCCCGTATTGCAGCCCTTCGTAGTGCTTGGTGCAGAGGGCGTGGATGATTCCAGATTGCAGCTGAGCGTTGAGCTTGAAGGCCGGCCACGGCGCGGAGCCGGTGCACAGCTGTCCGAGTGAGCTCGTCGCTCCTTCGGTGACCTGGAGCGTAGGCGCTTCCAGTCCTGCGGTGACCACGAAGTTCGCAGCGCAATGGGCGGTGCCCTGGGCGGTGGCAATCTGCATGTGCAGCTCGTGCGGTCCGGGCTGCAGATCAGCGTCGACTGGTGTGAACGAGGCGCTTCCGGTGCAGGGCCCCATCGCTGCTGGATCGCCGCCGTCGATTTGAAGGTTGCAGACGGTCGTGCCCGTACTGGCCTGCCACGATACGGTGAGCAGCTCGTCTTGTTCGACGCTCGTGGGAGCAGCGGTGATGGTGCAGCTCAGGGATTGACTCGTGGTTGTGCCGGCCCCCGCGCCGGACGTTCCGGCACCGTGGCCTCCGCCGCCCAGCGGTCTCGTTGGGCTTGGCGCCTCGCCGTGTGTGCCCGTGCAGCCAACCAAGCAGGCGATCATCGAGCCGGCGCCCATCAGGCCGGCGAACATCGAGGTGGCGGTCGTGCGGTGGCTGGATGGCGACAATGGACGTCCTGAGCGCATCGGCCGCCATCTTTCGCAATCGGCATGCCAGCAATCCGCAGCAAGGCTGCGCGGCAGCTATTCTGCTGAAATGATGGCCAGATTTGCAGTTGCCACGGCCTTTGCCGTCGCCGTCGTTGTGCACACTGCGCACTGAGCTGTCCGCTCAGGGGACAATCGTGCGCGCTTCGCCTCATCAATGGTGCTGGCTGGCAGGACAGAGCAGTACGACGAGCTCGAACTTTCCAACCGTGAGGCTGTCGTTGTGGCGTAGCGTGGCGGGGGCTCGGCCAACTGGAACGCGGTTGATTTCGGTTCCCGTCGACGAGCCTTCGTCGCGAACTGTCAAATCGGTGCTCGTCCCAATCAGCACCGCGTGACGTCGCGATACGGTGGCGTCGTCGAAATGCACGGCGCTGCTCCTCGCCCGGCCGACTACAGCTTCGCCCTCATGCAGCGGCCAGAACTTGCCGGTGGGCGCACCGCCCCAGTACTCGACCAAGAAGCCCAACAAGCGCGGCCCTGGTGTCGCCGCTGGCGAATCGGCGTTTCGCGACCGCACCACCGGTGGCGGCGCCACTTGCACTGGAGGCGGCACCACTTGCACTGGAGGCGGCACCGCTTGCACTGGCGGAGGCACGACGGGCGGGGGCGGAGGTCCGTACGCCGGGGCAGGCCCCGGATCGAAGGGTGGTGGCCCATACGCTGGAGCCGGTCCCGGTGGGATTGCAGCTGCTCGTTCCCGTGGACTCGGGCGGTCCGGCGCGCCCGATGCGGGCGGGGCAGGGGCCGGGCCTTCGCTCGACAGTTGCTGGCCGCACATCGAGCAAGCGGTGTCGTGGTCCCTCAACATCCAGCCGCAATTGGGGCAGGGCTTCATTTCGCTGTCCACGCTAGCAGGCACCCTTGCTCACTTCGAGGCGGGATGTGCCCGTGGGCAGGTCATTGCGACATCGACGGGGCGCAGCGGACGCCCGTCTCGGCGGATGTCCCCCGCACCGGCTCCTCTTTGCCTTTGGCCCGACAGGTCGACTTCGCGCGGTGGGCAGCGGTACGCGTCTTCGTGCGCTACGACGATTGTCGGTCTGCTCGGGTCAAGACCTCTTGCCAGTCGAATCGTCCAGTTTGCAGCGCGGGCAGCTCCAGGTCGAATAGTGGCGCCGTCACGACGAGCAGCTCGTAGAAGCTGTGCGCAGTTGCGCCATACATCAGCGGCCCGTCGAGCTGAAACACCGGTGACAGCCCGCTCATTTCGCCTATCGACCAGGCCACGGCGTCGATGTGCGACTGCTCGAGCACGTCTCGCAGGGGAACGTGCAGCACCTGCTCGACCTCGCGCTGATTGACCACCAGCTCGCGGTCATCGACTGCGGCGACGAAGGGAAAAAGCCTGAAGTCGGAAGTGAGCAGCGGAATGCTCGAGAGGCTGCCGAGCACGCGTGCTCGCTCGATGCCCAACTCTTCTCGGGCCTCGCGGAGCGCGGTTTGCGCGAGATCGGCGTCATCTGGCTCAGGTCGGCCTCCAGGGAAGCACACCTCACCAGCATGATGTTTCAGCGCGGGCGAGCGCAGCGTGACGATGCACACCGGCTCGGGGCGAAATTGCAGGGGCACCAGGACGCCAGTCTCGAGGTGATTGCGTCGTCCGGGAAGCGCCGGCATCACCAGCGGTTCGTGGGCCGCCAGAGCCGCCTCGATGTCCTTCGGCGTTGGATGGTTCACCGCGTGATTGTAGGGGCGACTGCGGTCGACTGCACCGTGACGCCTCTGTTCGGTTCATTTTTGGGCTAGGCTCGGAGGGTGCACACGCGATTGCTTCGCCACGGACTCGCTGCCACGGTCGTACTGAGCCTCGGGGTCATGGCGGCCAGCTGTGCGAGCTTGATAGGCCTTGGCGATTACGCATCGGCAGCCGCAAAGTTGTGCGAGAAGCTGATCGCTTGCGATGGCGCCGACCGCTATCCAGGTTGCGAGAGCTGGCTCGCAGGACAGCTCGAGTCAGCCACCGCCGCAGACCGGAGCGGTTGGCTGACGCACTTTGCTGATGCAGCCTGCACCGAGAGTTGCGCCAACGCGCGCTTGTGCCTCGACGTCATCCCTCTGTGCGGTGATTCTGGCGAAAGCTGCGGCCAAACCGAGCATTGCTGCGGATTCATCGTGGGCAAAGCAAAGTGTGAGGATGAGGAGACGTCTGTTTGCTGCAAGCCCAAGGGCAGCGATTGTGAGCAGGACCGGGAGTGCTGCGGCGGCGACAAATGTGAGGCCATCTCACCGACTGAGCGTACTTGCGGTCGCACCAAGTGTTTCGAAGTTGGGCAAGCTTGTGCCAGTAGCGGTGAATGCTGCAGCCAGAACTGCGACGGCAATGGCTTCTGTTCGGTTGTCTGCTTGGAGCCTAATGCAGCGTGCAGCAAGCCTGAGGACTGCTGCTCGAAGCAATGCGACGACAGCGGTCACTGTGGTTGTGCTGAAGACGGTGACGATTGTGGCACTCCCGACGAGTGCTGCAGCAAAGTCTGCAACAATGGCAAGTGTGAGTCTTCGAAGATGTGTTTCCCTTCAGGCGAAGGCTGCGAGCTCACCTCGGAGTGCTGTCCGCCCAACGAGTGTGAGGGGCAACACTGCTGTGCGCCAAACGGCGAAACGTGCGACGGCGCGGACCAATGTTGCAATGGTGTCTGTGAGGACAAATTGTGCTGCTCGAACATCGGAGGTTCTTGCAATACCGAGTCGGAGTGTTGCCAAGGTGTATGTATTGCGGGGACCTGCAAATGCGCTGACTTGGGTCAGGAATGTGCCGAGACCATCGACTGTTGCGACGCTGCAACCTCGGCTTGTTATCTCAACGTATGCAGCCCATGTGTGAAGCCGAAATGCCACGGCCTGTGTAAGCCCGGTGAGCCACTTCCTGACTCACAAAGTGGTAACATCATTTGTGTAGGTGGCACCTTGGTGAAGGACTGTGCCAAGGCGGTGTGCAAAGAGCTGCCTCATTGCTGCTGTACAGCGTGGGACATGGCCTGCATCAATCTCGTCAACGAGCTCAGCGCCTGCGGCGACTTGACCTGCAACAGCTCAGATCAGCTGCCCTGACGCTGCAGGCGAACAGCACCAAAGCTTGCGCGACGAGGCTCTTCAGTCGCCGCTGTCTTCTTTGTCGCTGTCTTCCGAATCGCCCTGCCCGCCCTGCGCTTCAGCAGCGGCGCGTGCGTCTGCGTCTTGCTTGGCGAACTGCTCGGCGGCAGCCATCGCGAGCTCGATCTCTTCGAATTCGATCTCGGGCGCGCGCTCGTCCTCGCCGTCGCGCTCCGCTTTCCATCGAAAAGCGCCTCGGGTCGTCGGCGTGTTGGGCGTCCACGACACCCGCAGCGACCAGTCGTGCAGCTCAGCTTGATACACACCTTCGTGCCCATCGCGTTGCCAAGCAGAAATCGTTGCGTGCGGACCTGACATGGCGCGGAGTTTGGCACAGTGAGCCGAGCATGAAAAGCGCGCGCGAGCCCCTCGAGCACTTCCACCGTTGCCGTCAGGCGTTTTGCTGGCGATGATGCTGCGGTGAGCACCCGCTCAGAGACCGCTGCGCGTCTTCGCTCGGCAACCGTCACGGGCCAGACCGAGACGAAGGCCTTCGTCAGCGAACGGACGACGGCCTTCGTGCGGCTGCTCTTCCTGTTCGTGATCGCACTGTATGTGATTGGGTTTGTCGCGTCGTTGGTCATGTTGCCCAACGCGCTCGAGCTACATCTGTCGGTCTCCAAGCTCATTCACTTGGTTGCCGTGTTCGTAACCGGAACGATCTGGTGGTGGTCGCGGCGTCGGGAGCGCCCCGTTGCAACGACGAGGCTGCTGGGGCTCGGGACGACCGTGCTGGTGGCCATCGCGGTGACGAGCGCCAGCCTCGTTGTGCCCGCCAACGTGCCCGGCCTGGTGATGCTCTTTCTTGCCTCGTCGCTCATTGCATTGGTTTTGGTGCTGCGAGCAGCCATTGTTCCGAGTCCCGCAGCGCACGCCGTCTGGGTTGGCCTGCCGTCGACCATCGCCTTGGCTGTGGCGGGGTGGCATGCCTACGACGGTCCCGTCGCGCATGGCGTCTCGCAGGCTTTCACCGGCGCCGGGCTCGGCTTGTTCAGCGGTGCGTTGTTCACAGCAGCTAGCGCCGTGGTCTCGCGCACGGTCTATGGGCTCCGTGCCAGCGTTCGCGAGGCGATGCAGCTCGGCCAATATACCCTCGAGCACAAGATCGGCGAGGGCGGAATGGGCGCAGTCTATCGGGCGCGCCACGCGCTCTTGCAGCGCCCGACGGCCATCAAGCTCTTGCCTGTCGAGAAAGCCGGCGATCAGGCGGTGGCCCGCTTCGAGCAAGAAGTACAGCAGACGGCTCGGCTCACTCATCCCAACACGGTGGCGGTGTACGATTTCGGCTACACCGATGACGGGGTCTTCTACTACGCCATGGAGTATCTGGACGGCTTGTCGCTCGAGGAGCTCGTGGCGCTCGCTGGACCCTTGCCAGCCTCCCGCGCCGTGTACCTGGTCCAGCAGGTCGCCGACGCGCTCAGCGAGGCGCATGGGGTGGGATTGGTTCATCGCGACATCAAGCCTGCCAACATCTTGGTGTGCCAGCGTGGCGGTCAGCACGACTTTGCCAAGGTCGTGGATTTCGGTTTGGTCAAGGAAGTACAGCCCAAGGTCGACTTGGGCCTCACCGAAGCCAACGTCGTGACCGGCACGCCGCTGTACTTGGCGCCAGAGGTGCTCAGCACACCTGACAAGGTCAGCGCCATGGCCGACATCTATGCGCTGGGAGCGGTGCTGTATTTCGCGCTGACCGGGGCGCCGGTCTTCAATGGCAATACGCTCGTCGAGATTTGCGGCCACCATTTGCACACGCCGCCCGAGCCGCCTTCCGAACGGCTCGGCACCGAGTTGCCCGCCGATCTCGAGGCCATCGTGCTGCGCTGTCTGGCAAAGAAGCCCGCTGAGCGTTTCGAGGACATCGGTGGGGTGCGGGACGCTCTGCTCGCCTGCGCCTGCGCCGCGGATTGGTCTCGCAATCAGGCGCTGGGCTGGTGGGCCGACAACGCCGAAGAGCTCAAGGCGAGGCGCCACGACACGCTCGCTCATGCCACGACGGTCGCCGGCGGCCAGATGTTGACGGTGGCGCTCTCGCGGCGCGGTCGCTGAAGCGCGTCTGTTGCGGGTAGGCGATTCGGCCGCGCGGCGGAATCGTCACGGCTATGTCGATGACCCCTTGCCATGATGCCAAAGTGATATCATATTAGTATCCATGCGATAACAGGTCGCCCCACTGGAGGTACCCATGATCAAAGAGAAGCGAATCCATGCCCTGTCGGGCTTCATCATGTTGCCGCTGCTGCTCGCAGCCACGGGAGGGCTGACCTACGGGCTGGTCGTCACCGCCGAACAGGAGTCGCTGTTGGCCATTGCGGTCGCGATTGGGCTTACCGTGGTGTGCGTCCTGTTTGGAGGCTTCTTCATCGTCAACCCCAACGAGGGCATCGTGCTGCAGCTGTTCGGCAAGTACGTGGGCTCCGTTCGTAAGCCGGGGCTGCAATGGGCCAATCCTTTCTACAAGAAGCGGGGGATCTCGCTGCGCGTGCGCAACTTCGAGACCAGCAAGCTCAAGGTCAACGACAACCATGGCAACCCCATCGAAATCGCCACCGTCGTCGTTTGGCGCGTGGTCGACACCGCTGAGGCGATCTTCGAAGTCGATGACTATGAGCACTTCGTGCAGGTTCAGAGCGAGGCGGCCGTACGCAACATGGCCACCAGCTACCCATACGACGCCCATGAGACGGACGAGATCTCACTGGTCAGCGATCAGGCGAAGGTTTCCGAGCAGCTCAGAGTCGAGAACCAGAATCGGTTGGAGAAAGCAGGCATCGAGATCATCGAGTCGCGCATCTCCCATCTGGCCTACGCCCCCGAGATTGCCCAATCCATGCTGCGCCGGCAGCAAGCCAGCGCCATCATCGCGGCGCGGCGCAAGATCGTCGAAGGGGCTGTTGGCATGGTCGAGCACGCCCTCGAGGAGCTGAGCCGCAAAGACATCATCGAGCTCGACGAAGAGCGCAAGGCCTCGATGGTGAGCAACCTGCTGGTCGTGTTGTGCAGCGAGAGCGAGACGCAACCCGTCGTCAATACGGGAAGCCTCTATACCTGAGCGCCTCGAGCGGTTGCAATGAGCACCTCAATACCGAAAAGGAAGGCAAGCGGTGGCCAACCGTAAGGCCTTCCTGGTGCGCCTGGATCCAAGGATCCATGACGCGCTCAAACGCTGGGCAGATGACGACCTGCGCAGTCTGAACGCCCAAGTAGAATTCCTTCTCCGCCGCGCCCTTGTCGAGGCCGATCGTCTCAAACAAGACAAGAATCGTGGCGGACGCCGCTAGCCCAATGCGGTCCCGCCCCGGTCAGGGCTCGAAGTCGCAGTGGTCGCCCGAGTAGTAGGTCTCGGCTGTTGCCTTGATGACCCGGCCCTTCTTGAAGTGCACCGTCAACCTGTCCCGCCAATCCGAGCAATGGCGGGGCAGGTTGTAGCGCCAGACGCTGCCCTCTTGTTTGCCCGGCGTGCCGTAGCGATAGCGGATCTCGGCTTCGGTCATTCCTTTGAGGCCCTTGGCGCCGCAGGAGCTCGTGGCGCGAAAGCACCGCGTCTTGCCTTCGTGAGGCGAGGCCGTTGGTGTGGCGGCGACGGTTGCGCTCGTCGAAGTGGTTGCTGTAGTCACTGAGCCCGTGCCAGCGCTGCTGGTCTTGACCGCGGTGGCGCTCGTTGCTGGCGCTGTCGACGCAGTACGGCCAGTCGCCGCGGCGTCAGCAGTTGGTTGCGGGAGGGCTGTGAGGCGTGGTGGTGGTGGCGGCTCTGCTGGGTTGCTGGCAGCGCAGGCAGCACTAGCAGCGATCATCCACATGCCAACGAGCGTGCCCGTTGTCCCATCGCTTCGCACAACCAAATCATAACGCCTCAGCTTCAGCGTGGCCCAGGCCAAGCAGGATTGTTGCGCTGGCGATGATATGCTGCCCGATCATGTCGTGTCCTCGGAAGAAAATCGTGCTGGGCCTTGCTTGTGTTTGCGTTTCGCTGCTGGTCGGTCCTGCTCCAGCCCAGGCGCTCGTGCTGCGCGCACCATCCGAGACGTTGAGCTTGCACTGCGCTCCGGGCTCACTGAACTGGAGCTTCGACAGCGGCGGTTGGTATCAGGTCGCCAGGGCATCTCTGCTCGACTCGTCGAACTTCGGCCCCAACGGTGTCGTCAACAAGACCTTCACCTTTGGGCCGGCCTTCGACAGCATGGACCCGAAAGCTCTGGACGGCGCCGACATTCTGGTGCTCAACCCCGTCAAGCTGCCCGTCGACTGGATTGGGCTCAAGGTCTTCAAAGCCTACGCGCGCGGGGGTGTGGGTTTCGTATCATTTCAGAACAGCGCCCTGACGTTCTTCGCAGACAAGGGTCAGTGTGTCGGTGATAGCACGGCGGCCATCACTGCCGCTGGCGCTCAGACGCCCGTGATGAAAGGGCCCTTCGGAACGGTCTCGAGCCCGATCGGCACGGGTTACAACTGCGCGTTCAATTTGGCCACCATGGACAGCAACGCCGTGTTGCTTTCGAATAACGACATTGGGGCTAACGCGGCGATGCTCGATTTGGCGATCGCCAGCCCCGGGGCTGCGCGGGCTGTCTCGTTCGGCGATGAAGAGATCTTTGCTGACAAGGGCTACAGCGGATGCGGCGCCAAGAAGCTCTCGAAGGGCAACAACAACGACGTGCTGCTGCGCAACGTGTTCGCATGGGTGGCGGCTACCGCTCACGATCCGATCCCTGACGCCCAAGAGATCGCGGATGGCCAAGGCATGGCCCCTGACACAGACAACGACGGTCGCCCCGATGTGCTCGATGGCGACAATGACGGCGACGGCATTCTCGATCTCGACGAAGCCGGCGATACCGATCCCAACACGCCACCAATCGACACCGACAAGGACGGCACCCCAGACTACGACGATTTGGACAGTGATGCCGACGGCATCATCGACAACCTCGAGGCCGGCGAGATCCTGGAACCGCCGCCCGATACCGACAAGGACGGCACGCCCGATGTTCGCGACTCGGACAGCGACAACGATGGCGTGCCCGACCTCGAAGAAGGCAACAAGCACCACGACAACGACGGAATACCTGATTTCAGGGATACCGATAGCGATGACGACGGGGTGCTCGACGACATCGACACCTGTCGCACGGTGGCCGACATGTCCAACACCGACACCGACGCCGACGGTCTCGGCGACGTGTGCGACATTTGCCCCGCTGCCGCGGATCCTGGCCAAGAGGATGCTGATGCCGATGGTTTTGGAGACGCCTGTGACAACTGCTCCGCCGACGTCAACGCGGGCCAGGAAGATGCGGACAGTGACGGGGTGGGCGACGTCTGCGACAACTGTCCGAACGACGCCAATCCAGGTCAGGAGGATACAGACAAGGATGGCATTGGAGACGCCTGCGAGCCCATGGGCAATGGCGGCAATGGTGGCAGCGCAGGAGCAGCCAGCAGCTCGGGAACTGGCGGTGCCTCCTCGAGCAGCTCCAGCAGCACCAGTGGCATGGGTGGGTCAGCCGGCGGGGGGGCGGGGGCGCGACGACGGCCACTGCTGCCCAGACGATCGACTCCGGGTGCGGCTGCCGCACTCCAGCAGGTCGAAGTCCGACGACCGTGCCGCTCGCCACGATGCTGATGCTGATGCTGGCAGCCGTCCGTCGCCGCGGCTCCAGGAGGGCGTAGGGCTCTTGCTCGCACCCTCTTAGCGCGTCTCGTTCTTACCGGACATGGTGAGCAAATCATCAAGCCACGATTTCGGAAACCCAGCTTCCAGGAGTAGTGAGCTGAAGCGCTCGTGATCGAATTCGCGCCCGGGCTGCGGGTTGGTCGTGAAGAAATTCAACACCGGCTTGCTCGACAGCGCGCGTGCGGCTTTGCGAAGGTCACTCCCCTCGGGCCAATCCTCCGGAGTGATGTTTCCGAAGCGGCCACCGTAGGTCAACACGAGCATCATTTGTCGAATCGGGGGTAGGGAAGTGACGAGCGCGATCGCGCCTGATCGAGTGCTGTCGTCGCGCAGCAACCAGACCAGCATGTGGCTCCATCGATAGAACTGTTCCGGCGCCAATTGCTTGGCCACATCGAGCAGCAATTTCCTGCCGTCCGGAAGCATCATGAGTAGCCAGTTGTGGTAGCTCGACATCAGCTCCAGACGTGTCTTGTCGGTCCATTCGAAATCCCGGAATCGTTTGCTCGCGCGATCGCGCACGCTGATTGCTCGTTTCGATGCAATACGACTGATGGGCATCTTGTTTGCCAACACGAAGTCCACCGCGAGGCTCTCATAGGTGCGGCTGACGCAGGCGAGCGCTAACAGCTCGTCCACGCCCTCGAGCTTAGGCAGTCGTTGCTCCAGTCGCGCGAGGTGATAGGCCGTCAAGGCAAGAGCATGATCGGTGGGAGTCTCGCGCAGCTCGATTTCGTAGGGTTGATGCGCTGTCGACAGCACCGCTGCGGTCCATGGCCTCAACTCGCGATACCTGTAGAGCGGGCAGTACCAGCCTGTTTCGCGCGTGTCGTCGACGGAATGACCACCAAACGCTGAGCCAAAAGCGCTGCTGGCAAAGATCGGCACGACTGTCGAGTAGGCATCGTCGTTGGGCGGATAGCCACCAGCAAATGTAGCGCGCCCGTCCGACCAGCCCTCGTCGCCGCGGTGCTTTGGGCCCGTGCCGAGCCCGTGCGCGCGCGCATACACCTCGATGAGCTCTGCAGCGGGCAACCGGATCCCGCCTGGCTTGGCCAGATCGCGCCCCATCAGGTCATAGGCTTCGCTGCCGTAGAGATAGATCGGCGCGAGATGGCCGACGCCGCCACCGTAGTACTGCACGAAAGCGCTATTCTTCAATCCGGCGTCGTATAACGTTGCCGCGCCCAAGTGGGCGATCTGCTCGCAGGCCCCGCCGCCCTCGATGAGCGCGTCTGCCATGCTCCCGCCGATGCTCTGATAGTGAAGATGTCCGAAGGCACGCTGAAACGCGGTGCCAACGTCTTCGGTGATGATGGCTCGTTCGAACTTCGTCACGCCAGCCTGATAGCGTTTGCGTGCTTCAGCCAGATCGAGCTCATTGCCGAGCGCCGCGGCATCGATGTCAGCAGCACGCAGCAAGAATTCGCCCAGCTGTAGGGTGCCGGCCTTGCGGTGCTCGCGGCCCCACGCGATGAGCCTCATACGAGCCGCCGTAGTGGCTTGTTCGGATGGCTTCTGCACCGGTGGGGGCAGGTGCGAGTGACTGCTCGCAGAGGCGGTGGACGTTGGTGCTGCGCTATCGACCACTCGTGCCCGTTGGCTGAGCGCGCGCACCATCGCTGGCACGGCCACCGGCGCTGCGTGTAGCAGCACCGAAACAATGGCTGCAACAACGAATTTGACACGCAGTCCGCTCGGCATCAGCCAACAATGTAAGGCGCCTCTCTGCACGCCGCCCGTATTTCAAAATGATCGGCAAGGTTGCGACAGTGCTGGATTGCCACCGTCTTACCGAGCACTGAACCCCTTCCAGCCTAGACCCAAGCAAGGAGCCAAAAGGTGCAAACGACCCTACTCGAGCGAAGTTTGACGCTCGCCGTGTTGTCGATGGCGGCAGCGTGTGGCGGCGTCGATGATGGTGACGCTACTGGTGGCACGACGACCGCAACGAGCACGACGACCACGACGAGCGCGTCGAGTAGCGGCGCGCCGTCGCTCGAGCTGTTCGACGCCCACATTCATGTCATGCCGAACAAGACCGAAGAGCAGATCGTAGCGCTCGGCAAGAAAGCTGGGTTCATCGGGATGGCGGTCCTCGGTCCCGTATTCGCCGATGGCAACCCCGACTACGCCCACCCCTTCTACTTTCCCAATGTCGACAAGCTCTACACCAACGCTGGCGAGATCGACAAAGTCGAGGCCGCCATCAAAGCGGGCGCGCGGGGGATTGGTGAGATGCCGATCAAGCACTTTCCGAGCGGCAAGCCGCCGGTGGAGACGGACTATCCTGGCGACGCGCCCAACTTCGTCGAGGTCTACAAGCTCGCTGACGGGGCGGGCATTCCCGTCAACGTTCATATCGACGGCGTGGCAACGCTCGAGGTAGCTCTTGCTGCCGCCGAGAAAGAAGGCCTGTCCACGGTCTTCATCTGGTCGCACGCTGGTGACGCGCAAGCCAAGGACGTGCGGGCGTTGATGGACAAATACCCGAACCTCTACGCCGATCTTGCTTGCCGAACCCCGTACTACGAACGCGGCTTTCCCATCGAAGAGCAGCGGTTAACGGACACCAACGACACCGAGACGGAGCTCGACGATCCGATCAAGGAATCGTGGCGCAAGCTATTCGAAGACCATCCGACGCGCTTCATGTTTGGCAGCGACGTTGGCCCGCCTGGCCGCGAAGAGATCCTCACGACGCATACCGTGCCCTATTTCCTCAACGTTCTGTCGCAGCTCGAACCCGCCACAGCCCGCGGGATTGCTTCTGAAAACGCCAAAGCAGTGCTCGGAATCGACTAACGGAACACGCTTTTCGAGCCGACTGCCATTTTTGTCCTAAAGTTTTTAATAAAACAGCCGTTCTCATGAACGATGAGCTTCGGAGCGATTTCAGCAATGCAACACCAGGCGACCGTGGATACCGCATCGGTGGCGGTAGCAAAGAAGTCCCTGCAAAGCACTCGTCTGCAAGGCCAGCAAGCGCTCAAGCTCATCGACTCTGCGGTCGACGCGCCACCCCGGGCTGCCGGTGATGGTCGCGGCACGCGCGTCAGCACCTACGCGTGAGCACGCGTTCTAGACGCGAGTGAACGGCTCGCTGTCGCGCTCGCTCAACAGAACTCTGACGTTGGGCAGTGAGGTCTTGAGCTTGACGGCCAGTGCGGCCAGCGCCGGTCGTTCGCTCGACCAATGCGATAGCGCTATGGCGCTGCAGCCGACTCGTTGGATCTGCAGCGCATCATGGTGGCGTATCTCGCCGGTGATGATGACGTCGTTTCGGGTGAGCTTGGTCGAAAAGGGCAAGCTTCCTGCGGCGCCGACCACGATGATGGCGCGACGCAGTGTGCGTTCGGGATCGCCAACGATTGACACACAGGATGCACCGGTGCGGCGCTTCAATTTGCGGGTGAGCTTGAGCAAGCTGATTGGTTGCTTGAGTGGCCCGATTCGGCCAATACCCAACTGCTCGACGCGGGCGAGTGGCTGAACGACGAAGCGCGGGACTTGTTGGCGATGCGCTTGGTGGATGGCATCGACGACTTGGGCAAGCGCATGGCGCGGGCAAGTCATCTCGATGCGGTACTCATTGCTGCGTTCGATCGGCGCTTTCTGGTAGGAGCCACGAACTGTGCTGCTTGCCTGCGTCGTGCCGCTGCCCGGCACCCGAAAACTGCGCGCAGTCTGTTCGGGGCCGCGTCCCGCTCCGGCGCGAAACATGGCATGGCTGACCTCGTTGACGAGCTCAGGCGCAACCTGCACGACGATTTTGCTTTCGCCGGACTCGACGATGTCGCGCTGCAGCGGTTTGGGGTTGATGACGTCACTGAGGCGCGCGAGCACGTCATTGGCCCCTCCTTTTGCCGTGTCGAGCGCGGTGTGGGGCGAGTAGACCGCCACGCCGCGAGAGACACAGCGCAGCACGCCCGCCTCCATCTTGTCGCTGGGGGCCACCAAGCGATCGATGGGCTTGAAGATCGGTGGGTGGTAGGCCACCACCAGCTCACAGCGTTTGCGGATCGTCTCGGTGACCACAGCGGGCATCAAGTCGATGCACAACATCAGGCGGCCCACATGGGCGCTGAGGTTGCCAGCGAGCAAGCCCACGTTGTCCCAGGATTGCGCCATGCGCGTGGGCGCAATCTGCTCCAACACCCCGCAAATGGTCGCAACGGTGGGGTTGGAGGCGGCTGCGGTTCGCGGGGATCGGCGCGTTGCTGGTTTGGTTGGAGGGCTCATGAGTGGCTGCAGTATGCCGCAACCTTGTCGCAACGCAACAGCGCCGAGCAAGAGCATAGCGCGCGGCGGGATAGCGCAATCGGAGCGAGGCGATGTTGCGGCGGCCCTCGATTGGCTCGAGGGACTACGGTCCGGCCCAAAACCCCTTCTTCCGCGAGGCGGTTTTGGGGTTCTGTTGCGCCCTTTTGGGGCCAGACACGAGCTAGCTCGTGAGGACTTGGAGCGCTTCGCTCCAGCGGTCGATCAAGACCCCGAAATGGCCCATGCCTCGGCACTCGTGAAGCTGTGCACCAGGAAGCCGCGCCGCCAACCGCTCACCCATGGCGAATGGGACGTTGTTGTCCTCGTCCCCATGCCAGATATGCACGCTCTGGGTGATCTCTTCGGCTGCGAAATCCCATGCTCCAGTGTGCAACCGGGCCTCGATGGCGAAGCCGGTGTGCCCCTGGGCGAAGGTGGCGCGCAGATCCTGCTGCAGCATCTCCCGCACATCCGGGCGTCGGATGACTTCTTGATCCGATGCGTGCAGCTCGGCCTCCATGCGGGTCAGGACACTGTCCGGATCGCGTCGCGCACCTTTCGACATGAGCCAGAGCATGACGCCAAGCCACAATGAGCGTTTGCGCGCGAGCTTGAACAGTCGCCGCCCGCCGGGCGCAACACCCTCCATTTTGGCCTCGTCAGTCATGGCCTCTGGTGCTGCCAATAGTCCGACACGGGTGACTCGATCAGGCAACCCATGGGCGCATGCGAGGGCATGGGGGCCGCCGCCGGACCAGCCCAAGATGGCAAAGCGTTCCCACCCGAGCTCGTCAGCCAAGGTGGCGATGGTCGAGGACCAGTCAGCCAGCGTGCGTCCCTCCTGCAGCGAAGAGCGACCCGCTCCAGGTCGGTCGATGGTGACCAAACGCACCCCGCCACGGTGCAACAACTCCTCGTCCGGGTGACGCTGCAGACGTGAGCCGGGTAATCCGTGGAAGTACATCACGGGTGATCCGTCTTTCGGCCCCCAAGCATGCCAGGCCAGTCGACCGCCGCCGGTTGTTGTCAAGCTATGCGGATCCGCTGTCTTCTCTGACATGGCCGAGACCATACTAAAGAGCGCCAAGCGGAGCTACGCGGCATGACCGCAAGGTCACTCCCCAGCTGACTTGGGTACGTAGACGCTGACGTCGGGCTTGGCCGCTTCGGAGAGGCCGAGCCAGCGGCCCGTTTTTCGGAGATCTTCGACCACCATGTACAAGCTGGGTACGAGCAAGAGAATGACGAAGGTGGAAAACAGGATACCGAAACCGAGACTGAGCGCCATTGGGATCAGAAAGCGTGCTTGCAGCGAGGACTCGAAGATCATGGGCGCCAGGCCAAGGAAGGTCGTCAGCGAAGTCAATAGTATGGGTCGGAAGCGGCGGGCTCCTCCCGCAATGACCGCTTCGAACGCGCTCATGCCTTGAGCGCGGAAGCCATTGACGGCCGTGAGCAGAACCAGCGAGTCGTTGACGACCACCCCCGACAGGGCCACCAGCCCCATGATGCTGAGCAAGCTCAGGTCGTAGCCCATGATCAAGTGGCCGCCGAGCGCCCCCACCATGCCAAAAGGAATGGCGCTCATGATGATGAAGGGTTGGATGTAGCTCTTGAGCGGTATCGCGATGAGGGCGAACATGCCGATTAGCGCCAACAGAAAACCAATGGCGAGCGAGCCCATCGAGTCGGCCTGTTGGCGTTGCTGGCCGCCTAGCGACCAGGTCAGTCCCCGGTAGTCGCGCATCAGCTTGGGAAGCACGTCCTTCTTGAGCTCAGCCATGACCTTGTTGGCGTTGGCTTTGCCCTCCTCGACGTCACCTTCGACGGTGATGGTGCGCCGGCCGTCCTCCCGTCGGATTTGGGTGTAGGCACGACCACGGGTGATCGTGGCCGCTCGGGCCAGAGGGATTTCTCCGCCTGCGGGCGTCTGGATCAGCAGCTCCTCGAGATCGTGCATGCTGCGGCGCTGCGCTTTGGGCAAGCGCACGTAGAGGCGCACTTCGTCGCGTCCGCGCTGCTGGCGTGAGGCCTCCGCTCCCCAGAAGGCGGCTCGAACCTGTCGTGCGAGATCGGTCTCGGTGATGCCCAGAGAGCGCGCTTCCGGCTTGAGCTCGAAGTCGAGCTGCACCTTGCCCAGGGTGACACCGTCGTCGCCGTACATGACCCCGTCGAAGCTTCGGAGACGCGCCGCCAGCGCGGCGGCTGCCCGCTCGAGCGTGGGCACGT
Source organism: uncultured Polyangiaceae bacterium (assembly GCA_964599485.1). Lineage (GTDB taxonomy): Bacteria > Myxococcota_A > Polyangia > Polyangiales > Polyangiaceae > JAPYTK01. The sequence continues at coordinate 23,997 of CAZRGL010000048.1, forward strand.
CGCGGTGGCTCAGGCGCAAGCTGATGGGCGCTGAAGCAGACGCCCCCGTGGTGAAGCGGAACTTGAGGCTGTCGGCGCCCGGGATGTCGCCGATCTTGGCGCGCCACTGTTCAGTGAACGCTTTGGCTGTAATGGTGCGCTTATCCATCGGCACCATGAAGACAGCCACCTCAGCAACATGAGAGCCGCTCGAGCCTCCGATGCGCCGGCCCATGCCGGCGAAGTTCGCGGCCCCTACTTGCGAGAACATGCCCCGACTGAGCTTGGCCTCTCCGCCAGCGCTCTCCATCACCTCGCGGGCTGCGGTCACCATCGTGCTGAGGTGCTTCTTGCTGGTCGTCACCGGCGTGCCGTAAGGCATCTCGAGCTGCGCAAAGACCACATCCATCTGGATCTTCGGCATGAAGGTGTAGTTGATGTGGCAACCGGCGATGTAGCCACCGGTCAGCATCAATATACAGAAGCCGACGGCCCATGCCACGTAGCGGTTGCGAACGACAAACCTCAAGAATGGCGCGAAGCGATTGGCGATGAACTTCTCGAACCCGTCACTGAAGCTTTGTTGTTGGCGATAGATCCAGCCCAACGGACCGCCGCGTTCGCCCAGCACCAGAGTGAGCATTCGTCGCCCGATCTTCGCGAAGTGATTTTCGTGGGCGAGGTGAGCCGGCAGCACCAGCAAGCTCTCCACCAGCGAGATCATCAGCACCATGATGACCACGATGGGGATGACCCTGAAGAACTTGCCCATCGTGCCAGGCACGAAGAGTAAAGGTGAGAACATCACCACGGTGGTCAGCACGCTGAAGGTCACCGGCATGGCGACGTCGCGCGCACCGGCGACGGCGGCTTGGGCGGCGGGCAACCCGTCTCGTTTGCGCTTGTGGATCGCCTCCCCGACCACGATCGCGTCGTCGACCACGATGCCCAGCGTCACGATGAAGGCGAACAGCGAGATCATGTTGATCGACACGTTCCACGCTGGCAAGAACAGCAGTGCGCCCAAGAAGGAAATCGGGATGCCGAGGGTCACCCAGAAGGCCAGGCGGATTTCGAGGAACAAGCCCAGCGACATCAGCACCAGGGCCAGGCCGAGATAGGCATTGCGCATGAGCAGATCGATGCGCTGCCGATACATCTCGGACCGATCGTTCCACAATGACACCTTCACGCCGGGCGGTAAGCTCGACTCGTGGTTCTTGATGTACTCCTTGACCGCGTCCGACACCTCGATGGGGGTCTCTTCACCGATGCGGAACGCGCTGACCATGGCGGCAGCTTTGCCGTTGAACTGCGCCTCTTGGTCGGTCTCACGAAAGTCGTCTTTGATGGTTGCGATGTCCGATAGCTTGACCTCGGTACCATCGGGTTTGGATAGCACCACGATGTCGCGAAACTCGGCCCCGAAGTCGCGCCGTTCGGCCGTGCGAAGCAAGATCTCACCGCGGTCGGTCTTGATGCCGCCGGCGGGTACCTCCACGTTGGCGGCTCGAATTGCGGCGGCCACCCGAGGCAAGGTCAAGCCGTAGGCGCGCAGTTTCTCACGTGGCACTTCGACGCTGATTTCCAGCGGGCGCACGCCCGCGAGCTCGACGGTGCTGATGCGCTTGTCCTGAAGCAACTGGTCGCGCGTCTGCTCGGCCAAGGCGCGCAGCGTTTTTTCGGGCACATCGCCATAAAGCACCAAGGACACCACTTGATGGCGCAACGCGATGAGACTCGTGACGGGCCGCTCGACGTCCTGGGGGAAGGTGGTGATGCGATCGACCGCAGCTTTGACGTCGGCGAGCACCCGATCGGTGGGTGCACCCAAGAGCAGCTCTGCGACCACCGAGGCGCCACCTTCGGCACTGGTCGAGCTGACCTCCTTGATGCCGTCGATGCCTCGAATGCCTTCCTCGATGGTGGCTGTGACGCCCCGCTCTACTTCCTCGGGGCTGGCGCCTGGATAGGCGACTTGGACCAGAACGATATCGAGCTCGAACTCGGGGAAGACCTCTTGCTTGATTCGATACGCGAAGAGCAGACCACCGAAGATGAGCCCGAACATCAGCAGGTTGGCCGCGACCGAGTTTCTTGCCATCCAAGCCAGCGGCCCTTTGCCGGAACGCGCGGGAAAAGGGTCGCTCATCGGAGGTTGGTCGCGCTCGAGCGTCATGGCCTACCTACCTCTTTTCGATGGCCGTCGCCGAGGCTGGCGCGTTGGGTTTGGCGGCAGACTTGGCGGCTTCAGGCTTGTTGACCCTCAGCTTCATTCCTGCCACTGGCACGGCCAGGGCGCTGGTTACCAAACGCTCACCGCTCTTGAGGGCGCCACGGATCAGCACGGTGTGTTGCGTGCCCCAGAGCACCTCGACCTTCTTGATGACCAACTGGTCCTTTTCGTCGATCAAGAACAACTCGTCGCCCGGCCGCAGCGCCCGCCGCGGCAGCTCGACGACCCCATCAACCAGCTCACCTTCGAGCTCCACTTGCACGAAGGAGCCGAGCAGCAAGGGAAGCGCGCTGCTCGATGCGGTCTTCTGTTTGTTGGCCGTACCGAAAGGATCGCGCACCTCCACCAGCAGCCGGGCCATGCGACCAACCGGATCGAGATCGCCGAGCAAACGCAGCACTCTACCCTCGCGTTCGATGCGATCACGTCCCGCGGTCATCCAAACCCGCGCCGCCGAGCCACGCTTTCCAGCGCTGGGCAGCTGCACATAGCCGAGCTTGTCGATCGGGATGGAGATCTGCACCCAGAAGGTGTCGGTTCCGACCAGTCCTGCCAGCTGCGATTGTGGCCCCACCAGCTGCCCGATCTCCACGTTCTCGAGCTGCACAAAAGCGTTGAATGGCGCTGTGAGCACCGTGCGACTGAGCGCCAGCTTTGCCTTGGCCAGCCCGCTCTTGGCCGAGCGCAGGGCGACCTTGGCGCTCTTCATGTGCGGCTCGCGCAGCGCCAGAGAAGGGCTCGCAGTCGTCCCGCCATTGGAGGTCGATCCGGACAGCTCTTTTTGGTCCCGCTTGAACAGCTCCCATTCCCGGGCGGCGACCTTGCTGCGGGCCCGCTCCACGTCGAGCGCCAGTTTTTGGGTGGCGACCTGTGCGGCAAGTTGTCGCGCCGCCAGTTGATAGTCACGCGCATCGATGCGCACCAACGGCTGACCTTTCTTGACCAAACCGCCGACCACCAATTGTGGCGCATGCCACACGATGCGGCCGCCCACCTCGGGCATCACCACGAGCTTGCGCGCTGCCCTCACTGTGCCCTGAAGCCGCATGCTCAAGGCCCTGCGCCCCACTTTGATGGGCGTCACCTCCACAGCAACGAGCGTTGCCGACTCAGGCGCTTTGGTTGGCTTACGTCGCGCCTTGACGAGCGCCACGGCGCCGCCGACTGCAACCACGACAAACGACAGGACCAACAAGCTCGTGGCCCAGAATGGTAGGCCGCTACGCTCTCTTGTGTCCGGCTGCTCGCTGTCCGGCGTTTGGCTAACTTGGGGCATTTGGCTCATGAAGCCTCCTTGCCTTCCTTGCTGTCGTCGTCTTGTGGGTTGTCGTCTTTGGGGCGCTTCAGCTCGGCGGTCCAGCGGCTGCCCAGCGCGCGGTAGAGCTGAACGCGGTGCGAGAGAAGCTGTCGGCGGGCGGCGAGCAAGCTCTGCTCGGCTTGTTGCAGCGAGCGAAGCGCCGTCAGGGTGGGCAAGTAGCTGCCCGCAGTACCGGCTTCGAACCGCAGGCGCGCTGCGGCGAAGGTGCGACGGGCCGTGCCGACGAGCTGCTCGAGGATGACGATGTGCTTTCGTTGCTGCTTCTCTTGCACCAACGAGCTCTCGACCTCGAACAAAGCCGTCAACAGCGCATCTCCGTATGCGGCCAAGCGCTCGTCGACGACGGCCTTGCTTCGTTTGACCTCCGCGCCGCGCCGTCCGCCGTCCCAGACCGAGGCGCTGATGGAGCCCACGAAGCTCCACACCACCGATTCGAAGAAGCTGCTCAACTGCGTGGCGCTGAAGCCGAGACTGCCCGAAAGGCCAAAGGTGGGAAAGCGGGCGGCGATGGCTTGTCCGACGCGGTAATCAGCGGCGACGACACGATGCTGCGCCGCGCGCAAGTCAGGTCTTCGTTTCAGCAAGCTGGCCGGAACACCAGTCTTGGGTAGCGGCAAGGGGTTCGGCAGGCCGCTGCGCTGCGGGCTGGCAATCTTGCCAGGTGGCTGCCCTACGAGCAGCGCGAGTTGTTGCTCGGCGAGGCGCTCGCGCGTTTGAGTACCCAGCAGTTGCGCTTGCAGCAGCTGCACTTGTTGGCGTTGTTGGTAGACGTCGCTCAGCGCTCCGAGCCCTTGCTGAAACTGTAGGGCTACCAGCTCGACGAAGCGTGCGTTGGTGCGCAGCTGTTGTTTCAACAGGCGGCGGGTGGCCCGCTGCTCGACCACATCGAACCAACGCTCAGTGACATTGGCCGCGATGGTGATGGCGGCCGTCTCGATGTCGGCACGAAAAGCGAGCACGTCCTGATCGGCTGCGAAGATCCCCGAGCGCACACGTCCCCAGACGTCGATCTCGTAACTGAGCGGCAAGGACGCCGAGAAGCTGTTGCTCTCGCTGCCCGCGATGGTCTGCTCGCCTACCGGCGGGCCCAAATCCATCACCCGCGACGGGCTCTTCGAGCGTCCGGCTTGCAAGCTTGCGTCGATGTTGGGAAAGAGCCCCGCCAGCGAAGCGCGCGCCATCGCTTTGGCCTGATCTAGGCGTGCCCAGGCTTGCTTGAGCTTGAGGTTGCGCTCGAGCGCTTGGTCCACCAAACGATCGAGATCCGCATCGCCGAACTGCGTCCACCAACGACCGTGGTCCGCTTCGTCGACGGAGCCATCACCGAAGCTGCCGGGCAAGGTCACGGGCGGCTTGGGGCTCTTGTCCACGTCGTGCATCAAGCAGCCGCCACACCACAGCCCCAACATCGCAGCGGCGCCCAGTCGCAACAAAGCTAAGCCGTGCCAGCTCATGATGGGCGCTCCTGGGCGGTTTGACGTGGCCGCACGGCATCCAACATCAGATCGACCATGTCGCTCAAGTTGGGCACAGCAGGCATCAGTGGCTCGTGCGCTGGCATGCAGGCATGTTGCAGCCGCAGCAGCAGTGCCCCGTTGACACTGGACCAGAGCTGAACAGCGAGGCGCCTGGCGTCGTAGTCGGCGCGGATGCTGCCATCGGTTTGGCCGCCCTCGATGGCTGCGGCAAGGGTGCCAAATAGTTTCAGTGCGTGGCCGTGTAGCTTGGCGCCACCCGGGTTGTCGACGTTGAGCGGTACCCCGCTTGCCCATCGTGACAGCGCCATCTTCAAGTGTTGAATGGGCGTGGCCATGTGCTCGCCATAGGCGACCAACAGCGCTCGCACCATGTCGATGCCCGCCTCGTGGGCAGCGGCCTGCACCCGCCCGTAGCGGGCGATCAGCTCCTGCTGCCGCCGGGCCACGAGGCCCATGAGCAGCTCCTCCTTGTTGCGGAAGTAGAGGTAGAGCGTGCCCTTGCCGAGCTGCGCCTCGTCGGCGACATCTTCCATGGTTGCCAAGTCGAGACCCTTGGTGTGAAAAACGCGCTCGGCGGCGCTCAGGATTAGGTCCTGCCGCTCCTCTCGCTCCCTCTGTCGCCTGGACGAAACCGACACAAGCCCTCGATATTACTGAGGTGACCGGCGGTCATTATCTGAACGCGGGTCAAATGACGCCTGTAGTTTGGGGCTTCTTGGGCGATTGTCAAGTGACCCAGCTCACAGCTAGGGCGATTGAGGGAGTCGCTGGCCGCCAGTAGGTTACGGCGGGCAGGTGGCGCCGATGCAGGCGGCCATCTCGGAGTCGCATTGCTGCTGGATGCAGCCGAAGTCACCGCCGCAGATGGGCAACACGCCCACCGCGCAGGAAAGCACCTGATCGACGAAGAATTGCACGTCGGAGCAGCCGAGGGCTACGCAGTTGGCCACGCAGGTCACGCTGAACTCCGGCGGGTTTTTGCCGAGGTTGATGCAACCGAAGGCGCAGGAGACGATCTCTAAACAGCCCATGGTCTCGCATTGGCCGCAATCCTGGGGGCAGATGGCGCAGGTCTCGTACGGCTCGCATACCTGGTTCGGGCACACCGAGCAGACGCCGCAGTCGGTCTTGCAGGAGGCGCAGGTCTCGTTGTTGTTACATAGGCCGTCGCCACAATTCGGGCATGCGCCGCAGTCGTCGGGGCAAGTGAAACAGTCCTCAGTCAACGAGTCGCAGTTGTTGTTACCGCAGGTCTCACAGGCTCCGCAGTCGGGCGCGCAGCTCAGGCAGTCCTCCGGATCCTTGCAGTCCCCGTCTCCGCACAACTCGCACACGCCGCAGTCGCCTGGGCAAGACGAGCACGACTCGTTTGGGTCGCAAACCTTGTTGCCGCAGGTTTCGCACAAGCCGCAGTCAATCGGGCAGCTGTCGCAGGTCTCGAATCCCGGGTCACAGTAGCCGTTACCGCAGGTCTCGCACTGTCCGCAGTCGGCAGCGCACGAAGCGCAGTTCTCGCCGTTGTCGCACTTGCCGTTGGGGCAGGTCTCACAGACCCCACAGTCTTTGACGCAGTTGCCGCAGGTTTCACCTTCGCCGCAGACGCCGTCGCCGCAGCTGGCGCAGAACCCGCAATCGGGCTGGCAGAGCTGACAATTCTCATCGAGGGCGCAGACCCCGTCTCCGCAGGCTTCCTGGGGTGACGTACCGTCCAAGAGCCAGTCGGGGTGGGTCCGGCCGCAAGAAGCCGCCAAGGCGGCGGTGAGGATCAGACCCAGGCAGGCGAAAGTGAGACGGAAAACGACCGAACGAGACGACATGAGGCGCTCCAACAGCAAGCAGCTCCAACGAAAAGCAAGAGTGCGGTAGCCCCGCAATCTTAGCGGCAATTGGCAATCAGGGTCCTTATTTCTGCTCTTAGCGCCGGGCGGCGGCCAAGGCGCTGCGGGCTTGGCGGAGCGAGGCGCGAGCCTGATCGAGGTCTGGCGCAGCGTCCGTCTCCTCCTCGGCGGAAGCCTTGGAGCTAGGTGTGGCAGCGTCCCATGGCCCTACGAATCTCCGCGTCGGTGGCAAGCGTCGCTCGAGGGCGCGGTCGATTTCGGCCAGGGCCCGCAGCCGATCTGCGGCCGCGCGGCCGTGCTTGCCTTCCTTCTCATAAAGCTCGGCTCGTTGCAGGAAGGCTTCGGCTCGGAACGCTCGGTCGGTGATGAAGCGATCGACCAGCTGGATGGCGCGCCCATAGTTGCGACGGCCCGTCTCGAGTCGGCTCAAAGCGAGCCTGAGCACGACTGCTTCGTGCAGCTCGCCTAGGCCTTTGGTGTAACAGCGTGCGGCCAAATCGGGCTCGCCTGTGCGCTCTTCGAGCTGCCCCACGGCCAGATAGGTGGCAACCGATGGGTTGAGGGCCAGAGCCAGCCGGTGATCCTCGCGAGCAAGGCTGAAGCGACCCATCAGCTCGCGCAGATGGCCCCGCGCGCTCAAGGCTTCGACCGACAAGGGGCTGTGGTCGAGGTAGCAGCTCAGGTCGCGGTCTGCTGCGTGGGCGTAGCCCAGGCGAGAGAGCACCAAGCCTCGCTGTAAGCACAATTCCGGCAGCTCGGGCTTCAAGTCGTACAGCTCGTTCAAGTCTGCCAGGGCTGCGCCGAAGTCGCCCCGCAAGCGGTACAGGGCCGCCCGCTCGAGCAGCCATTCGATTCGCTCTGGGTCTTGTTTCAGCTTGTCGTCGAGCTCTGCCAAGCGCTGTCTCGGTCCGCTTTGTGCCTGTGCCGCAGTAGCAAAGAGCAACAGAATGACAATTGTGGCCGCGCGTTTCATCGTGGCTCAGCGTAGCGCGAATCGAATCACTGTCCAGCCCAGCCCAGCCATGCGGCGGGGTGTCCCGTACGGTGGCGTGGACGTCGTGCGGGACAGCCGACGTTACAGCTGCGGACGCCTATCGTCGTGAAACCAATGCCTCGCGGCGCTGGCATGGCTTTCGCTCCTGTAGCTACTGAAGGATCAGACGTGCTGAAGCTGCACCCGCCAGCCACTGCTCTGAGCGACCCTTCGTCAACCACAACATCCCCAATTGCTGCGTGACGCGCGGCGCCTTGGAGGAATCAACATGCAGCTTCGCGCAGCCGGCCTGCTCGCTCGCCTCATCAGAATCGTCATCAAATCCATTGTATTGGCGGCGCTCGTCTTTCCTTCCGCAGCGGCCCAGGCGCAGTCGCGGACCGCGATGAAGCTCTACGACAAAGCCATCGACGAGGACTTCCTGAATTCCAAGTTCGATGACGCGCTCGCGAAGCTCGGACGGGCGCTCGCGGCCTGCAAGAAATGCAGCGGCAAGCTCCGCGGCAAGATTCATGTGGGGATTGGTGTGGTCCATGGTGCCAAGAAGCAAGTGGCCAAAGCCAAGGCCGCTTTTCGAGCAGCGTTTGAGGCCGACCCCGAGGCGAAGCCCCTGGAAGACCACATGACCCAGCCGGTCAGGAGACTATTCGAAGCTGCCAAAGCTGCTCTCGGCAGCGACGAAGACGACGAGGAC
>CAZRGL010000049.1:0-2662 GCA_964599485.1 uncultured Polyangiaceae bacterium
CCTCGTCGGCGCTCGTGTGGACTACACCATAAGTGGCAATGTCGCATGGCGACGTGATCGGCAGCTCGTCCAACAGCCGCCCGGACCGCCGACAACAGGGCCAGGCCTGTATTTCGTCATGGGGGCAACCATCAAGTAGGACGTCAGCCTCGAGCAGCTGCTCATGGGCATCGCTCGCTCGTTGGTCAGCCTCAATGCTGTTTGCTCTTGGAAGGTAAAGTATAAAGTGTTACGTATTACCTAATGTCACTTTCGGAGGGGCTGCTCAAGATTGGCCAGCTCGCGCGCAAGAGCAGGCTGCCCGTGTCGACGGTGCGCCACTACATCAACGAGGGGCTTCTCGGAGATCCCAGGAAGACCTCGAGGAACATGGCTTATTACGACCAGAGTGCCCTCGAGAAGATCGCGCTGATCCAGGAGCTGAAGAACGAGCAGTTTCTACCGCTCAAGGTCATCAAGACGTTGCTCGAAGCCTACGACGAGCTGACCGTCCACGAGCTCAGCACCGTTCTCGAGGTCAGAAACCGACTTGGCGACCGATATCACGATTTGCTGCCCGACATCGCGAGCGTTCCGGCCGCGGTTGTTCGGCAGCTGAGTCTGAGCGACGCCGAGGTTGCGCTGCTGGAGACGACGGGGCTGATCAGTCCTCGGGGCGAGGGTGACGACAAGCGCTACGACGAGCTCGACTACCGGATCCTCAAGGCGATGGCCGAGGTGCGCAACTCTGGCTTCTCAGATGACATGGCCACGCTCGACGATGTCGGCTTCCACGTCGTGGCGCTGAAGAAGCTGGCGCGCAAGGAGGCAAGCCTGTTCGCCACGCGCCTCGGCGAAGAGCGCTCCGCCGAGCAGATCGTCGAGCTCATCCGCAAGGGGATCCCGGCGGTCAACGAGGTGATCTGCGCCCTGCACACCAAGTTCTTGCTCGATGAGCTGAAGCTGCTCACCGGATCGGAAGCGGGCGAGCCATGAGCGATGCAGGTCGAACGCGCGAGGGGGGGTATCAATGAGGAAAGTCCTGTTTTCTACCGTGTGGGGTCCATTCCAGGAGCAGTACTTCAACACCGCTCCGACCGACGTGATGAACCAGCGGTTCAGTCGGGGCTGCGACATCTTCTCGCTACGCGGTCACTTGCACGTGAACTTCGCGCATCTGATCGCACAGAACATCGACGTGCCATCGGTCTTCCTCGAGTACCCCAGGCGCGAGGACTTCTTGGAGGAGATCGACAAGGGCTACGACTATGTGGCGCTGTCATCGTTCCACAACCAGGTCGACGACCTCGTCGAGATGTGTCGGCTGGTGCGCGCCCGGGCGCCGTCGAGCCAGATCGTGCTCGGCGGTTGGGGGGCGGTAGGGCTCGAGGCAACGCTGGACGAGGAGGGGCTGGCCGAGCTGTGCGATCATCTCTGTCACGAAGAGGGGATGCGCTACTTCCGGAAGCTGCTTGGCGAAGACACGAGCCGGCCGACCTTCCACTCTCATCTGCCGCGCTGGAGCTACTCATTGCCGATGATCGACCGCCGTCCGCCGGGCGTGACGCCGGCGGTGGTCGCCTCGGTAGGCTGCCCAATGGGCTGTGACTTCTGCGGCACGACCGAGATGTTTTGCAAGCAACGCATCCGGCTGCTGACGCCAGAGCAGGTGCACCGCGAATTCAAGCGCGCCTGGATCGAGAACCCGGACACCCCCCAGGCGACCTTGATCGAAGAGGACTCGTTCGCCGACGAAGAGTTCATGCGCGAGCTCGGTCGGCTGCTTCGCGAGGACGGCGATCTCGGCCTCGCCTACTACAACTTCTACTGCCTGGCCTCGATCGCTTCGATGAGCAAATGGAGCTTCGAGGACATGATGCTCACTGGTTGCTCGGCGGTGTTCGTCGGTGTCGAGTCCAAGTTCGCGGCCAGTCACGGCTACCAGAAACGGGAGGGGATCACCCAGAAGGAAATGTTCGACGGCCTGCACAACGTCGGCATCATGACCACCGGCGCTTGGATGGTTGGCTTCGACTTCCAAAACCGCGCGAACATCGAAGAGGACTTGCAGGATTTCATCGCGCTCGAGCCCACCCTGCAGCAGCTCACGCGCGTGTGTCCTTTTCCGGCCACGCCGATGTGGAAGAACATGCGCGAGCAAGGGCGCATTCGTCCGGACGTGCGCTGGGAGGAGATCAGCTTCTACGGGGGCGGCGGGATGGCGCCGAAGAACTTCAACGAGCACGAAATCATGGAGCTCATCGAGCGCGGCTATCGGCAACTGTACGAGACCTGGGGCGCCTGCGCCGCGCGCATGATCGACATCAATCTGCGCGGCTATGCGTACTGTCGTGCCAATCGCCACAAAAGCCCGTACTTCGACGAGCGCGCCATCTTCTGCAAGCGCGAGGCGATGACCATCTATCCGATGATCAAAGCCATGGAGCTGTATGCCCCCAACAACATCGTGCGCAAGCGCATGAAGGATCTGCGCCGCCGCTACCACGAGCTCTGTGGCGAGCCGACAGCGTTCCAGATTGCCGTGGAGAAGGCGATGTTGGGTCTGTCCGGCGCCGCGCGTTTGTCGGACTTGCTCTACCCCCAAGACAACGTCAGCGTGGACGAGCCCTATCGCAAGTACATCTACGACAAGCCCGCGCCCAAGTACCCCGACTACCCGTAT
>CAZRGL010000049.1:2673-32473 GCA_964599485.1 uncultured Polyangiaceae bacterium
AGCACGACGTGCGCGACCACGCCAAGACCGGCCTTCGCCAAATGCTGCGAGGCGCCCGCCGGCTCGGTGTGATGTTCGATCGGCTCCGCGGCGTCGAGTACGACGAGGCGGCGCGTCGCGGGCCACTGATGTTCTTCATCTAGCCGCGCGAGTAGGGATGGAGGAGCACGATGGTTGCTGACAAAGACCGCCCGCTGCCGAAGAAGCATGCTGACCTGTCTGGGGTGCGCGTGGCCTACAGCGACGTCGGCAGCGGGGAGCCAATCCTGTTGGTCCACGGCATTCCCACCTCGAGCTACCTATGGCGCAACGTGGTGCGCGCGCTGCAGGACGACTACCGGCTCGTGGCGCCCGACCTGATGGGCCTCGGCGACACCGAGACGCCACTCGAGCATCGTTATGACATGCAGGCCCAGGCCGACAAGCTGCTCGAGCTCGCCGATCACTTGGGCCTCGAGCGCTTTACCTTGGTTTGTCACGATCAAGGTGGCGCCGCTGCGCAATGGCTCGCGGTGCACCATCCCGAGCGCATCGCCCGCTTCATCATCACCAACTGCGTCTGTTACGACAACTGGCCCGTGCCGCTCGTGAAACGGTTTGGCTGGCTGCTTTCCTTCGACAGACTGGCCGCGATGTCGCCTCGGCTCGATATCGCTTCGCTGTGGGGCAAGTCACGCATTGGAATGCGGCTGGGCGTTCACGATCCATCAGCGATGTCGGACGACGCCATCGACGAGTACTTGAAGTTCAACCGCGCCGGCGCCGATCGCTTCGAGCAATTCCGGCGGTTCGTAGCCGCCGGCGATTGCACTTACTCCGAGCAAGCCGCCAAGCGCTTCGGCGAATTCGACCGACCTACGATGGTCATTTGGGCCGCGGAGGACCGCTGGCTGAGCGCGTCGTGGGCTCGACGCCTCTACGACGATATCGCGGGGGCCTGCCGCTTCGAGGTGATCCCGTTCGCCGGCCACTTCTTCCAGGAGGAGAAGCCGCGGCTGTGCGCCGGTCACATCGACGCCTTCATGCGCGAGATCGAACCGGGCTCATAGGTCGGACCGTACGACTACGGAGCGCTTCCCAAACTGGCCAGCAGCCCGTAGGAATAATTCGTGGGCGGCAACAGGGTATCGTTGCCAAAGATGAGCGATGCCGTCGCCCAGCCGCCGACGAGCAAGTTGGCCGAGCTCGGATTGATGGCAACCGCGGCGCCAACGTCCTCGCCGGTCGAGTTGAAGCTAGCCGCCTCCTCTTGCTGGCCGTCGACGGCACTGCTGATGACGAAGATCGCCTTGTCGCTCAAATCTGCAGTGGTGATCAGGCTCTGCACGCCGTTGAACTTGGCGCTCTTGGAGTAGTAGCCGACAAGGGCTGCACGCCCGGAAGCGACCGCGAGGCGGGTAGCGTCGACACTCTCACCTGCCACCACGTGATGCCAGAGCGTCTTGTCGGTTGCTGGCTGGTAGCCGACGAGCGCCCCCCCCATCGTGGTCGCTTGGACCGTCTTGCCACCAACGGTCACATTCCCTGCGAGCGACAGGCCGAGCGCGAGCTCGCCGCTGGCCATTACGGCCACGCCGCGCCCAGCGTCGTAGCCCACTCCACCGATGGCGGTGAGCTTGGTCACCGATCCATTCGCAGCATTGAAGGTGGCTAGGTAGGCATCGGCTGAGCCCAGGACAGTGAAGCTACTCGAATCGATGGCGAAGCCACCGTAACTGGTACCGATCGCATAGAGCACGCCGCCATCAACAGCTAACGCGCCAACGCCATCGTAGCCAGGCCCGGCAAGGGCGCGACGCCACTTGCAATTGCCGTTGGCGGCGTCGAGACGGGCGACGAAAGCATCTGGGCTCATACTTGACGCGGCCGCTCCGCAGCCGGCGAACGTAGCGCCTTGACCGCCCACGTACAGATCGCCGCTGGTATCGAAGACGGCCGCCGTGGCAAAGTCGGCCTGGCTCGAGTCGAAGCTCGTCGCCCACACGGTATTGCCCGCACCGTCGAGCACGACGATGCAAGCATCGCCCATGGCCCCCTGGCCAATAATCTTCCCGGCAAGCATGCTCGTGCAGCCGCCGAGCAGCGCGATGCGGTTGCTGCTGGTGGCCACCGAATCGAGAATGTCGGAGCTAACACCACCGAACGAGTGACTCCACTTGTACGACATCCCGCTGCTGTTGAGGGCGGCGACGAACCAGTCGCCGTTGGTCGCGGCGTAGCTCTTGTTCAGCACCAGCGAGCCAGAGAAGTCGCCTGCAGCGACGATGGCTCCGGCCAAGATCCCGATACCGTGGACGCCGGCCATTTCGGTTGGGTTGAAAGCGCGCGCCCAGTCGATGCAACTTGCGGCGCAGCGCTCGCTCACGCAGTCCGAATGGGTCAGGCAGCTCTTGCCATCGGCGCAGGGCGGACAGCTCCCGCCACAGTCGACGTCGGTCTCGTCGCCGTCCTTGCTCTTGTTTTCGCAGGTTGGTCCCTGGCCACCGCCTCCTTGGCCCCCAGCTCCTTTGCCTCCAGCTCCTTGGCCCCCGGCGCCTTTGCCCCCAGCTCCTTGGCCCCCGGCGCCTTGGCCGCCGCCGCCCGCAGCGCCCTGCCCGGCACCGCCGCCGCCCGCAGCGCCCTGCCCGGCACCGCCGCCGCCCATGCCGCTACTGGTGGAGCCGCCTTGACCGGTCGGCCCAGTACCCCCAGGCCCAGTGCCCCCTGGCCCAGTACCCCCACCTGACGAGACGTTGCCACCCGAGCCACCGGCGGCCTGCAGAATGTAATCAGCATCGATGCCACCAACCAGCGCGCAACTGGCGAGCAGCGCCAAGCCGAGCCCCACTGCTGCGCGTACCGTCACTTTTGCGGCGAGCTCGTTGTTCGTGCCCATCATGAGCAAGCGTAACGCTTTGCTGACGAAGCACCCATCCCAAAGTCGACGAGCAGGTGTGGCGTGCTCGCTGCGGTTGCCAGGAGCCGAGGCCTACTGCGAGCGGATCCCGTCTGCAGATCCAGCGACCCTAGCGCGGCTCTTCGAGGTCGAGGAGCCGATTGATTATCCACAACACCCCCATCGAGACGTCACCGTCGGCGACGAAGCGAACACGGCCGGCCTTGTCGATGAACAACGTGGTGGGGTAGGTGCGCAGGTCGGGGATTGAATCGAAGGCTTTTGCGTTCTCGACGAGAGCGATAGGGAATGTGACGCCGTTCCTGCTCTTGACGCCACTGAGTTGTTTGCGCACCTGCGACTCGTCTTTGCCTTCCGTCGAAACGAGGCCGACGACCTCCAAACGGTTACCAAACATCTTCTTGAGCGCAGCGAAGCGCGGGATCTCGCGGCTGATCGGCATGCTACCGGGGCGCCAGACGTTCGCGACGACGAGCTTGCCTTTCAAGTCGGCAAGAGCGACCTTCTTGCCCGCCATGCTGGTCACGTTGAAGTCGTAGGAGAAGCGCGCCTCCTTCTTCTCCAGCTCCCTCAAATAGAAGCTTCGCAGTCTCTGGGCCGTCTTCGCCAGCCGAACAGCATCTTTGAACAGCCGCTCGCCGCGTATGTTGTCCAGATCCTTGTCTCGCCTCATGTGCAGCCAGTTGTCGAACCCAGCTGAGAGCGCCTGCTCGAAAGTCACGATCGCTTCTGCTTTTCGGCCCTGCAGCGACAGCATGGCAGCCTTGTTGTAGTAAGCGCTGATCAACAGGCCCAGCTTGACGGGCTGTCGTTTCGTCAGCGTTGGCACCAGCGCAATCAACTCTTCGTAGTGTACGAGGGCTTGCTTGAACTTCGGGGACGCTTGCGCCGACTTGCCTGCATGGTGGAGCTTTCCCGCTTCGATCATGAGGCGGTCGCCCTCGCTTTGGAGCGCCTCAGCTTTCTTGTACGGCGTGCTTGTTCCTTTGGCGACCTGCTCGGTTTTGGCTTTGGCTGATTCGCTCGCCTCGGGTGACTTGCCGAGCGTCGCGTTCTGGGCGTTGTGCGCAGGGGGACCCGCAGCGGACCTCCCACCGCAAGCGACGAGGGTAGCGGATAGCAAACAGGCTGAGCCGATGCAGGACAGGTAACGGGTGTAGGACATAGCTCCCTTTCGCTGAGGCTCTGCTCAGCAATTCGACGCGTGGCCGACGACACGGGCGCACGGCGAGGTGCGCCCGTGGGTTTCGGTGGAGAGCCCAAGGTGTGGTGGGCTCAATTCCTTGAGTCCGCTTGACGCGCGCCGTCGCACCTTTTTTTGGCCGGTAGCGCAGCTTGGTGGGCCTGAGCTTCACCCAAGACACGGCGGGCAATGCGCGTCAGGCACCAGCTACGCCGGAGAAACTCCCGCGAGCTGCGAGGAATGGACCACGCAGTGTGAACCCTGAACGATTGGGCTCAGCCGGACCTGCTGTACGAACGGCTCAGTGCTTCGTGCCCCACTTGGAGCCATCACACTTGGGCCCGCGACCCACGGCGACGATGGATGGCTTCGGGCTCGAAGGCGGCCAGCTCACGAACAGTGATGCGCGCTCTTTCTTGCGGCACATGCGCACCTTCTGGCTCTGGCCTTTGCGCAGGCGCAGCACGAACGATACGAATTTCCCGAGCTGGATCTGCTTGAAATAGTCCTGTCCCTCGACGCCGAAGCCGTCCATTTTCTCGTAGCCGAGCATGTTGCCGCGGCAGGTGACTTGTAGCCACTCGCGCTTGATCTTCGAGGTGCAGTCGGGCGCCTGAGAGTTGGCGCCTTGCGTGTTGACGCTGCAGGCGCTCCCCCACTCCGCGAGCGTGGGCGGGCTGGATCTCGTCGTGGGGATGGCGGGGATATCGCTCGCCGACCCACAAGCAGCCGCGGGCACCGTCGCTTTGCTGTTGTCGCTTCCCTTGTTGGATGAGGCTTTGCCGGTCTTGCCAGCGGCGCGCGCCTTCTTCGCCGTCACCTCGGGTACGCACACCTTTGCTTCGCACAAGAAGCCATTCTTGCAGTCGCCGTCGCTCTTGCAAACGGAGCCGGCCTTGCCGTCATCCTTCGACGCACTCTCCTTCTTCACGTCGTTCTTCTTGTTGCTCTTGCCTTGGTCACAGCCGGCGCATGTCAGCGCCAGTGCAAAACACATCAACCAGTATCGAAGCGCCATCGTTCTTCCTCCCGCGGACTGAGGCCCGAGCCTACAGCGAAGACCGAGCGAGTTGGCGAAAAACCACGCCGCGCTGCACAATGGGTTCTGCACCTTGGTTGAGCGGCAGGGCGCAATGATGCGAATTGGGGTCATCTCGAGGAGAATCGGCAGCGGGTCTTCACTTGGCTTGGCTAGTTCACTTGGCTTGGCTACTTCATTTGGCTTGGCTACTTCACTTGGCTTGGCCGGCCAGCTGTTCCAACTGCTGGCAGGCGGGCGCGCTGCCTAGCTTGCACGCTCGAGCAAATGATCGCTTGGCCTCTTCGAGCCTGTTGGCAACTCGTTGAGTGATGCCCAGGTTGTTGCAGCCGCGCGCAATGTCCTTTTGGCAAGCGAGCTCGAAGAACTCTGCGGCAAGAGCGCGATCTTGCTCTACGCCCGCGCCGTCCCAGTGCGCCGCGCCGAGGGCTGCGCAACCGTCGCCGTCTTTGCCCGCGCAGGCGCGCTCGAAGTAGCCCGCCGCCTTGGCCAAGTCCTTCTTGCCCACGGCTCCAGTACGGTAGAGCTGGCCCAAATTGTAGCAGCCGCCAGCGTAGCCTTTGGCGCAAGCCTCGGCGTAGCGTTGTTGAGCCAACTTCAGATCCTTGCCCATGCCGCCCACGCCGCGCTGAAGCATGACGCCAATGCCATTGCACCCCTTCCCCGAGCCGCCAGCGCAGGCCTTTCGGAAGAGCTTCAGGACGCGATCATAGGCTTGTGAATCACTCGCTTCGGCCAAAAGCAGGGCGCCCAGTCGCGCGCAGCTTTCGGCGTTGCCCTCCCGACACAGTCTTCGGCAATCCGCCTTGCTGTCCTTGCTGCAGATCGGTACGCCGGCGTCATGAGCCGCTTGCTCTCCGACGTCGATTACCGGTGCAGTGGGCGCCGTGACGACCACAACAGGTTGCTCAGCCGCAGGTGTGCAGGACAAGAGCGCCAAGATGGGGACGAAGCCGCTCAGCTGAACCAACTGACGGCGACGCCGGCCCAGGCCCAACGCAAGCGCGATTGCGGCGATGAGCAGCGCACAATCATCCGAGCGCGGCGGCGGGCCTACGGTACAGCCACCCTGAACGACGATGGGGTACTTCTGCACGCACACGCTGTGGGCGTCGCACACAAATCCAGCCACGCAATCGCCTGAGGATTCGCAACTATCCAGGCACAGCCCGTCGAGCCCGCAACGATAGGGCGCGCAGTCCGGTTGTTGACAGCACACCTCGTTGGTGCAGATTTTGGACAGGCAGACTTGGGGCTTGCTCGGTTTGCAGCTGGCGCCGTCGGCGAGCTTGTCCTCGCAGCTTCCTTGATCGCACCAAGCCGCCGAGGTGCAGTCGAGGTCAGTCTCGCAGCCGTCGCTGCAAGCGCTCTCGGCGCACAAGAACGGCGCGCAACTGTTGGTGCTCGAGACGCACTTGCCTGCGCCGTCGCAGCTGAGCGTGGTCAGCGATCCCTCGCTGCAAGAGGGCGCGCCGCAGCTCACACCAGCGAGGGTGTGCGTCCGGCAGCTGCCTTCACCGTCACAGTGACCATCTGCGCCGCATGATGCTGGCAGACCTGGATCAGGTGGGCAGTCATTGTCTGGATCGCTGCCAGCGATTACCGGCTCACAGATGCCTTCGACGCCGCCGCCTTTTCGTGCCGAGATGCACGCCTCGCATTGGTTCGTGCAGGCGCTATCACAACAGATCCCATCGGCGCAAAAACTGCTCGCGCAATCCTTCGCTGAGGTACATGGCTCGGGCGTGCAGCCGTCTTGCGTCGGGTAGCTGGCGCACTGTCCTGCCCCATCGCAATGTCCGTTCTGTTGGCAGCTCGGTGAGCCCGAGTCGGCACACTCCTGGTCAGGATCGAGACCGTTGGCCACAGGCTCACAGCTGCCGTCGACACCAGCGCCCTTGGCCGCAGCCGAGCACGCGTGGCACGGCTGTAAGCAAGCTTGGTCGCAACACACCCCGTCGACGCAGAACTGACTGATGCACTCGCCGTCGACCGAGCACGCACCATGGCCTTCGATCAGCCCAAAGAGCTCGGCGCTGGCCAGTTTTTGTCCGAAGAGGTCAGTTCCGCCGGCCACCAGGACCTCGCCGCTCAGCAGTCGGTTCACGGTGGGGCCGTTGTGGGCTGTCGCCAGGGCGCTGGTGCTTGCCCACTGCCCGCTGGTTGGATCGAACAGCTCTGCGCTCGCCAAGGGGACGCCCTTGCTGCCGCTGAAGCCGCCCGCGATCAGGACCATGCCAGAGCCGAGAAGCGCGGCGCCTTGGAGCGATCGCGGTGTCACGAGCTGCCCAGTCGTGCTCCACTGCCCCGTGCTTGGGTCGTAGATTTCAGCACTCCCCACGTCTGCTGAGCTCATCTGACCGCCGACGACGAGGACGCGTCCGTCAGCGAGTGTGGTTGCGGTATGCAAACAGCGGCCGTCCTGCATCGAGGCGGTACTCGTGAAGCTGCCCCCTCCGCTCGGGTCGTAGAGCGAACAGGTAGCGACTCCCGGTGCGCTACCCGCCAGGAGAACTTTGCCTGACGCAAGTAGTGTAGCGGTGTGGTACTGGAAGCCTTCTCCTCCGGCTACGGGGCTCAACGTGTCGGAGACCGGGTCGTACAGCTCAGCCGAGGTGAAGATGTTGGAATCGCCGACGATCAGCACGTGGCCGTCTTGGAGCTTGGTAGCCGTGTGGTAGGAGTGCTTGCTGTTTGGGGCAGCGGACGTTGCCCAGGTGCCTTGGGCCGGGTCGTAGAGCTCGAGTGGAATCGCTTTGCCGTCGCCGCCTCCGACAGCCAACACCTTGCCCGAGTCCAATAGTGTGAGTGTGAAATCGTTTCGGCCGGCGCTCATCATGCCGGTGGCCGCCCAGCTACCCGTCGCAGCGTCGTAGATCTCCGCGACGTCGTATTTCGAGTTGCCACCAGCGACGAGCAGGTCGCCACTTGGCAGCAAGAGTGATTGGTGCTGGGTGCGTGGCCAAACCATATCGCCGGTGGTCGACCACACGGGATCGACCAGCAAGGGATAGCGCAGCGCGTTGTCGTCCCAGCGGACGGCGATGGTACAGACGCTTTTTGCTTTGACGAAGGGCCGACGCCAAGGCGGGGCCGGATTGGTGTCATGGGCGCAATCGAGCACGGCCGTGTGGGCGTCACGGCGCAGCCCCGAAGCATCGACCACATAAGGTGGCGCTACGCGCAAGCGCGGGTGGCCCTTTGCGTCCAGCACCTCGAGCACGTTGCTGACCAAGCGCAAACCACCAACCGAGGCGGCAAGCCGAAGCTGGTAACGCAGCTCGTTGCGCGCGGGCTTGGCTGTAAACACGACGCTGTCTTCGGTGCCGCGGCCGCTGGCGTTGTGAATCACATGGCCGCCACCAGCGATGGCTTCAGGATAGATCAAAAGTCCATCGACGACTGTCCCTTCCGTCGCTCTGGCGCCTTGCAGCCGCGCTGTGATGCTCACGCCGCTCTGCACATCGCGAACCCGAAATGGCCGGTGGGCCTCGGTGGCCAAGGACACCTGCGCGCGGCGCGAGATGGATCGCAAATGGATATCGGCAAGACGCGGCAAGAGCCATTGGCCATGCCGCACAAACCCCAAGGCAACGGTCGGTTGCAGTAGCGGCCGAATGCGCTCGACGATGTTGCGCGCTTGCTGTGATGAAGCTAGGCGCGCAACAGGAGCAACTGATCTCGTCTCTTCGTTGTCGCAAGAAGCGCGGGTGGTCGCGGCGCAAAGCGCGGCAAAGGCGACCGCTACGAACCCTGTCGTCGTCGTGCCCATCGGCTACCTTCACGATAGCGCTCAGTTCGCGGCATCGACAAGGAGGGCAGTCAGCGCGCGAAGTGGTCATCACCCCGCGGCGCGTTCGTAGCGCCTTTTGGGTCAGTCTGAAGGCTCGTCGCGCTCAGGGACAGACGTCGTTGGCCGCACCCGGCGTGCCAGAGTCCTTGCTGTTGGCGATCACGCTGCTTGCTTCGCAAAAGTTGGAGTCGCTGTCGTTGTCGTAGGCGCTCAAGAAGAGGGGGTTGAGGTTTCGACTCTTGCCTTTGGGATCGAGCCCGCTGCTCTCGTTCCAGCTGGTCTCGTCGATCACCACAGCCGGCACGTCGGCCGTCTCGATGCCGAGGTAGTCCTTGGTATTGCTCAGGTTGACCGCTGCGGGGTAGGCGTAATCAACTTTGATATTGCCGTTGGTGAGCTGGTCCGCGTTGTTCCCGAGCACCACAAAGTCGCCGGGCAGCAACACGATCGACTGGGTGATGGTGTGCACGGCGCTGATCTTGACGGCGTCGTGGCGGATGACCAGTCCTTGCAGATCGATCGGCGACAGTGAGTCATTGTATAGCTCGAACCATTCACCAGCTGAGTCGGCGACTGCTTCCGGGTTGTTCATGATTTCGGTGATCACCAGATCGCCGGGCGCGAGGGGTGGGTTGACGGGCACACAAGCGGCGTTGCAAAACTGCACTGCTTCGTCCACACAGATCGAGTCCCACATCGAGTCACAACAATAGGGATCGACGCTGCAAACGGTATCGACGCAAGGATCGCAGGCCTTGACCAGGTTGACGCCCTCGACGCAGACATCATGAGCGCAGACCGGCGCCGACGTGCTCGAGGTGCTCGTCGTGCTCGTCGTGCTTGTCGTTGTCGTCGTAGTCGTGCTGGTCGTGGTCGTGGTGGTGCCGGTCGAGCTGGTTGTGCTCCCGTTGCCGCCGCCCTGCCCAGTGCTCGCTGTCGTCGCTGTGGTTGCCGGCGACGAGCTGGTGGTCTGGACATTGTTGCCAGTTGTCGTGGCGCTGCTGTCATCCACCCATTCGTCGTCACCGTCGATGTTTCCTGCCGTCGCGCAAGCGACGAGGGGGGGGGGGGGGGGGGCCCCCCCCCCCTGGGCCGGCCCCGGTCGGTGGGCCCGCGCGCCCCCCCCCCCCCGAGGGCGGTGGCGGTGACCAAGGCAAAGAGGCCGGTGAGGGGTCGGAGCGTCAAGGGGCGGAGCTTCATTGGTGGGTCCGTGCGCAAGAGTTGGATCTGAACGCCCGCCTACATGCACACATTGTACCGAAGGGTCGGATAAGGTGCCCAAGTGGGTTACATTGGATCTCAACAATAAAATCAACCACTTGCGATGGGTAATCGTGGTTGCTCGAGCCAAATCAGGTGGATCGTGGGCTTCCCATGGCGGATCTGGCAACCACCACCCCTGCGTCGAATCCCCGCTGCGACGGCGAACGAGGCACGCACGTCTACGCTCGTGCTCCCTCCGGAGTGCACAGTAGTGCTAACCTCCGGGTGTGAGCTCGATGTACGACGGCGGGCTGGGGGCTGAAGCCATCGTCGTTTTGGGCTGCACCGTCCGTCGGGGCGGTGAGCCGAGCGCTGCTTTGATGCGTCGTGTGCTTCTGGCGGCTCGCGCCCATCAGCAGGGTGTGGCGCCGTGGATCATCGCATCTGGAGGTCGACGTTGGGGCTCGCACGTCGAGGCGGTAGTGATTCGAGATCAGCTCGTGCGCTGCGGTGTCGACGCCGCAGCGATCACCATGGAGCTGCACTCTTTGACGACCTTGGAGAATGGCATCTATTGCGGTGAGCTGTTGCGCAAACGCGGAGCTCGGCGCGTCCTGTTGGCGACGTGCCAGTGGCATCTAGCGCGGGCTAGGCTCGATTTTCGCCGCTGCGGCATTGACGCGCTCGCGCCACCCGACGACTGGTTGTGCTCGCCGCCCCCGACGCTGATGCTTCGTCTCCGTGAACGTTTCTGTGCTTGGCTCGATGGCGCGACGGCACGCGCCGCGCGCCCCTCTTCTGCACCATGAGTATTGTCAACAGCAGAGCAAGGGCCAGAATGGTGGCTGCAGTGAGCCTGGCAGTCAGCCTGTGCAGCTGTGACGGACCAGCGGGCGTTGCAGACAGTGGAGCGGCCCAGCCGTCCTCCACCTTCGCCGCCGGGCCGCCCACCAATCCCAAGCGTGCCCAGCTCTTGCTGCGCGCCGAGCTGCAACGACGCGGCGACCTCGTCAAGAAGCATGACCTCAGCAGTAGATTCGTAGACGTGCGACGAGCGGCGGCCCGCGCCTTGGCACGAATCAAACAGGGCGGTGGGCACAAGTTGCTTCTTCGTTTGCTCAGCGATCCAGACGAGCAGGTTGTCACATGGGCCGCGTATGGGCTGGGCGATCAATGCGCTGGACGGCGCGAC
The DNA here is from genome assembly GCA_964599485.1 of uncultured Polyangiaceae bacterium. Lineage (GTDB taxonomy): Bacteria > Myxococcota_A > Polyangia > Polyangiales > Polyangiaceae > JAPYTK01. Next base: position 13,980 of record CAZRGL010000049.1, read on the forward strand.
CAGACGGTTCAAGCTCTGGTGATCGCAGCGGCCCGCTGGCTCGACAAGCAACCACAACAGCAGAAGCCGAAGGGCAAGACTGCAAATGCGTCTTCTCAGCTATCCGCGTTGAGCGCCATCACCCGCGCTGTGGGTCGCTGTGGCTCCTCTCGTTCTGAAGCGACGTTGATTTCTTGGGCGCGGTCACGCGGCGCGAACGCGATCGACGCGATCTTCGCCCTCGGCGATTTGGTTCGTCAGAAAAAGATCAGGCTGCGCGAAGAGAGCTTCGTTGCGCTATTGGAGTTGGCCGCGGGCAATGCTTCGAACAAGCCCATCGCCGAGGCGCTCTACCCACTTGGTCGTGCTGCTCATCTGCGCTCCAGCGTGATCGAGCGAACCGTCGAGGTGGCCAAGTCTGGTCTCGGTCGCGCCGGGCCCGCGCGCCAATTTGCGATTCAAGCGCTGAGTCGCACAAATGGTAGCGCGGTCGAGGCGTTGCAGCAGGTGGTCGTGCAAGTGGGCAAGTACTCCGCCGCTGAGCGCGCGCTGGCTGCCCGTGCGCTCAAAGAGCTCGACGGCGGGCAGAAAGCGCTGCACGCAGCCCTCGACAAGCTCGTGCCCAATACCGCCGATCCGTTGACGGTGACGGCATTGGTTGGTCCGGATCTCGGTGCGACTTTGAGCGTGCTGGAGTCGATCACCACGATTGGCAAAGCGCGCCCAATGCTCCGCCGTTTCGCCAAGTTGCCAGCGCCTCCTGGTGCGCCAGCTTCAGTGATCCGTCGCTTGTCTTGGCTCCGCTGCAGAGCAGCCCAGGTCTTGGTGGAGCGCAACTACACCGATCCGTTGCTCGTCGGGTGCGATTTGACGGTCGCCAAGAGCAAGGCGCAGAACCTGAGCGGGTCCATCGGCGCGCGGGTTGTGGTCGCCGCGATCGGCATCGAGGGTGCCAAGATTCGTGGCAAGCGAGCCGCCGCGTGGCGTGACCATGCGATGGGCAAGGACGCCCGCGCTCGGCAAGCTGCTATCGCGCTGATCGGCTCGCATGCAGAAATCGAGGGAGCACCAGAGGTGTTGGCCTCGGCCTTGTCAGCCGCTGAGCCGGGGGTCGTGGCGACAGCCGCTGAGGTCATCGCCAAACATCCTCAGCGAGCGCGCGGCGCAACCAAGCTACGTCGCCGAAAACGCAAACGCAAAGCGAAGCCGGTCGCCTCAGCTCCTGTCCACCAAGCGGTTGCCAAAGCCCTCCTGGCGCGGCTGGAGGGCAAAGGGCCGACGGCAGACATCGAGGCACTTTCGGCGGTGATCGACGCAGTCGGCGCGTTGCTGTTGGTCGATGCGAAGAAGCCTCTGCAATCGCTCTGTCGCTCGCCCCACGCCAAAATCCGGCAACAAGTAGAGAAGTCCTTGGCGTTGTTGCTCGGTGGTGATGGCAAGGTGGGTTGCGCCGCGCCTGAGGGGGGTCGGGCGGCGCCAGCTGAGCTCGACAAGCCGGTGAACAGGGTCACCAAGATCACGTTCGACAGCGATGCGGGCGAGCTCGTCGTCGAGTTGGATCCGCGGCTTGCGCCCGTGGCTGTCACACGCATCGTCAATCTGGTCAAGAGCGGGTTCTACGATGGCATGATCGTGCATCGCGTGGTGGCAGGCTTCGTCAGCCAACTCGGCTCGCCTACCGCTGACGGCTACGGCGGCCCGGCGAACATGCCGCCGCTGTCCTGCGAGACTTCGCCGATCCACTATGGACCGCTCTCGGTAGGAATCGCGCTGGCAGGGCGTGATACCGGCTCGAGCCAGTTCTTCGTGACGCACGCGAGCTATCCACATCTGGATGGCCGCTACGCGCAGATCGGCACTGCCAAAGGGAGTTGGGAGGCCTTGGTTGATGGCGATCGCATCACCAAAGCCCGCGTCGCTGAGTGAATGACGCACGCCTGCGCGATGGCTTCAGCACTCCCCTTTTCGGGTGCGAAGCTGGGCTTTGTTGGGTAACTTCGATGCCTATGAAGAAGGCATTGCTTTGGATGGCGCTATCACTGGTGGGCTTGCTTGCGTGCGGATCGTCCAACGAGACTGATGACGGTGCGGGCGCGGGGTCTTCAACCGGAGGCACCGGCGGGGCACCCGTCGTGGCCAAGTCAAAGCGACCACAATGCAATAATCCAGATCCGCCCGGTGGCGCGCCGCTGGCGCGCGCTGACAGCGCAGGGGTGCTCACAGAAGACAGTCGCACGATGCTGTTGTTCGGTGGCGATACGGCTGTGGTGATTTGTGGTGATATTCCCAAGCGCACCCACGTGGGCGACACTTGGCTGCTGGACACAGCTTGTGGTGGCTGGACCGAGCTTCAGATTGCAGGTCCCGAGGCGCGTGCCCGCCACACCATGGTGGCAGACCATGCTCATGGTCGCGCGTTGGTCTTTGGCGGTCGCACGCGTCCAACGGGCCAATCGGGTCCGTACACTTTGTTCAACGATGTGTGGGCCTTCGATTTCGCCACTCAAGCTTGGGCCATGCTCGGGACCACCGGCACGCCTCCTTCGGCACGCTCCAACCACGCAGCGGTAATCGAGGGCAACGACATGCTGGTGTTTGGCGGAAGCACGTCAACCTCAGGGTTGAGCTTCGTTCCTCAGAATGACCTGTTTGCCCTGAATCTCGACACGCTCGAGTGGCGCCAGATCCAAGCTGTGGGTGATGTGCCGCCCAAGCGCTTGTTCCACGCTATGGCGGCTGACCCTGCTGCCCGTCGCATCTACGTGGCGCACGGGGGCGATGAGAATGCTTATCTGGGCCCGTTCTTCAAAGACCTGTACGTGTTTGACGTGCCCACTTCGACCTGGACCGCATTGCAGACGAGCTATCCGGCCGGCAACACCGAAGGACGGATCAAGCTCGGCATGGCCGTGCGCAGTAGCGCCGCCGATGGTGAGCCCTCGCGCTTGTTCATGGCTTCGGGCCATGACGACGGCACGCTCGGCAATCGCAACGATCTGCTCGTGCTCGACATCGATCCCACCGTAGCGCCCGCGAATCTCGGCCCGCTGCAGTGGCAGGCGCACATCGTCGGCGACGTCTACAATGCGCCATCGACGGGGCAGTGCGACTTCCCCTCCGATTTCGTCGTCAACGACCCGGCCAGCTTCGAGAGACGCTCCGCGTTTGCTTTCGCCTCGCGCCCCGATGGGGAAGCGTTCGTGATCTTCGCGGGTGATAGCGATTGCGGTCGTCTCAATGACGCCTGGTGGTTCGATACACGGGCAGGGGCCTACGAGGGCGTCAAGGAGACCCTGCCCGGGTTGACCTGTCCAAGAACGGGCAATCCCAACTGCCAGTCGCTGTGCGGCTAGCAAGTGACTGGCCCACACGGCGCTACGAGCTGCGTGACCGAAACGCTTCGCGCAGCCGCTCGCTGCTGAGCTCCTTCAAGAACCCGGTTTCAGGACAAAGCTCGGTGAGTCGCTGCGCGGGTGGTCGTGGCGTGTGTGCCAGCGCCAATAGCTCGTCTACGCGGCTGGCGTGAGCATGAAGACGTTGCAGTCCGTATTCGCCCATCACGCCGCGTTCGATCATGAAGAGCCAGTCGCTCGACTCGAGCAAGAGCAGCTCGCAAATGGCCTGATCGAGCGCTTTGCCTTGGGCGGCGTTCAGCGTGCCCGCGCTGCGGACTGCGGCGCTGACCGCACGATGGCATCGATGGATGCCGCGCCACAGTTTGGCAGTGCGCGGCCCAAGCCACGGGCGACCGAATCCACCCGCACCCCAACTCGAAGCGGCGGGTTGTGCGGCGGGGAGCGTCGTGCAGCCGTGTAGGTAGCCTGCCAGGGTGCAAGCTCGCAGCCGGTCGCTGGCTGCAATCTCGCGCAGCACCCGCTCCAGAAAAGCGGGCCCTTCGAGCCACCAGTGACCGAACAGCTCGGCGTCGTAGGCGGCTACGATCACTGCTCGGTTGGGCATGTTGACAGCATCTCGATGAAGGTGGGCCGCAAAGTCTCTGGCGTGCTGCTGGACTTGCACCTCGGCGCGTTGCGGCTCGTAGGGGCGCTTGTTGTCGTGACCGGTGATGCGGAAGTACTTGAGCCCAATCGGCTCGCCCGCTCGCATGGGTGTCAGCAAGCCGGTTGCCACTGGATCACAGCCTAGGTCCCGATGAAACTCTCGATAGCTCGGGTGCCCCGGATAGCCGTCTCGACGGGACCAGACCAGCTGTGTGCTTTGCCTGTCGCGCGCAAAACAAGCCAATCCGTGTGCGCTGATGATCGGCTCGTGCAAGCTGGCCGGGCGCGGAAACGCCAACTCGACCGCGTGTGCGTCGAGCACGGTGTAGCGACAGCCCGCACCGGCGACGAGCGTCTCGGTGCGATCATCGATGGCGCATTCGGGTAGCCAGCAACCCGGCGACACAGGGCTGCCGCTGAGCGTGGCGAAGCTGTCGCGGCCAAGCTCCAGCTGCGCCTCGACCGCGCCAGGAACGCGCGCCAATGGGGGCAGGAGCGCGTGCGATACGCTCGTCGTCATCAGCTCGAGCCGCCCCCTATCGGCGTGACCGCGCCACGCTGCCAGGATGTCGCCGTCGATGGCTCGAAAGAGGCGCTCGGAAGCGTCGAGTTGCCGAGCATAGAAGCGAGCCGCGTCGGCTGGAGCTGCCCCGGCAGCTCGGGCGCGCTCGTTGATTTTTCGCCATGCCTCCAGATGTTGCGCGAATCGTTGCCGTAAGCTCGTGTCGGCCAACATGCTCGCCAGCGTCGGGGAGATCGATAAGGTCAGCTGTGCCTGGATCTGGTCGCGGTCGAGATTGTCGAGCATCTCGACTAAGGGCAGATAGCAGCCATGAATGGCTTCGTGCAGCCATCGCTCGGCGAGCGACCAAGGCTGCTCGCCGCGAACATGAGGCAGGTGCGCATGCAGAACGATGGCTACCGCCACCATCAGATCACCTACCGCAACGCTTGTCCGAGCGTTGTGCCAGCCAATGCAGCGCTGGTCTCAGATTGCTCCATATTGGTCGGGTCGTAGCCCGCGCGCTGCTCGCCGAAGCGTGCGTTGCTCCCGTCCTCATCGGCCAACATGGCCCGCAGCCAGAGTTGCTCCCCCTCGAGCAGACAATATGCGGCCACGGGCAGGTGACAGCTACCGCCGACCGCAGCCATGAACGCACGCTCAGCGGCGACCCGCACGCGCGTGGTCGCGTCATCCGTCTTGCGTAATGCGCTGATGACCGACTCATCGCCCTGACGGCTCTCGATCCCGAGCGCGCCCTGCCCGACTGCGGGCAACATCTGCTCGGGGCTGAGCACTTCGGTCGCCCGATCGGCCATCCCCAGCCGACGTAGTCCGGCATAGGCCAACACGATGGCGTCCGACTGGCCTTCCTCGAGCTTGCGCAAACGCGTATCGACGTTCCCCCGTAAGGGTGCAATCTGCAGATCGGCGCGCTGTTTCAACAACATCGTTCGGCGCCGCAGGCTCGAAGTGCCGACGCGAGCGCCCATTGGCAGATCTGCCAACGTGCAGCCTTCGCGCGTAACCATGGCGTCCCGCGGATCTTCGCGGGCTGGGATTGCGGCAAGCTCGAGGCCCGGTGCCAGCTCTGCGGGGACGTCTTTGATGGAGTGCACCGCGAAGTCGGCGCGATCATCGAGCAGAGCCTCCTCGATCTCTTTGATGAACAGGCCCTTGCCACCAAGCGCTTGTAAGGACTGGTTCTGGAACTTGTCGCCCGATGTGACGACATGAACTTCCTCGATTCTCAGGCCTGGATTAGCCGTCATCAGTTGTTGCGCGTACGCACGCGCCTGAGTCAGCGCCAGCTTGGATTTTCGAGTTGCGAGTCGTAGCAGCTGATTGTTCTTCATCGTATGGCCACCCGCGGCTCATCCAGGGGGTCTGTTCCGTCTTCTTCTTGCTCTTGCTCTTGCTCGTCCGGGGCTGTCTCGGTCGCCTCGCTCTCGTCGCGCTGGCTCAGAGGGGGAAGGGATTGCCGGGTTCCCTGACCTCGCAACAAGCCTTCGATTACTTCATCCTCCAGCGCGAACAGATCGCACAAGATCCGGGCGGCGTGCCGGGCCCGCTGTTTCTCCGCAAGCTGCTTGAGGCGCATGGTCGGCGTATGGAGCAGCTTGTTGACGGCCGCCCCAATCATCGTGCTCAGCGCATTGCGGTCTTGTTCCGGTAGGTGCTTGAGTCGTCCCTTCAGGCTACGTTCCAGCTCGGTGGTCAACACGTCTTGGGCGTGCTGGCGCAATCCAACGATGACGGGCTTGACTGCTTGCTGTGAGCGCCGCGCTTCGAAGTTGCCAACCTCCTGCCGAACGATGCTTTCGGCGAGCTTGGCCTCGACGGCTCGGTCTTCGAGCGATTGGGCGACGACATGTGACAGATCGTCGATGTCGTACAGATACACGTTGTCGAGGTTGTTGACGCTTGCTTCGACGTCCCGTGGTACCGCGATGTCGATCAAGAACAAGCTTCGACCTCGGCGCTTGCGGCGCATGCCGCGCAAGAGCTCATGGGTGATCACGGGCACTTTGCTGGCGGTCGAGGCAATGACGATGTCGGCTTCGATCAAGCTTTGCTCGAGCTCGGTCCACTTGCGTGGTTGTCCGCCGACTGCCGATGCCAGCTGTTCGGCCCGTTCGGCGCTGCGATTGACCACCAGCAGCGCGGAGCCGGCGCGCGCCAGCAGCTTCGCAGCCGCCTCTGCCATCTCCCCAGCGCCGACCAGCAAGCACCTGTGCTGTTCGAGATCGTCGAAGATCTGATGAGCCAAGTCGACAGCCACACTCGGCACCGACACCTGTCCGGCGCCGATGCCCGTCTCAGTCCGTACACGCTTGGCGACATGGACAGCGGCTCTCGCCGCTGCGTAGAGCTCCGGCCCCAGCGTTTGGGCTTGTTGTGCTTCACGCACCGCTTCCTTGAGTTGCCCCAGGATCTGCGGCTCGCCCACGACCAGAGAGTCGAGCGAAGCCGCCACTCTGAACAGGTGCAAAACGCAGCGTTGCTCGACCGCGGTGCTCAGGTGAGGCACGACGTCGGCGCCGCCTAGCTCAGCGAGCACTGAGACGATGGCGCGGCTCAGCGTCTCGGCGGTGACGGTGTCGTTGCTGGCTGTGGCATAGATTTCGACCCGATTGCAGGTTGAGACCATCATGACCTCACCCACTTGCGCGAGCCTATGCATCCGCTCGAGCAAATCGCGAAGGCCGTCGCCGGACACGGCGAGCCGCTCCCGAACTGCGATCGGTGTGTTGCGGTGCGAAAGCCCAACAACAATCATGCCGCTAGCCTCCCGCACCGGCGCTGAGCATCGGGCGGACCATGTAGAAGACGAGGACCAGCAGCGTCAGGGCGAATCCGGCCACTGTACCGTAGGCAGCACGCCTGCCGCGCCAGCCTCCCACCACTCGAAGCAACAGCACAGCTGCGAACAAGAGCCAGGCCAAATAGCCAAGACCAATGCGTAGCTGCTCGAGCGGTGCGCCCCACTCGAGACGACTGGCCCACACGGTGCCGGCCACGACGGCGAGCGTCATCAGCGGAAATCCCGCGATCAGGAAACGATGGGCGGCGCGATCCAGCGAGTCGAGCGGTGGCAGCTTCTTGCCGAGCATCGCCTTTTTGCTCTTCAGTCGCCGTTCCTGCACCAAGTACATGATCGCCGCCCCGCAGGCGAGCAGGAGCATCGCGATGCCAGCCAGGATGGCGAAGACATGCAAACCGATGAACCACGCGGGCAGTCGTTGCGTCGTGCTAGCCCGGCCCAAGAAGAAGGTGCCGAGCGTCAACACCAGACCGATTGGCGCCACCATCAGGCCCAAGGCGTGGATGCGAAAGCGTCGTCGCGCAAACAAATACGCGCCCGTAGCGATCAACGAAGCTACGGAGAGAAAGAAGTGAGCCGAGTGTACTGGGCAGACGTGGGCCACGAAGCTCGCCAGCACTACGTAGATCCCGTGGGCGCAGGCTCCGCAGGCGAGCGTGATGACGGCTGCAAGCGAGGGGGCAGGTTCCTTCTTTCGGTCTGCTCTTCCGCGCATCACCTCCAGGTAGAACAGCGCAGTGGAGACTCCATAGAGCAACACCGCTACGGCAAAACAGAAGGTGCTCAATGCGGGTGACATTTCGCGTCCCGGAGTTGGTGATAGCTACTTTTCGAGTGCTTGCAAGCTCTCGAACAGCCTCTCCTCTTCGATGAGCATCGTATCTGGGAGGTTTCCAACCGGAAGGCAGGCCAAACCTGTGATCACATCAAAAGCGGAGTCCTCGATGAGCATCGAGTCGCCGAGCAAATCGCCGCCGATTTCGTCGGTCAAGTGCTGTCGAGGGTAGACCCGCCCACAGAGTTGTTGTGGGTCCTCACCGGTGATGACCTCGGCCAATATGTGTACGGCTTCAACCACACGGTAGCGGCACCCTTCGGGTATGACGAGCAGCTCGTCGCCGTCCAGATCGATGCGCTCGGCGTCTGCCAAGCGGTCCAGCATCGTGTGAGGGATGAACAGAGCGTTTCTCATTTGGTTCTCATTCCGTCGTGCTGTGTGAGCTCGAGTCGGCCCTTCGTCGGTCGCGCAGCCGGCCTGGGATGGCCCAGAGCCATTCGAAAATCCCCATCAGCACATAGAATCCTAGCAGCCATACGAGCACGAAAGCAGGCTTGAGCTGCGTGAGGATAATCGTGCTCGAGCCAATCGCGAAACCCACCAGCAGCAAGGTTCTGGTGTTGAGCTTCAGGTCCTTGAAGCTGCGGAAGCGCACGTTGGAGACCATCAACAGAGCGAGCACGACGGTGACGATCGCGATGGCGGTCACATAGCGGTGCGCAGCGATGAGGCCTCCGACCGCGGCGTTGGCCACCACGAGTGAGACGAGAATACCCGCAGCGCCAGGGATCGGCAGCCCGACGATGTACTTGTCAGGTATCGCTGGTGCGCCGCTCTTGTCCATCGACAGCACGTTGAAACGCGCCAGGCGTATCGCCCCGCAAGCCACGAACAGGAAACACGGTATCAGTCCGACCAAGCCCAGCTGGCTCAAGGTCCAGTGGTAGATCAACAGCGCTGGGGCCGCGCCGAAGGATACGATGTCGGCCAGCGAGTCGATCTGAAGGCCGAATGCGCTCTGCGTTTTGGTCATTCGCGCCACACGTCCATCGAGCATGTCGAAGAACATCGCAAAAATGATCAGCACCGCCGAGCGGTAGAACTCATCTTCGTTGCGCGCGCGACTCGACAACACCATCGAGTAGAAGCCGCAGAATATGCTCGACAGTGTGATCAGGTTGGGCAGCAGGAACAGCGTCCGCTGCAGGTTCAGCCGTCGCAGCCTAAGCCCAATGCGGCTTCGTTTGCGCTTAGCCATTATCTTGTCTTCTGTCGCGTCCGCCCAACGAGGATCAGCATAGCGTAGTAGCGTTGGCGATCACAACGCGAGGCCAGTCGCCATGATGGCGAGCCAGTTGGTTTTGGAATCAAGCGAGGACACCCGACACCACGCGCTCATGGCGTCCGAAGTCTCGGTCGGTCTCGATCGCTGCCAATCCCGCCTCGGCGAAGAGACCTCGCACCTGGTCGGCAGCGCCCGCAACCACCTCGACCGCCAGTACCCCACCAGGTGCGAGCATGGTCGGCGCGTCGGCGAGCAGCCGCCGTGTGACATCGAGCCCATCGACGCCTGCCGCAAGCGCAATTGTCGGTTCGAAGTTCCGAATGTCTACCGCAAGCTCGGCCATGTCCGCTTCGCCCAGATACGGAGGGTTGGCCGTGATCAGATCGAAGCCACTGCGCGAGCTTGCGAGCGCTTCGGACGAAAACAGATCCGAGCACACCAGCCCCACGCGCGCCCCGAGTCGCCAACAGTTGAGGCGTGCCAAATCGAGAGCGTCTGGCGACACATCGGCGGCTAGCACTGTGTTGGTTGGGCGCTCTTTCTTGAGCGTTATCGCCACACAACCCGAGCCCGTGCACACATCCAACACCCGCGCGCAGAGACTCAATCGGCGGGTACGCTTCAGCCCTACCTCGACCAACAATTCAGTTTCTGGACGGGGTACGAGCACGCGCTGATCCACCCGAAAGCTGCGGCCATAGAAGTCGCGCTCGCCGCGGATGTAGGCGATTGGCTCGCCCAGGCGTCGGCGCTTGTGCAGCTGTTTGAATTTTGACAGCTCGATGGGGTCGAGGGGGCGATCGGCGTCGATGATGAGCTTGACCCGATCGCAGCCGAGTACCAGCGCGAGCATCAGCTCGGCGTCGAGCCGTGGCGAAGTCGAGCTTCGCTTGCGCAGATCTGCTGCCGCCCAAGTCAGCACGCGAGCGACCGTCCAAGTGTCGCTCACGCTTCGCTCAGCTCCGCAGTCGCACGGGCCACTACGGCTTCGACCTCGGCGCGAATGACGTCACGGCGCTCGTCACTGTTGGCTTCGAACCGAAGCACCAGCACAGGGCCCGTGTTCGAAGCACGGCAGAGTCCCCAGGCACCATCGCCGAAGCTGACCCGTGCGCCGTCGATGTCGAGCACCTCGTGGCTGTCCCGGTAGTGGCTCAGGACTTTGGCTACCACGTCGAATTTGATCGCGTCCGGGCAATGGACGCGGATCTCCGGGGTCACGGACGTCCTCGGTACGTCGGCCAAGAGCTCGCGCAGTCCGCTGCCCTCGTTGGCCACGATCTCGAGCAATCTCGCTGCCGCGTAGATCGCGTCGTCGAACCCAAAGTAGCGGTCAGCAAAAAAGATGTGCCCGCTCATCTCGCCAGCCAACAGCGCCTTGTCCTCCTTCATGCGCTTCTTGATGAGCGAGTGGCCCGTGCGGCACACGATGGGCTCGCCGCCGCGGGCGCGAATGTCGGCAAAGAGTGTTTCGGAGCACTTCACCTCGCCAAGTACGCGAGCGCCAGGGTGGTCGCGCAACAGCGCGCGGGAAAACAAGATCATCAGCTTGTCACCCCACACCACCCCGCCTTGGTCGTCGATGACGCCGATGCGGTCGCCGTCGCCGTCGAAGGCAATTCCAAGCTGCGCACTGGTTTGATCGACACGTGCCCGCAGGGCGGTGAGGCTGCTTTCGACCGTTGGGTCGGGATGATGGTTCGGGAAAGTGCCGTCCATCTCGCAAAAGAGCGGATCGGCTGCGATGCCGAGCGCTGCCAGGGTCCGTAAGGCCAGCGGGCCCGCTGCGCCATTGCCAGCGTCGACGACCACGCGCAGCGCTTCGGGGGTCGCGTCGAAACGAGACGCGGCTACGACCGAAGCCACGTATGCTTCGCTCAGATCTTGCTCCTCCAGCGAACCGCTGCCCTCATCAAAGTGTTCGGACTCGATGAGCTCGCGCAGCGTCTGGACCGCTTCGCCGAACAGCGGTCCTTTGCCACACATCAGCTTGAAGCCGTTGTCTTCGGGTGGATTGTGGCTTCCGGTAATCATGGCCGCCCCGTCGGTTTCGAGGTGATGGGCAGCAAAATAGAGCAGCGGCGTCGGCCCCACGCCCACGTCAATCACGTCGGCCCCCGAAGCTTGCAAGCCGGCGCACAGCGCGTCGCGCAGACGATCACTAGACAAACGACAGTCGCGGGCCACCGCCACCCTGAGCGCTTGGTCGCCGTCCCGCTGTTGCCGCAAATAGGTTGCAAGCGCGCGACCCAGCCGAAGCACCAGTTCATCATTCAGCTCGACCTCGGCCGTGCCGCGAATGTCGTACTCACGAAAAGCGTGTCGTGGAGTCTGCATGGCCCTGCTGTAGCACGATGGCAAAGAGACGGAAGCATGTCTGGTCGGGCCGCAGCTGCTTACCCGCCGCTGGCCTATTCAGCGCCGGTCTTGGGGATCACGGTGCCAGAGGGCAAATGCCACGCCCCCACGTAGTAGAAGAGCTTCCCGTTGCGGCCCCGCACCGTCGTAGCGGGCGCGTAGTAAGCGTCCGGATGTGGTGGGCGTTGCCAGCCACCGGGCAACCAGACGAAGCGCTCGCGGGTCCAACTCCAACAACCATCGACCCACACAGCCGCGTCGTTTGGCCTGGGCGAGAGCATCTGCACTCGGGCAGGTGGGGGTGGGTAGGGGACGATCACGGGTGTGTCGGCCTCATGGGGGCCGCTCGGAGGAACTGGCACGCGCGGCGCGCAGCCAAGGAGGCCGACCAAGCCAGCCACATAGCAGAGTCTGGTAGCGGTCATCATGGTGATAGAACCCAGTTGACGATTCGGTCGGGGCCAAGCAACAAGCACTCGAGTGTGGCCAAGATGAGGAAGGGACCAAAAGCCATCCGTGCCTGTCCCAGCCCCTCCCCGGGCTCATCGCCGAGGGGATCGAGATCGAGCTCGCGTTGCAGCTCGGCGCGCTCTTCTTGCGGTAGAAGCTCGAGCTCGGCGAGCAGCTCCTCACGTTCACGACGAACGGCCTCCGGTTCTTCAATCGGCTTGCCCAACAGCACCATGATGATGACCGCGAGGGTGCCCTGGAGAGCGGCCGCGCCCAGTACGAATAGCGCCCCCGAGTAGCCGAACCAGGCGCCCGCTAGCATCATTAGCTTGGCGTCGCCCATTCCCATTCCTGGCCGACCACGCAGCTTTCGGTACAGAACGACGAAGGGCAGATAGATCACGACGTAGCCGACCAGCGCGCCGATCGCGGCGTCGAGCAAACGCATGTCTCGAAGCGCGAAAGTGGCCAAGCCCACCGCTGCACCGCCTAGGCTGATGCTGTCGGGTACGAACATGTGTTCCAGATCGATGAACGCAGCCGCTAGCAGCCCGAGCACGAGCGCCAGATCGGCAACGTAGACCGCCAGCGCATGGTAGTAGGGCGTGGATCCTGGCAGCTGCAGAACAATCGCCTCGAGAACAGCGAGCGACAAGATGCCGCCTGCAGCCTCCACCAGCGGATAGCGGGCCGAGATCCGTGCCCCGCAGCACGAGGCTTTGCCACCCATCAGCACCCAACTCAGCACCGGAATGTTGCGATGAGCTTTGATGGGCGTCTCGCACTGAGGGCAATGTGATGGCGGGTGCACCACACTCATGTCGTTGGGCAGCCGATGGATCACCACGTTCAAGAAGCTGCCCCAAATCATCCCGAACAGCAGTGCGAACACGCCTACGATCACGTGGTCGATGGGTTCGAGCAGATTGGCAATCGTCACAGGGCGTGGCGGTGTTGGGGGTTGGCGGTCAACGCGATTGTCCCGCTGCAGGCGGAGCTTGGGCGGCGAAGCCGAGCATCATGGTCAGCGCCAGCTCCAGCTCCTGCTGTGTTGGCTGGGTCGCTTGTTCGGCGAGCGCGTGTTTGAGCTCAATCAGCTTGGCGGCAAAGACCTCAAACTGTTTGCGAATTTGGGCCGTCGGCGCTTCAGCGATCCAGCGGCGCACCACCTCGCGCAGCTCCGCGAGATCACTGCGTGTGAGCAACGTGGCTAGCTGGGCAGCCATTGGATGCGGAGGGCTGTTTTCGAGAAGCGCCACTTTTCTGTGGTTTACCGCATCGCTGCCGTCCTGGCGAACGCAGCGCGACCCGTCGGTTGGGCGGGGCGTGGATGCAAAGTGGGCCGTTTCGCGTTACACCAGGCGCGATGCGTTGGTTGGTGCTGGTAGCGGCGATTGTGGGCAGCTTGGGCTGCGATGCGCCTGGGGGCTCCACGGCGCCCGTCACAGCAACGTCGACCGCGCTCTTACTGGAAGCTCCAGATGAGGAACCCGCCGAGCCAGATGCTACGAGTCAGCAGCAGCGCGGAGTGGCCCAAAAAGCTGACGAACGGGTCACCATCCCCGCCGGCAAGGTCATCGCGGGCAGTACCCCGGGGGATCGTGGGCGCGATCCGAGCCTCGAGCCAGCTCTGCTCGAGATCGCGCTGGACGAGTTTCAAATCGATCGATTGCCTTATCCCAACGATCCGCGAAAACGTCCGCGAACGGGCCTGACACGCAAGCGCGCCGCCTCGCTGTGTGCTGCGCGTCAGGGCAGACTCTGTACCGAGCTGGAGTGGGAGCGCGCCTGTAAAGGGCCGGGCGACGAGCCGTACGCAGGATCCAAACGTTGGGAGCTTTCGTGCGCATCGAAGCCAGAGATTTGTGCCTCCGGATTTGCTGTGCTGGGACTCGGCGCTGCCCTACGCGAGTGGACGGCAAGCGATGTAGAGCCAATCGCCAAATACCGATCGAGCAAAGCGGCTGCGATTCGTGGCGCACCAGCCTCCGCTGCCGATGTCGACCATCGCTGCGCCAACCGCCGCGCGGTCGATCCAGCGACAAGCGCTGCCGATCTTGGCTTTCGTTGCTGCTACGGCAAGGCCAACACCGCCACGCTGCCATCGCCCAAGTGGCAGGCAACCGTAAAGAGGATCCGTTTCGCGCCGGAGCGACTCGAGAAGATGTTTGCCACCATTCCGAAGCTCGCGCCGCTGGCGAAAGACGTGAAGTACTTCCGCGAGGAAGCAGCGATCGCGACGATACGAAGACGCGGCAAAGCCCGCGGAATCGACGGCGGTGCACCCGTCCCCCCCAACACCTATATGACGACCTCGCCGATTCTGTGGAATCCCATCCCAGGTGAGGAGGTGCTCGTGGTGACCGGACAAGCTGCTGGCAACAGCTCCTTCGTCGTCGCGTTTCATCGTTTGCCAAACGACCGCTATCGTGTGGGCTCCGCCATGATCATGAAGAACGAGCGGGGCCCCGTGGTGATCGTCTACAACCCGTTCGTGCGCCAGAAGCTTCACTGGGCCATCTGCTGGGAATGCTACGGCGAGACCGGCAACATCAGCTATCGCGACGAGCATCGCGTCGTAATCACGCACGAATAGGGACTCAGTCGTACTCAGCCAGCAGGTGTCGTGCGTATCACCAGATCCATGCGACTTTGTTTGCCCTCTCCGCCCATGGTCAGTGTTGCGCCACTCGCCGCGCACGCCATCCGCGCCGCGAGCAGACCGATACCACGCCCGTAGCGTGACGCGGGTTGCCGCCCTTTGGGGGTATTGCCTTTGGGGCTGAGCGCTAGGTCGCGCAGCTCCGCTGGAATCGCGCCACCTTCGTCGTGCACGCTGATACGCAGCGCTTGCGGTTCCTCGACGAGCTCTACCCGAATCGCGGTGCCGCTGGGGCTATGCTGAATCGCATTTGAAACAAGGTTCTCGAGAGCCACCGCGATCAAGGTCCGATCGAGAACGACGCGGGACATGTTCTCTTGGCCTTGCAACGTGAGTGTGACGCCGGATTGATGTGCGCGGCTTTGGCAGCGCTTGACCACCTCTTGGCAAATCGGAGACAAGGCCGCCTCGTTCATGCTGCCAGCCAGTCGATCGTGCTTGGCCAGCAGATCCAGGTTGTTGACGATTCGCTGCAGGACCTCGCACGCTGCGCTGCTGTCGTCGACCGCTTCGGTCAGGTCCGGATCAATCTCGAGTCGCTGCAGCATGCGCGTGGCGAACTCGAGGTTGGTGACCACGGCGGCCAGGGGATTTCGAATGTCATGGGACAACGCCCGCAGCAATTGCCTCAGCGTGGCATCATCCACGTCCCACTCTGGTCCCATAGGTGCTCCCGCGACTCGAGGGAAGCATACTGCAAGCAGCTCACCGCAGTCGTCTCATAACTCGAAATCAATGTAGGGGAGGGTTTATCCGGGTTTATCCGGGTTTATCCGGTTTATCCCCTCCCGGGACGGCCACATTCCGGGCAAGAGAGGTCGTCTCATAACTCGAAATCAATGTAGGGGAGGGTTTATCCGGTTTATCCCCTCCCGCGACGGCCACCCCTCCCCTACGGCGAAGCTAGGTTATGAGACGGGCGGTTTATCCCCTCCCGCGACGGCCACCCCTACCTCAGTCTGCCAGAGCCAATGTCGGCATGACGCGTTCGCGCACGAAGCGCTGGATTCGGTTGCGCACATCGTCGCGCCGCTCCAAGGGCACCACATGGGTCGCGCCGCTGACGAGCATCAGCTCGCTGTCGGGAATGCTGGCGGCCATCTTCTCCGCAAGGTGGGGCGGCGTAAAAGAGTCGAGCTCACCGCTGATCACCAGAACAGGTATGCGGATGTCGTTGAGCACGTCCTCCGCGGTTTGCTCCCCGACCGCTCGTAACATTCGAAGGAACATCAACACGTCCAAGTCTGCCACATGCTCCATGTATGGTTGCAGGTCGGCATGCTCCACGCTGGCGTCGACCTCGCCGGAAGCGAGCGCGATGTTGGTGGCGACCGACGGGGGCATGTTGCTCCAGAGCGCCCGAGCGATCTGCGGGTGCCGCTCCACCCGCTCGATGAGCTTCGGCAGTGTTTGGGCCAGAACACTGCTCCCCTTGAAGGTGTGGGTTACCCGGCCGGCTGCCCCGCAAATGAGCACCAAACCACCGATTCCGGCTGAGCGACGACGGTAACCCTCGAGCACCGACTGGCAACCTAAGGAGTGGCCGATAAGAACCGTTGGTTGGGTGATGCGTGCGCGACGAATCGCGTCCAAGTCCGCGGAAATCGCCGACATGTCGATCCAGTCCGGTTTGACGGGCGAGGCGCTGCGGCCGTGACCGCGATAATTCCAGTGCAGCAGATTCGCCACCGGGAGCAGATCATCGGCCAAATAGCGCCAAATGAACCCATCGCAGGCGATGCCGTCACATAGGACGGCGGTCAGCTTCGCATCGCCGTGGCCACGGCGCTCGCGTACGTACAGCCGCGTGCCGTCCTCGCCCTCGACAAAACACTCGTCCCAAGGGAGATTGCTCACCGATGGCGGTGGTAGCTCAGAGCTGGAGTCGTTTTCGAGCGCCCCGCCTACGTCCAGACCGACGCGGTGAAGACTCAGCGGTTCGCGCTTCGGCGATCAGCTGCCGCTGTCTTCGCCGATTTCGTTGACGCTCGGGATCTTGCGGATGTCGTTGCGCGCAAGCTTCCACGCCCGCTGCACAACCCATGACAATGAGCGGTCGAGGCGTGCTGCCTCGTCCTTGATCTCAGCGAGCATGGTCTCAGGGAAGTACAGACTCTGCTTGCGCTTGTCGCTCCGCGTGGTTGTGGTTGAGTCGGCCATAAACCCCTTTTTCCTCTATCTGCCTACCTTTTACCAGGGTGTGCGTGAAACCGCCACATCCTTTTTTTCCGCATCCTAGCGGGATCGCACGAAAAACTGAGACTTCAGCGTAGAGAAATTAGGTCACGATTCCGCTCCAGCACGAGGGCGCATATCTGCTCTGCAGTGTGCGAAGGCCCTACCTGGCTAGCGGAAGTCCTACTTGTGGTTGAGGGTAGGCTTGGCTGACCGGGCCAAGCTCCCATCGTGATTGGAAACCGTCAGCGTGCCGGTTATCGCCTTGTTGCCCGCCGGACCGGTGAGCACGCCGCTCATTGCATTTGGCGCGTTGGGATCGGCGGGGCGCAAGCCCACGCGCAGCATTCCCTTGTCGATGATCCCCGTGGCTACCAGCTCTCCCAGAGCGCCCTTCACGTGACCGCGCACGCTCCCAGCAGCATCGATTCTCAGCTCGATCTGGCACTTGCCAGCGCGGGCGCTACCGTCGTCCTTGTCCCAAGTGCTGTAGGGAACGCCTTTGGGGACCGTGACCTCGCTCTTTTTTGCCTCGAAGGTGCCGACCCAGCGACCCTCATGAGCGGATCTTGGGCGCTGGGCAACGGACGTGCTCGCGCTGGTGGTCGTTGACGGCGCGACGCTGCTTGCAGTCTTCGAAGTGGCCGGCGGAGGTTGGCGCCCCCCGGGCTCTTCACAGCTCAGCGTGGCGCAGCACACTACGGCGACAAGGCTACTGAGGACCAGACGCATGATGGGGTCAGTCTAGCCGACTCGAGACTAGACGAGGCTAGCGAAAAAACCTGGGGTTGTAGGGTCTGGCCCGCAGCCCAACACTGAGGTAGTAAGCAGTTTGGCGTGCGCCTTGTTGGCGGTGGTCGCCCTTTCTGCGCCGCGCTAGATCGTACGACGGGTTGATGAAGGTCTCGCTGCAATACCTGGTTGGGCTTGGATTGATGGCTGCGATGTTGGGCGGTTGTCCAAAACCTCCACCTCCACCTCCTCCGAAGATTGAAGAGCCACCCCCGCCTCCTCCGCCGCCCAAGTGTGAAGCGCTGGAGGAGAAGTGCAAAGCGGGAGACAGCACCAAGCTGGTCATTCCGGGGGTGCAGTACGCCATCACGGCTCCCGAGGGTTGGGTGTACGCGACGGACGACACGCTCGCCGCCACCCAGAAGAGCAAGAAGGGTGCAGCGCTAGTTTTCACGTCCTATGAGCCCGACAAGGGCAAGCTCGCCCAGATCAAGCAGCGCAAAGACAAGGTGGGCGAGCTGGTTGCCTTCCTCAACGTCGACGCCAAAACCGACTCGCTGGACTTCAAGCGGGACGAAAAAGCGGGCGATCTCAAGTTGGCTCTTGGAGAGGTCGTGGACGTGTCGCGCAAAGAAAAAGAGGGTTTCCTCTTGCTCGTGTCCACCAACGCTGATGGCCGCAAAGTACTCGGGGTCGGCTTCGCGCCCGCGGGTGATCAGGAGAGCACCAAAGCCATCCTCACGGCCAT
>CAZRGL010000050.1:0-24673 GCA_964599485.1 uncultured Polyangiaceae bacterium
TGGTCTGGGTCTCGTTGTCCGCGTTGGGACATTTGTCGCAAACGTCTCCCAGCGTGTCGCTGTCGCTGTTGGTCTGCCCTGGGTTCTGAATCAGCGGACAGTTGTCGATCGCATCGTCAATCCCATCCAAATCGGTGTCTGCAGCGAGAGCGATTGCAGCCCAGCAGAGCAAGGCGAGCGCGACGAGCCCACGGACGGCGCGTCGCGGTGTCCGGCTACGCCTTCGAAGTGCTTTGGCCTCTGGTGATGGGAGTAAGGAAGAACGGCTCATCATGGCTCCGTCTGCTATTTCTACGCGCTAGCAAGGCCTTTACGACGGCCGGCGGCGGGAGTTTCTCGTGGGGTCGAAACCTAGTCTATCGATTTGTGTGCGCCGCGGCACCCCCGGAGGCCGAGTGAGGCCGCCCGGGGCGACGCAAACAGAAGGCGGCGACCATGACCGAGCGGCGCGCCCTAGGGTCGAAGGCGCACCCGCGATCCCGTCGCCGCTGGTTTCTGATAGGCTCGCTCCGATCTCTATGAAACTCGCCGGCTTGCCTTCAAATCACCGCGTAGGCCTCTGCGCCGCGCTGTCGCTCGCCGCGGGCCTAATCCTGATCGAGCCGGCGTGCTCGCCCAGCGATGATGCCCCTGAACGGACCGCTCCGGCGGCAGCCCAGCCAGTATCCCATGGCTCATTTTCACTGCTTAGCGCCAAATTTGAGCAACGTTTCGGCGTCAAGCTCGTTGCAGCGCCTCCCCCTGCCGACAGCCGAGTCGCAACTCGTTTGGCCAGCGAGGCCGACGAAATGGCCCGGCTACGCGACGCCTCGGGGATGGCTCTGGGTTTCAGATTGCTGGGAGCGCGTCGGGTTGCTGCAACCGGTACCGACCAATACCGCTGGTTTCCCGCGGCGGGGCCATTCGGCGCCGACGTAGTGCAGCTCAGCGGAGCCGACGGCATCGAAGATTTCGTCCTATTCGAGGCCCGACCGGCCCGAGAGCAGATTCGCTACCAGGTCGATCTAGAGCAAGTGGCCGGTTTGAGACTGGTTGAAAACAGCCTCGAGCTGCTCGACCAGGACGGCTCACCACGCCTCCGTGTCGCGCCGCCCTACCTCATCTCGGCGGGCCGCCAAGGGCAGCCGAAACGCGTTCATCCTGCCGAAATGACGCTGATTGGCTGCGACCACGATCGCAGCCCGCAGCCACCATGGGGCAGGCAGCTAGTGGCAGCTGGCGCCGATCACTGTGTGCTTCAGCTCAGCTGGCAACACCAAGATGTTCATTATCCCGCGCTGCTCGATCCGAAGTGGGTCGCCACCACAAACAGCATGTTTGCGCCGCGCACTCGGCACACCATGAACGAGCTCGCCCCGGGCTCGAGCGGCAGCTTGGTGCTCATCGCGGGCGGCTTCGATTCGGGTGGAAATGCCCTCAACAGCGCCGAGCTCTACAACCCGCTGACCCGCACATTCGCGGTCACCAGCGCAATGAACACGGCGCGCGGCGCCCACACGGCTACCAGCCTGACGGCGATCCCACCGGACGGCTCCCTCATACCCATCGTTTTGGTCGGCGGCAGCGACACCAAGAACGGTACGCCACTGGCAAGCATCGAGGTCTACAACCCATCCACCGGCCTGTTCGCGACCGACGTCAACAACTTGCCGCTGGCGCGCTTCGATCATTCGGCAGCGCAATACAAGCAGAACGAGATGTTGATCGTCGGCGGGCTCGCACCAGCCCTAAACCAGCCTACGGCCACGGGCTATGTGTACTCTTTCACGGCGTTTGATGGATTGGGACAACCCGACAGCACCCTCACCGCAACCGCCGACATGGGCTCTGCCCGCTCCTCGCTAGCAGTCGTGCGTTTGTCGACCAACGACGTGTTGGTCACAGGCGGCTTCGTGCTGTCAGGTACAGCCCTCAACTCCGCCGAAGTTTTCAAGCCGCTCAGCAAGTCCTTCGTGCCCACCACCGCAACCGGAAATGCGGTCGTGAAAATGGCCGCACTGCGCGCCAAGCACACCGCCACCCGCTTGGATTCGGGGCAAGTGCTGATCGCCGGCGGCACGAACCAAACCAGCGGGGGGCTGTTCCACGCGACCATCGATCTCTACCACGACGGGACCCAAAACCCGGCCATCGAAGGTTTCGAGATCCAGCCGTCACCCATCACCATGACCAACGCCCGCGGCTACCACAGCGCATCGCTGCTGCCGACCGGGGCCGTGGTACTCGCCGGCGGGACCGACGCCAACGGTGCCCTGTCCTCCGTGGAGCTTTTCGATCCAGCCAGCAAGCAGCTGAGCCTGCTCAGCCCTGCACCCCCCTTGGACGCACGCGCCAACCACGCTGCCATCACGGTCTCTGCCGGCGAGAGCCTCACTGCGGGCGCCGGTGTGCTCGTGAGCGGCGGAGAGGGGGCGGCCGGTAACGTGCTCGCCTCCGCCCAGGTCCTGATCAACGAAAACGGCGACCCGTGCACGCTAGCAGTCGAGTGCTTGTCCGGCTTCTGCGCGCAAGGAGTCTGCTGCGACGAGGCCTGTGACGAGCTCTGCTACACGTGCACCGCCGCCGCCAAAGGCGCTGGCTCCGATGGCACCTGCGGTTTCGCCAAGGCGGACACCGAGCTACCCACGCAATGCGAAAACGAGGCAGAGGTCCACGCGGCATGTGACGGCGCCGGAGCCGTCAAAGTGACCTCTGTCACCGATTGCAAGCCGCGAACCTGCAACGCCGCAAAGACGCTTTGCTCGCAATACTGCAACAAGGACAACCCTTGTAGCGACAGCGGCTGGTGCAATTTCGACTCCGGTCAAGGCGGCGGCGGAGCCGCGGCTGGCGCAGGAGGGGCCGGCGGCAGCGGCGGCGGCATTCCCGAAGGCGCAGGACAATGTGAGGCCAAGCGCCCGATCAGCACGGCCTGTGACGAGGGACGGCAGTGCACCACCGGCCATTGTGTCGATGGTGTTTGCTGCAACTTGGCCTGCGACCAGCAGTGTGAAGCTTGCGACGTCGCCAACAAGCTTGGTTTCTGCACCAACGTCGGTTCCGCCGAGAGTCCCGAGCCCCCCCACCCCAACAGCGCGGGGGAAAACCCGCGTCAAGACTGCGCCGGCACGGGCACCGGTTGCTCGGGCTTTTGCACAGGGGTCAGCGCATCGGTGTGCACCTACCCGGGTGCTGAAAAAGAACACGGCGCGTCGGTCTGCAGCTGTCCTAACGATGATTGCGAAACAGGCCCCGCCACCGAGGCGCACCAGCGCTGCAACGGCATGGGCTCCTTTGCGGAAGAGCTGATCTCGTGTGAGGGATTCCGCTGCGCCGATGCCGAAGTCTGCGCTACGAGCTGCCAAGTCGACGCAGATTGCATCGTGGACCACATCTGTGTCGACAGCGCGTGCGAGAAGCTCACAGGTCCCAATTGCGACGGCGACCACACCGTGCGCATCCCTGCAGCCGATGATGAGGATTGCAGCCCCTACACGTGCGATGCGAGCAGCTGCCGACAGAAATGTACGTCGGTCAGCGAATGTGTGTCACCAGCCGTCTGCAACGCCGAGGGCAAGTGCGTGTCGCAACTCACCGCGCCTGAGGTTGCAAGCTGCAACTGCCGCACAGCTGGAGCGCGCAACCAGCCCGCCCCGTGGTGCTGGCTGTTGGCGCTGATGCTAACCGCACACCTACGCCGCCGCCATGGCGCGAGCTAGGCCGGCTTCTTGGGTCTAGCAGCTACCCATCCTGATCGTCGTCTTCGTGGTGGTGGTCGTGCCCGTCGTGCTGCTGGGCAACGGCGAATACTTGCCCGAGCAGCCCCCGAGGCCCGCGCCTGAACAAGGCCACCAGCATGGCGATCGCAAGCAGGGCTATCGAAACCAGCTGCAGAACAGTCGGCGGAGCTTGCGCCAACGCATGCAAGTCGATTCGCGTGGGCGTGGGCAGCTGCCTGTTCAGCAGCCAACCTGCGCCCACAGCGACAGCGACGACGACCACCCCATAGCCAATCGCCAGACTCGTCCGGCCTCGGCGCCTCAGCTCGAAAAGCGCTGCCAAGCTCATCGCAGGTCCGACGAGCAGGAAGGTCATTGCCGCGCCCGCCGTCAGGCCTTTGTGCAACAACACAGCCATCAGCGGGGTGAGCGCAGCCGCTGACAAATAAGCCGGCACCCCGAGCACCAACAGAACGAGCGCAGCCAGCAGCGGCGTTGCGGCGAGCGCTCCGGGGGCGATCAACGGCTCGACGATGGACGCAAACAGAAGTCCCAGCACCAACCAGAGCCCGGCGCGATCAACCAGCTCAGCCACAGCTGCCCAATACCTGGAGAGAGAATTGGGGGCAGCATCCACCGCTTGGGGTGGCGGCTCGACGTGCTCAGCCTCCTCGAAGGGGGCTTGTCTCGCCACCGCAATCCCGACCGCAAGCGACACCAGCAGACCAAAGACGACACGCAACAACAACAGCTCTGTTCCCAACAAGGGGATGGTCAGCAGCAGCGCGTCCAAGCTGAGTGTGGCGCCCATGACCGTCAGCACGAGCGCGATTTTCGAGCCGCCGTGCTGCTGCAGGCGGAGGCGCGCAGCCGCCAGCCCACCAGCCGCGGGGGGCAGTGAGAGGCTGTCGATGAGCCCCCTGCCCGCGCGGGCCCAGCGCTGCCGCACACGCGCGCCCGATGGCCCGAGCAGACAACGCAGCAAGGCAGCGCAGCCCAGCGCCAACAGCAACCAGGGCGCAGTCTGTAGCGTCAGGGTCGTGAACATCTCTTTGGTGCTGAGCACGCCCGACTGTGGTGCTGCCGGATGGCTCTCGACGAGCCCAATGACCGTAGCCCCACCCAGCAGCGCGCCTAGGCTGGACCAGCGGCCGGCCGTCGGTAATTTTTGCAAGCCGTGGGGAGCATGGCCCACCACCAGGTGGAGCAAAGAGCCAGCGACCAACGCCTGGAACGCGGCCAGCGCGGCGACGGGCAAGGACGCTAGCAGGGACTCAGCGCCGAAATAGCCCGTCACGGTGGCTACCGCCACCAACCCAACGATGGCCAGCGCCGACCGCATGCCGTGGGTGGGTCGAACCGCCCACCAGATGGTCAATCCCAAAGGAAGACGATGCAGGATTACCCCGAGGGCCAGCAGCTCGGCGTGTGGGTCATGACCGTGCTCGCCGGTCTCTCCAATGAGCGCTGCGCCATCGAGCATGGCATGAACCGCTAAGCCTGCAGCGGCCAACCACACCATGGCCCCATGCATCGAGGTGTCATCCTCGGCGCCACTGAGTCGGCGCTCCAGAAGGACCGGCAGCAGCAAGCCGAGTGCGGCAGCGAGCAGGGCCCAGACGCCGGCTTGCTCGACAGCATGGGGCACCACGTGCAGAGCCAGCAATCCAATCAAAGCGACGACGACGAAGCCGTCGAGCACCGCTAGTAGCGCGCGCTGCTTGTTGCCCAAACGAGCCAACAAGGGCCCGGCGAGCAGGGCTAGCACACTTGCAACAAGAGGTATCACGAGCGCTTTTCGGTGTTTTGGAAGCCCTAGCGGTGTGCGTTCAAGCAGCAGTCCCTGTCAATGATCAAGCGCCCGGTTGACTATCCTTGATGCCAAGCTGCGCGAGCAAAGCCGGCAGCCCGCCCTCGAACGCGTAAGCTTCGTAGCCCGCTTGCTGCATCAATTCGCAGATCTGCACAGCCCGGGGTCCGTTGGTGCAATACAAGACGTAGGTGCGCTCCTTGTCCAACTCGCGGAAGCGCTCCATCAACTCAGACGGATCGTGGTGCTCGGCGCCCGGGGCATGCTGGGCGCGATACAAGTGCGCCGGCTGGCAATCGAGCAGCACCGCACCAGCCGGCAGCTCACTGGTCAGCAAATAGGGCAAGCGCAGATCCCCAGCGCTCGTGCCCAGCACGTCGATTACTTTCCGCTCAGCAACGGCGCATCGCAACAACCCGTCGTCCATCTTGGACGCCTCGCTGCGCACCTTCGAGCGCTTGCCGGCGGTGACCGGTAAACCGACGCCCAGCCCGCAGTACTCTTTGACGCGTTCAGACAGGCTGGCGGTACCGATGAGGCGAGCTTGATCGATAATCTCGGTCTTGTCGCAACCGATGAGTGGCCTGAGCAGCGGCAGCTCGATCGATCCAGCGAGAGCGCTCAGATTGACAATCGTTTGAGAGGATACCTGGGCAATGGACTCGCCGGTGACCACCGCATGTGCGCGCTGCTCATCGGCTACTGCAGCGGCAGTCTGGTACATCAAGCGCTTGAGCAGAACTTGCCAGTAGCCCGGTTTGACCACGCGCTTGAGCTCGGCGACGACCTCGGCAAAATCGACCACGTGCAGACGCGGCCGATAACCAAGAGCCCAACGCTCGACCAGGACCCGTGTGACCTGGAGCACCATGCGCTCGTAGGCGGCTCCGCCCAGGTTGCAGAACACGAAATCGACCGCCACGCCACGCTTCATGATGCGCCAGGCTGCAACAGCCGAATCAAAACCACCGCTCATCAACGCGACTGCTTTTCCTTGAACCGCCGAAGGCAGGCCACCCGCACCGGGGCATCGCTCACTGAACAGGTGGGCGCGCTCACCGAGGATATCGACCTGAACACATACATCCGGATCCTTGAGCTTGACCCAAGCGCCCTCGCTATTGTTGAGCCTCGCCCCGAGCGCTCGCTCGAGCTCCGTCGAGCCAAAGGAATGACGGCCTTGCCGCCGCGCTCGCACCGCATAGCTACGGCCCCGCACCACGTCCGCAAAGCGTTCACCGCCAACCTCTAGGATCTCATCCAATTCTGCGCGACAGGTGGCCGCGATAGGCGAGCAACTGCTGAGCCCGAAGACCCGCTGCAAGATGACGGTGGCCTGCTCGACCTGCCGACACGCTACGAACATCCTGCCGTGTGTCTCGATGAGGCGATGACTGATGCCGCGCCGGTCGAGGGCCTCTCGAATGTGGCCGCGCAAGGCTTGCATGAAGCGTTTGCGCACAGCCAGGCCTTTGATGGTCAGCTCCGCTGCCACCCGAATCAGCACCAAGCCGGTGTCAGCCTCGTCGGACACGCTCGCTGGCTAGCCCATCGCCAGGCTGTCGCCAAGGCCGCGGACATCTTTCGAACGGACATCCGACAGCACTGATGCTAAGGGGCGAACATGAGCACTCAAAAGGACACCGTGATTCTGGCTTATTCCGGGGGGTTGGACACGAGCATCATCCTCAAGTGGCTCAAGCTCGAAGGCTACCGCGTGGTGGCCTACGTCGCTAATGTCGGCCAGGACGATGACTTCGAAGAGGTCGAACGCCGCGCCCATCAAATCGGTGCCGACGCTGTGCACGTCGTCGATTTGAAGCGCGAGTTCGTAACCGACTACATCTTTCCGGCCATCGCCGGCTGCGCCATCTACGAGCGGCGCTATCTGCTCGGCACCGCCCTAGCCCGCCCGCTCATCGCCAAGCACCAGGTCGAGCTTGCGCGCAAGGAGAACGCTACCATCGTCTCACACGGCGCAACCGGCAAAGGCAACGACCAGGTTCGCTTCGAGCTCGCCTACGCCGCCTTGGCGCCGGCGCTCAAGGTGAACTCTCCGTGGAAAGAAGAAGCCTTCCTCTCCAAGTTCCAAGGCCGTCGTGATCTCATTCGCTTCGCCGAAGAAAACGACATCGACATTCCGGTCACCCTCGACAAGCCGTTCTCGACAGACGAGAACTTGATGCACAAGAGCTACGAGTCCGGGCTGCTCGAAGACCCCATGAAGCGTCCCGACAAGGACGTGTTCACGGTATGCGTCAATCCCACCGAGGCGCCTGATGCGATTACAACCATCGAGGTCGAGTTTCGCGACGCCATCCCCATTCGGCTCAAGAACCTCGACGACGGCCGAGAAGAGACCGAGCCGCTCGCGCTATTCGAGTTTGCCAACGAGCTGGGACGCAAGAACGGCGTCGGACGAATCGACATCGTCGAAAACCGATACGTAGGCATCAAGTCGCGCGGGATCTACGAGACGCCCGGCGGCACGATTCTGCATGTGGCACTACGCGATTTGGAAGGCATCGCCATGGACAAGCAGGTCCAGCGACTGCGCGACATGTTGGCGCCCGAATTCGCCGCGATCATCTACAACGGCTTCTGGTTCAGTCCCGAGATGGAGTTCATCAGCGGCGCCCTCGAGCGCGCCCAGCAGCTCATTGACGGAACGGTACGACTCGAGCTCTACAAGGGCACCGCCAGCCCCATCGGTCGCTACTCACCGAGCTCGCTCTACAACGAAGATCTGTCGAGCATGGACGTGGCCGGAGGCTTCGATCAGAAAGATTCGTTCGGCTTCATTCGCGTCAACGCCCTACGCCTGATGGCCCACCGGCTCATCACCCGGCACAATCCGCGCGACGATAGCTAGTTTCCTCCCCGCATCTTGTTTTCGAGCTCTGGCTCTACCGCGCGCACGCGCGCAGGCCTCGAGCTCGCGCGCATCGAGCTGGTGTCGCCTCAATGCGGCAAAATCTCAGCAGCGGGACGAACACTTCTGCGTCGCCGGCGCAACTGCTTGTTTTCATTGATGTTGGGTGGTCCCGACGACGCAGGCACGACGGTTGCAAAAGGACTCGGCGGGCGCGGCAAGCCGGGCCCTGCTGGATTCAAACGACAAAGAGGTAATTCATGACGCACGCTCGCATTCTACGCTCGTTCGCCCTTTGCACCCTGCTCGCCACTAGCGCCGTCGCCACTGGTTGCAGCACTGACGTCGAGCCCGAAGAGGAGCAAGTGAGCGCCCTGTTGCAAGCTCTTCCGAAGAAGAACGAGCTACAGATCAAGCTTCCCGGAGCGGAGGCAAGCGACAGCGAGCAAGGCACCGCTGAGCAACCGCTGGTGGGTGAGCAAGCAGAGTTCTACGAAATCACCCGCGATGTTGCGTCCTCAGTGAACTCCGCCGCCCATCATTGGCTCGGCATCGTCGAGGACATCACCGACAACCCGCCCAGCGCCGTCAGCAACACGGGCGCCCAGTGGGGACCGCATACTCCGGCCTTGTCGCTGCTCACCTACAAGTTCGTCGTCACCAAAGACAGCCAAGGCGACTACGGCTACGCCCTCGTCGCCAAGGTCAAGAACCAGCCCGATCAAAGCTACCTTCCGGTGCTCGAAGGAACTGCCTCAGGTGATCCGAACGTCAACGGCGGCGCCATGCGGTTGCGCTTCAACAACCTGCACAGCCTGGATCCCTCACGCAACCAAGATGGATTGGTGGAGTTCAGCTATGGCTCGGACGGGCTGGCGTGGAAGCTCAACGTCAATTTCAACGGCTTCGTCGACTACGAGGGCGACGGCCCCATCGACGCGCTCTACCACTACCGTGAGCTGGCCGATCAATCCGGCGACTTCGCCTTTCTCACCCACAGCGACGTGCAAGACAACAACTCGGCCGACGAGATCTGGTTGATGCGCACGCGCTGGATGGCGGGTGGAAGTGGACGGAGCGACGTGGTCATCGTGGGCGGCGATCTCGGCGACATCACGGTCAACGCCAGCGAGTGTTGGGACGAGATGTTCAAGCGCACCTACTGGACGGTTGATCCCGGGTACATTTCGCCCGCCGAAGGCTCCGCTGCCAGCTGCGTGTTCGACAGCGCCGCAGTCTACTACTGAGCCCTGCCCGAACAACGCTCGCCGGTGCGCGTTTCCTACTTCTTGGAGGCGCCGCCGGCGCGCGCGTTTGTGAAGCTCGGCGAGCTCGGCATGAAGCGCTCCCGCCACATGCCCACCACCAGCTGCTGGTAGTTCTGCGTTTCTGACGGCAGCGGCGAGCCGTCCCGAAGATGCCGACGCACGCGGCCGGGCCCGCCGTTGTATGCGGCAGCCGCTAGCGCGACCGTGCTCGCCCCGTCGCCCGTCCAGAACTTGCGTATCTGTTGCGCCAAATACCAGGCACCGAAATCGATGTTGTAGCCAGGATGATAGAGCAGCTCATCGCGATGTAGCGCCAGCTTGCGCCGCTTGGCGATGTCACGCGCGGTGCTCGCCATCAGCTGCATCAAGCCAATCGCTCCTGCTGGACTCTTGGCGTGGGGGTCGCCGTCCGACTCCACCATCACCATGATCGCGAGCAGGTTCGCATCGACTCGGTGCTGTCGTGACGCTGCCTCGATTTGCGGCGCGAAGCGACGGACGGCTTGCGGCAACCAGGCCGTGCTGACGCGGTACTGAACCAGCAGCGGCGCGGGCCGCTGGCGCGGCTGATCGCGCCAACGAGGCTGACAGCCAACGAGACATACCGCTGCGACCGCGAGCAAGACCGCACGCGCGGCGCCCCTCCACCGTAACGCGCCTCGCAAGACCTCAAACACGCCAGCGCCACGCCTTGCGCAGGGCGACTATCCCCCCGAACAACATCGCCAAACCAGCCGCAAGAAAAGCAGCGCCAACCTGCTTCGCGTCGCGAGCCTCTTGTCCATCGTCCGGCTCGATGATGCGCCCTGCAAAACCCGGAAAGCGGCGCTTGGCGGCCGCCACGAACTCGTCGCCTTTGACGTCCGCATCCCAGACGTTACCGGCCAGGCGACAATTGCGCGCGAGCTTGCGCTCGTAGGCCTCGACGTCCACGTAGTCGACCAACGAACCGCAACTGAGAACGAACAGCAGAGCCACCGACGAATAGCTCTTGGGCGGAGCCGCCGGCGCGCCCGCAGGCAGCAACGGCACCACACAGGTGTCGGATCCAGCGATGGCCGAATCCATCAGATCAAGTCGACAGCTCACCTCACCAAGCACCACCGGATCGTAGGGCGCGTCCTTTGGCGGCTCGGCCAGATCGTAACGCTCGGGCGGCTCCAGCATCACGGCGACCCCAATCGCCCCCACGGCCAAACAAGGCAGCGCTACCACCAGCATCACCACGGCAAGCGCGATCACCTTGCGGCGCTTGCTGCGCCGGCGCTGTTGATCATTCGCTTCCATGCCGAAATGCGTGTCTCGCCAGAGTACTTCTACTTCTTCTTCTTCTTGTCATCCTCTTCGCAAGTCTCGGCATAGTCCGTCTCGAAGGGAATGAATGCCGCCGCCGGAACCCCAAAGTTCATGACAGCCTTGGCTTTGGCGCACGCCAGCTTGCACTCGGGGCTCTTGTCGTCCTTCTTGCAGGCATCGAGCCCCTTGTGAACGATATCAGCGCCGCTGAGCTTGTTGCACTGCGACTCGATGGCGAGCTTGTGGTGAATGGCAAGCTTGCGAATGGGCTCACTGACGCGCTCGACGCTCTTGGCATTGGTGTCTGCAAATCGCTCAGCGGCCCTACATGCATTGATGATCTTGCCAGGCGTCGCCTTCGGGTCCTTACGCATGGCAAAGTAGGTCTGCTCGAGCTTGCCGCCGCCAATCGCCGTCCGATACGGGGACAGCTCGTCATTGGCTACCTTGCCGATGGCATCGGGCCCGATGGTGGGAAACTTCTGCACGCCGAGTGCCTTGGCTTCCTTGGCAACAGCCTCCAGCGCTTTTTTCAAGGCCTTGATGGAGCCGTCGCACTTACCGAGCGCTTCGGGATCCTCGGCGTTGGTGCAAGCCTTGATCACCCCGATGAAGGGCTTGGTCAGCTCCATCGAAACGACGGTCTTGGAACGCTCAGCCTTCAACCGGGCGCGGTTGGCTGCCGAGCGAATATGGTTGGCCGCCACCGTCGCTGCCTTGTCGAGGTCAGGGCGCCGCTTGGGGGCGTACTTGCCCGTTTGTTTGACCGGGTGGATGAACGGCATAAACGCCGAAATGACGCCCACCATGTCCCCAACATCGCTAGCAGCCTGCTCGTAGGCCTTCTTGTCCTTCTTGCCCGGCCCACCACCCTGCTCCTTGCCAGCGCAGCTGGCGAGCAACGTCGAAAGCGCAACGAGGACCCAATAGCAGCGATGGTTCGGGCAAAGGCTCATGCTTTCCGGCTAGACGACCACCAAAGCACCGTCAAGCTTCGAGCGACCTGGTAGTGAGCACAGCTGCCCGTAAGAAAGCCCGACCTCGGCAGCTCCGAACGACGAGGGCTTCGCTGCGAACCCTCGACGTAACAGCACTGAGTGCTATTTCGCCGCATTGATGGCTTCGATGCAGGACAGCAACTGCTTGCAAACGGTCTTGTCCAAGCAAGCTTGGGCTTGACGGATCTTGGCTTGCTCGTTGGCCGTGGCGGGCTTGTCTTTGACGCACGCTTTGCGGCACGCCGCCTCGCGCTCTGGAGCGGCAGCCCGCGCTTTGGCGACCTCTTCCTTGTCACGCTTGGCGCCCGTCTTGGCGAGCGCTTCAACGAGCTCGAGACCGCATTGGCTCGTCTTGGCGCACATTCGTTTGCAGAAGTCTTCGACCGCGACGGTGGGTGTAGCGCTCGCGGTCGCCGACGACGTGGCCGTCGTGGCCTGACTGCTCGAAGCAGTCGTCGGCGCAGCGGTGGGCTTGTCATCGCAAGCCAACAGCCCTGCCCAGAGGGTGAGCGACAACAGCAGGATTGTGGGACGGAATACCATGGCAAAACCAACTGCGCACGAGCACTAGCACGGCGGGGCCTTCCAGCCATCACCTTGCTGGCCAGCCTACGCGAACCGCTCCCACGACGTGCTATGTTGATTGCTCGATGGCAACCGGGCTGGTGACTCACATGACACGGTGGCTCGCCCCGATGGCCACGCTGCTGTGCTCACTACCAGGATGCCGTGACAGCCCGCCCCAGGGTGGAGCCGACACCGCGACGTCGCCAACGTCGGCCTCAGCGGCCCCCCACGGCAATCCGAGCCGTGGCAAGAAGCTGGTCGAGCAATTCGAATGCAACCGCTGTCACGACGGCACTGGGCTGGCTGACGTCAAGCGCGAGCGCCACTGCGTCCGCTGCCATCGTGAGATCCAGCTCGGGACTTTCGAGGCCAAGCCCGAGCTGCTCGCGCACTGGCGAAGCAACATCATCAACCTGCGCCACGTTCCTTCGCTGCAGTCAGCCGGCAAGCTCTTCAAGCGCGATTGGCTCGTAGGCTTCTTGCAACATCCCTACGATTTGAGACCACATCTGCCAGCAACCATGCCGCGACTGGCCATCTCTGCAGAGCAAGCAGTCGACATCGCAGCCTACTTGGCGCAACTCGCCGGCCCGTCCTCCGCCAAAGCCACGAGCCCATCCGGCGCGTTGAGCCTCGGCCATCAAACCTACCACGACAACGAGTGCTACACCTGCCATCCACTCAGCGGCGCCGAGGTCACCCCGGGGCGCAAGTACAGCTTGTCTGGCCTCGAAGCCGGCGTCGCGCTAGCGACCGACTTGCGCTACACGCGCGACGCTTTCGTGCCTGGCTTGTTGGTCGACTGGTTGCGCGATCCGCTTCAGCTCAAACAGGACACGGCCATGCCACAAACTCCAATGAGCGACGCCGAGCTGCAAAACTTGGCGAGCTTTCTGCTGCGCACGCCGCTGAAGAAGCTGCCCAAGCACAACCCGGTAAAGAGACTACCCACCCTGAAGCGCGACGTCGGCTACGAGGAGGTCAGCGCCAAGGTGTTTCGCAAGATATGTTGGCATTGTCACGCCCAGCCCGACTTCGCCCGCGGAGACGGCGGCCCGGGCATGACCGGCGGCTTCGGATTTGTCGCCCGGAAGCTCGATCTTTCGACCTACGAAGCCGTGGCCAGCGGCTACCTCGACAATCAAGGCGAGCGCCGCAGTGTGTTCACTCCCTTCGAAAACGGTGACAAGCCCGTGTTGGTTCAAGTCTTGCTCAACCGCCAGCAGGAGGAGGCTGGCGTCGAATCGAAGCTGCGCGGCATGCCTCTGGGCTTGCCCTCCATGAGTGCTGAGCAGATCCAGCTGATCGAGACCTGGATCGAGCTGGGCCGACCAAGATGATCTCCCCAGGTGCCCTCGCGTTCCGGATTGAGACGCGACGGGCATGGCACTTGCTTATTGGGCGCAATGCTGGCGGACGCCCCTGCAAACGGGGGCTATCTTGTGCCAGGTTGGGCCATTTGGGAGGTCTTGTGTCACGTTTTCATGTTTGGGCCGGTTTGGCGCTGATGCTTCTGCTTGCAGCCTGCAGTGAAAATCGCCAGCTACAGCTGCGCTACGACATGCTCTGGACCGTGCCCTACGGAGCCTCCGCAGACACCGTCATGAGCGTCGTCGCCGGTGATGAGGGTGACTTGGTGCTCGTCGGCCAGACCAAGAAAAGCTACCAGATGTTCGTGGCGCGCGTCGACGAGGCGGGCAAGCAACGCTGGCGCAGAGACTTTGCCTATGATCCGCAGTCCAGTTGGATCAGCGCGCAAGATGTGGTCGCCTACCAAGGCTCGACCTTCGTGCTCGGCAGCTCGTTGGGCGAAGTGAAGATCGCT
Organism: uncultured Polyangiaceae bacterium; assembly: GCA_964599485.1. GTDB lineage: Bacteria > Myxococcota_A > Polyangia > Polyangiales > Polyangiaceae > JAPYTK01. Next base: position 14,335 of record CAZRGL010000050.1, read on the forward strand.
GATGAAACCGTCGGACAAGATGGGCAATTCAATGCCTTCTTGCTCGAGCTGGACGAGACCGGCAACAGCGCTGGCCTACAGCTGTTTCAGTTCGACAACGGCCAGGTCAACGCGGAGCGCCTTGCGCTGGACGCCGCTGGACGCATCTACATCGCCGGTACTTTTTCGGGCTTTGTGGACTTTGGAGATGGAACGCTCACCGCCACGGGCAATTCGACTTTTCTGCTCGCGCTCGAGGCCGACGGCTCGCTGCGTTTCTCGCGCCGGTATGGGGGCAGCTGGGGGCAGGTTCACGACATCGCCGCCGACCCGACCAGTGGCGACCTGTTCATGATCGGGACCTTCAACGGCTTCATCAACTTCGGCACCGGCACGCTGACGAATGGCCCGAATGGGACAGCCGTGTACCTAGCGCGGCTGAAGAACTCAGGCGAAGCGCGCTGGGCCAAGCATTACCTCGGCAACGGCGGTTTCCACGCGCGCTTCGGCCACGGAGACGACATCTTGCTCAGCGGCCGGTCGGAGCCATACAACCTGACGAACTTCGGCGGCGACACGATCATCGACGGTGTCTTCGTCACCCAATTGAACGCAACCACTGGCGCGCACCGTTGGACGCGTCAGTTCGGCAGCAACTATGGCGGCTACGGCAGCGCCTCCGCTGACATCGACAGCGCGGGACGGATTGTCATCCTTGCCGGAGCGCTGAGCGTCATCAAAGAAGCTCAGGAGCTCGACGAGCCGCCCTACTATGAGCAGGCCCAGTACGAGCGGCGGCGTTTCTTAGTCACCCTGGACAGCGACGGCAGCACCATGGCCAGCAAGACGCTGTCGCAACAATCGGATGACGGTTACGGCTACGGTTATGGTGATCTGCGCCTCGTCACAGTCGGCGACACCATCGTGCTGTCCACCAAAACCAACGAGGCGCTCGACTTTGGCGACGGCTCAGTCCACCACTCTGGCATCACCCAGCTGACCAAGCTGCGCATGCACAGTCAGTAGCGTGGTTCGAGCCTACCGTTCGCTGTCTGCCAGGGGCTCGCGATCGTTCGGTTCAGGCGCCACCTGAGCCGACGGAGGAACCGTTGCGGCCCGTTCGACGAACAGAAGCCGGTCGTGGCCCCAGAACAGCTCGTCGCCGACGAAAAAAGAGGGCACACCTTGTGCAGCGGCGGTTTGCTCCCTCAACTGCTGTTTGATGGAGTCGTCGACCATGCCCGCACCGATGACCTCCTCGTCCAAGCCCGCCCCCTGGACCACCTTGAGAACCTCCGCGGGATCGGACACGTTGCGACCGTCACGCCACGCCGCATGAAACAACGCTGGGTGAAGCTCGTCGAAACAGCCATGCCGCTGCGCCGCCAGCGCGGCGCGCAGGGCATAGAGCCCGTTGACCGGAAAGACCTCGGGGAAGCTGAATTCGATGCCCAAAAACGAAGTGCAGCGCGTCAGATCTTGGGCGATGTAGGCTAGCTTGCGACTCGAGTACGGCAAGCCCTTGTTGAACATCTCCAAGCCCCGCAGGTAGATGGGTCGAAAGGACACGTCGACGCCCTGCGCGATCGTGTAGGAGTCGTTGGCGAGCATACGGTCGGCCAAGTAGGCCCAGGGGCTGGCGTAGTCGAACAGGTACTCAACAGTCTCAACCATGGCGCCATTATCGTCGGTCTTCACCTGCGCGACGACCACAGTTTGCGCTACCGCCTTTGTCGGCGCTACGCTGTTGGAGGATGGAGCGCCTGAGCCGTGATGAAGACCTGCCCACAATGCGGCTACCAATGCCAAGGATGGTCCAACTGCCCGAGTTGCAACGGGCCGCTCGAGCTCGAGGGTTGGGAGCGCTTTCTCAAGCTCTACACCAACACGTGGACCGGACAGCTGCTAGGCGGTTGTGGCTGCCTCCTGATCTTCACGCTGGCGGGCTTTTTGTTCTACTGGTTCGGTCGTTGACCGTTGTTGCGACGACGAAGCCGGGCCAGGCAGCTCGCGCTGTGTCAGGGCGCTGACAGCTTGACGACGAAGCAATCAGCGTTGCCTGCGCTCTGCTGCGGAGTGGCGAGCCAATCGAGCGACTCGAAGAAGAGGCCTCCCACAACCAGATCGCCTGTGCTGGTAAACCCCACAGTCGCAGCCTCTTGTTTGCCGGATCCGCCAACCATGCGACTGTAGACGTGGTCGCCATTGCTGCTCAGCACCGCAACGAACAAATCGGCGCCCCCTTTGCTCACGAGGGGCCCGGCGCCGAAATCGACGCTGCCTTCGCTCATTCCGGCGACAGCAAGCCGGCCGTCTGTGCTGCTGGCAAGCGCATAGGCTTGTTGCAGAGCATCATCACCATAGCTACTAGCCCACGTGGGCACTCCGGAGCTGTCAAACGCAGCCACGAATGCGTTGGATTTTCCAGTAGCGCTCAACGGCTCGCCGGCCAACGGCAAAGAGCCTTGGTAGGCGCCTGCAACGATGGCTCCACCAGCTGCGCCGGCGGCAATCGAAGCACCCCGCTGCGGGTGTTCTTCGTCGCCGTAGACCGCACTGAAGAGATGGTCACCGCCATCAGACAGCTCAACAATGAACAGCTTGCGGCTCGTGCCGCCAGCAAGCGGTCCCCCGCCAAAGTCGGGTGAACCCGAAAGCTCACCGGTCAACAGCAAGTCGTCCTGCCCGTCGATAGCCAGATCCCATGGCTGCTGAACACTGTTGTCACCGAGGCGTTTGGCCCAGACCGGCGTGCCGTCCGAAGCGAGCTTGGCAACGAAGATGTCCTGCCCGGCAGCGTCGAGCGCGGATGTCTTGCCGCCGAAATCGAGCTGTCCAAAAAATGCACCCATGACGACGATCTCGTCGTCGGAGGTCACCACCACCCGGCCCCCCACCTGCTCGGTGCTGTCGCCGAAGCGGTACGCCCATTCGGTGGCGCCGCTCGTCCCGTTGAGCTTGGCAACGAACACATCTTGCTTGCCCGCTGTTTTCAATGACCAGGACCCGCCGAAATCGAGCGCGCCACTGAAGCCGCCGCTGACCACCACGTGGCCTTGCTTGTCCAGGGCGACCCCATACGGGCGTTGGTTGCTCCCGTCGCCGAAACGACGACTCCAAAGGTGCTTGCCGTCCTTGTCGAGTAGCGCCACGAAGACGTCCTCGTCGCCGTTACCACTGCCTTGCAGCACCTCGCCGCCAAAGCTCGCCGCCCCCCGTGTGGTGCCCACCATGGCGATGCGATCACCAGGTCCGATTGCGAGATCCCAGAGAATCTCTTCCTGTGCGCCGCCGAACGTGTGGGCCCAGATCACTTCTTCGTGGCCTGGGCCGGCATCGACCTGTCCATCGTCGACCGACAGCTCATCGAGGCCAAAAACCATTGCGCAGCCGAGATTGGCAAAAGCCATCAGCCCCAAGCCACTGAGAGCGACCGCTACGGAGCGCTGTGTGCCGCCCGCGCCCACCTAGAAGCTCCCTCGTACACCAATGAGCCCGTCACCAATCAGCGGACGAAGAGGCCGTGCCGTGCCAACCGGTTCGCTGGAATCCTCACCCAAGGCGAGCAAGGCGACCAAGCCGAGCACGCTGCCGGCCGCTCCAACGGCCAGGCCAACGGTGGCCACGTGGGCCAGGGTCGTTGCGCCGTCCAGATCGCCCTGCCGATCTTTTGGACAGAGCGTGTCGGAGCACACCTCTTCGAGCGACGTCGACTGAGACCACGCGATCGAGCCCGTGACGATCCACGTCAACAATCCTGCTCCGCCGATGCCGAAACCAACGTACACGAGCGGCGACGGGCCCGCCGCTGTCAGCTCCGCATCAGCAGGCGCCGCGACAGCTGAAGAAGACGGCTCGGGCACAGGGGTAGGTGGTGACACGACTTGGTCGGCCTCGAGCCGTTCGATCTGCTCTTGGGCCTGCTTTCGACAGACGCCATTGGGGTGGGCCCGCAGATAGTCACGCCATTCTGGGAGGCTGCCTGCTTGCTCCGCCGCCTGGCAGCGTTTGCGGTCCCGAATACGGCGCGCAGCGGCGGCTTTTTGTTGAGCTTTGAGTCGCTCGACCTCATCGGGATAGCGGCACTTTCCCGCGTGGAACACCTTGGCGCCCTTGCAACGATTGGGCCCGTCGGCGTGTGCTGGGTTGGGGTTGAGGCCAACCCCGAAGGGCAACACCAAAGCAGCTAGCAGGCCAACCCAAGCCGGCTTGCCGAAGTGTGACGACCTGTAGTTCGAGCTCACCACCTCATTACCCAGTCGCATTGTTGCCCACAGAGCTACCAGTACCGCAAGGCTACCAGCACGCGAGGGAAATTGCCGCTGTCAGCTGGCGTGTTGTCAGCCATCGGAAACGCAACGAAAGCCCAGATCGACGCGGCGGGTGCTAGGTGGATCGGCACGGCGGGTGTGACTGGTGTTGAATTGGGTCACATCCAGCATGAAGCTCCCGCCCCGGTTGACCATTCCCTCGCTGTCGGGATCGGCGGTACCGTCTGGATAGGCAGCGTACTTGCTGGCGGTCCATTCACGCACGTTGCCACCCATGTCTCGGGCGCCCGCTGCTGACACGTCGGCACTGCGAGAGCCGACTGCCATCGTCCCGCCACTACCACAACCGGGCTTGCCATCGAACATCACGGTGCGGACACAACTCGGCGGATCGCTGCCCCATGGAAAATCGCGATGGGCCTTGCCGAGCGCCGCTGCTTCCCACTGCGCTTCGCTGGGAAGTCGCATCTTGCGATAGCGGCAATAGGCATCGGCCTCAGACCAGCTCACGCAGTTCACCGGATGGTGCGCCTTGCCTTTCTGCTGGAACGAGCAACCTTCTTGCTGCTTGGGCGTCACACACGCCCCCGCGCTCACGCAACGCTGATAACGAGCGACCGTAACCTCGTGGCGCATGATCGAGAATCGCGGCAATTCGGCGCTGCGCGCGGGCTTTTCGTCATCGAAACACTCACGGTTGACGTCCGCCTTGCATCCCAGAAAATAGGCGCCCTGCTCGACCACGACCATCTCGCTCGGAGCGGGGCTGGCGGACTTTGCAGCGGTAGGCTTCGCAGTTGCAATCTCTGCAACCAAGGTCGGTGCAATCAGAGGCCCTGGGTCATCGGCGGGCGCCGGCGCGCTTGTGGGCGGAGGCGAGGCGGAAGGAGCGAGCACGGCCATGGCGGCCACCACAACCGCAGCCAGCAGCACGCTGCCAGCGACCAAACCGACCAGCCCGTACATCCACGCTGGATGATGCTTGCCAGACTGTTGCGGCGCATCAGCTACGGCGGCTCGTGGATGAACAGCAGGCGGCGAGGCGGCGGGCGGCTGCGCCGGCGGGGCGGGATCTGGCGCAGCCGGACGGACGGGCTCTTCAAGCGCTTCCTGCAATGACTCGAGTAGCTCTTTGGCAGACTCGAAGCGCTGTTCCAAATCGAGGGCCAGCGCCCGCTGGCACCACGCATCGATACTCGGCGGCAACTCCGATCGAAGCTCGCTCGGGGGCGTGAAGCCACCTTTTTGGATGGCCAAGCAGAGTGTCAGCAGCGTATCTCCGAGGAACGGCATCTTGCCTGTGAGCGTTTCGTAAACGACCACGGCGAGCGACCAGAGATCGGCACGTCGATCGATGTGCTTGGCGCTGAGCAGCTGCTCGGGGCTCATATAGGCTGGAGTGCCCACCACCACGTCAGAGGCGGTGAGCGCTTGCACCCCGCTGGAGGCCTTCGCGATGCCGAAATCGAGTACTTTGACGAAGAAACCCAGCCCACCCTCGTCGGCCATGAGGAAGATGTTGTCGGGTTTGATGTCACGATGCACGATGCCGAGCTGATGAGCAGCACTGAGCGCCGCAACAGTCTGCTCGACCAAGCCGAGCAGCTCAGCAACTGTCAAGCGCGGTTCGCGTGACAAGCGGACCCCTAGGCTCTCCCCTTTGAGCAGCTCCATTACGATGTAGGGCTGTCCATCGGGCGTGAAGCCTTGGTCGTAGGTGCGCACGACGTGCGGGCTGCTTATCTGAGCCGCCGCGATGGCTTCGCGCTGGAACCGCTTCAACGCCTCTTGATGCGCCCCGCTCGAGCCGACCTCGGGAGCGATGAGCTTGACGGCAACCTCGGTTTGCAACGTGAGGTGCTCAGCAACCCAGACGCAGCCCATACCGCCGCGGCCGAGCTCACGCACGAGGCGCACGTTGTCGCTGACCATGGTGCCAGGTGCCAGCGTCATATTTGCCTACTGCTGACTCGACTACAGTGGTTGTCAGAGGCGAGCAACGAGCTGCCCGAAACGCGCTCGCAGCTAAGCGTCTGCAGCGAGCCGTTCTTCCCACACCTCGGCCACGTGCTTGCGCATGTTGTGGTCTGACTGTCGCGTTCTCTTCCCGGCATGAGCGACTCGGCCGAACGATACGTTTCTCTTGGTTCATCCTCAAGCCCCTGCCTGGGATGCCTACGAGTTCGAGGGCGGTGGGGCTGTTCACCGGCAACTCGATTTGGGGCGGACTCGAAGGCGGCGGGCAAATCAACCAAACACGCTTCGATGGCGACATTCTGTTGGTCGATATCGAGCCCTGACGGGCGCGGCCGAGCAGCGTGCTGCCCAAAGCGACAATTGATGCATCATCCCGGCACCTTGGCCCGGTCGAATGCGCCCGACCATCGGCCCACGACGGTGATGCTGATAGTCACATCACCCATCGTTGCAGCTGACTTGCGCGCACGACCGTCAGACGCTATTTAGCCCCAGTTCGTCGCAGCCCCTGCGGCCCGCTCGGAGATCAACAAGAAATGAAACCGCGCCATATCGTCATCAGCTCGCTTTGCACCCTTTTCATGTCCATGGGACTGCTCGCCTGCAGCTCTCTCGAGGCCAACATCTGTGACAAGCTGATCGAAGAGTGCAAGACCACCTACGGCACCATCAAGAACGTCGATGATTGCACCGAGCAGTTCGAAAAGGACCTCGACAAGCTGGTCAGCTCCAAGCGCGAAGACTGTGAGAACGCCCTCGACGACTGTTTGGACAAGTCGAGCTGCGACAACTTCATCACCTGCTACAACGACGCAGCAGCCAAGAACTGCCAGTAGACTCGACCGAGCGCCGTGAACGGCCCGCTCGAGACCTGCCGCATCTGCGGCTCTGCTTCGCTGTCGAAATTTCAGCGACGCGGGGCCGATTATGGCCGCTGCTCACAGTGTGGCGCGCTGCTCATGTTGCTGACCGAGCAGCAATATGACGACCTCGAGGTGAGCTACGATCCGGACGCGCTGTTCAACACCAGCGAGCCGCGAGCACTTCTCGAGCTCCTAGCCATAGATGACAAGAGGAAGGTGCTGCGCGGTCCTGTGCAGCGGCTGCGACGTCCCGCGCGCTTCTTGGACATTGGTTGCGGCCAGGGCGGCAATCTGCTGGCGGCCCGATCCTTGGGCTGCATCGTGACCGGCGTCGAGCCCAGCACAGAGCACTCACTGGTTGCACGCACTGCATTTGGGCTCGACGTGCGCAATTGTTTCTTCAGCGCTGATCTGTTCGACGAGCCCTTCGACATGGTGATGCTCAGCCACGTCATCGAGCACATCTACGACCCCAATGCCTTCCTCGAGGAGGTTTCGAAGGTAGTCGCGCCGGGCGGAACGCTCATGGTCATCACCCCCAACGCCGCCGCCACTGCAGCCGTGCTCAGCGGCCCCTACTGGACGATGCTCAAGTCCTTCGACCACGTTTCCATGCTGACGCCAGAGACCTTCCAGCACATGTCAGCACTACGCGGCTGGCAGCTGCACCAGCGGCAATCCGAATACCACTCCGAAGCGGTGCTCACCCTGGCTTCGGGTCTGCGCGACGCCCTGCGTGAGAGAAAGCAGTCGCCGAGCCAACACGACCGACCCGTGGCTGCCGGAGCGCGAAAACGCCGCTACGTGCGCTATCGCAGGCTCCGCCAAGTCTTGGCCGTGCTGGGTCAGCCCCTGCACTTGTTCAACGTGATCACCAAACGACAAGGCTGTTTGGTGCTCGAGGCACGCAAGCCCGGGTGAGTCGGTCGGGGTCCCGTCCGAGTCCGAGTCCGAGGCCGCGTTCGAATCTGATCGCCTCTGCTCGCCGTGGCAGCAGGAGAGCACAGCTGCGCCCGGCGAGCTGACGTGGCATTGTGTTGCCGTAGGTTTTCCTTCCGCCGTGCCTCACCAAGAAGGTATTGGCGCTGCCCACGAGGCCACGGCTATGAGCATCTCGACAAAAAGCTCGTCCCTTCTGGCGAGCCTGCTGATGGCAGGCTTGCTCGTCTCAGCCAGCGCCAAAGCTGACTGCCCAATGCTCACGGTGGTCGTCGACAACGACGCACCAGGGTCGGGCTATTCCGAAACCAAAGCCCACAACTGGGCAAGTCGCCCGGTTGGCGCTTGTCAGGGCAACTACCGCTACTTGAGCCACGACAAGCAGGTCGCTCCCAACAACGACGGCACCCGCACCGGCAAAGCCATCTGGAAACCGGCGATCACCATCTCGGGCACGTACGAAGTCACGATCAGCTATCGGGCCACCACCAACCGGACCAACGACGCTGACTACTTCGTGTACGACGACATGGGTGGCACCAGCCACACCGTGGTCGATCAGAAACACAGCGGTGACTGCACCAAGGTCAAGCTCGGTTCCATCTATTGCAAGGTCGGCGGCAACTGCCGGGTCGTGCTGGATGGTACCGACGACAGCCAATCGGATGCTGCCGACGCGACCAGCTTCAAGTTACTCAATTGTGACGAGCCACAACCAGGTGGGGTTTGTGACGGGATCAGTGCCCAGCCGAGCTACGAGCTATGCGAGCAGTCCGCCAACAGCTGCGCTGGCGTGTTCACGGACGGGTCTGGCTGCGTCGCTTATTGCGCCGCGGCCAACATGATCTGCACGGCGCGCTTCGGCGGCGAGCCCGGCTGCCAAAAGGAGCCGGCCAACATCATCCCCTGCGAAGCCAACAATGGCCACGCGTCAGATTGGTGCGAATGCTCCCTGCCGCCTGGAAGCGGCGGCAGTGGAGGCAGCTCCGCCGGGGGCAGCTCCGCCGCCGGGGGCATGGGCGGAGCGCTAGCACCTCAAGGCGGGGCCGGGACCGGCGGATCGAGCAGCGGCCAAACCTCGTCGAATACTTCCAGCAGCACGACCACCCTCGCACCGACCAGCACGGCTGATTGCACCTGCCGCCTCCCAGCCGGCCAGCGCCATCAGGGGCCCTGGCCTTGGCTGGCTGCGCTACTGGCCGCGGGCGCAATCGCGCGACGGTCCACCAGGAGCAAGCCATGAGTCGCAGGACCACAATCGGCAGCTCATTACCCGTCGCCCTGTGCGCCGCGTCGCTGCTCGCTGCGTGCGGCGACGCGCCCGGGCCAGGTGAACGGCTCGAGCAAAGCACTGCGGCCATCATGGGCGGCGACGTAGACGACAGCACCAAAGGCGCGATCGGCCTCGCCCTCAACGTGCTCGACCTCTATTTCTTCGGCCACTGCTCCGGCAGCTTGATCGCACCCAACGTAGTGCTCACCGCGCAGCACTGTGTGTCGATCATCGAGGACGAAAACCAAGCTGGAGGTGTCGTCTGCGGCCAGACGGACTTCGGCGTGACCGCCTCGGGCAATGCCTTGCGGGTCACTGTCGAGACGGTGCGGCCAGAGAGCGACGGGCCAGCTTTTTACAAAGGCACTGGCCCAGTACGTGCCGCCCCTGGCACCGACAACCTCTGCGGTTTCGACGTGGCGCTGCTCATTTTGGAGGGCAAAGGCATCGAGGCGACAGTCGCCACCCCGCTGGTGCCGCGTATCGATAGCCCCCCAGCAGTCGGGGACGCATACGCTGCAGTGGGCTACGGCCTGACCGCGCCAACCGGCGGCAGCAGCGGCACGCGCATGCGCATCGACGACAACGAGGTCACCTGCGTTGGCGAGGATTGTGGCGGCAAATCCGGCGTCAAGAGCTCCGAGTGGCGCGGTACGGCTCCAACCTGCAAAGGCGACTCCGGAGGACCAGCCATAGACAGCGAGGGTCGAGTGATGGGCGTGCTGTCACGCGGTCCCAGCGGCTGCACCTCTTCGGTGTACGGCGACGTCAGCGCTTGGAAACAGTTTCTCATCGACACCACCCTAGAGGCGGCAGAGTTGGCCGAGATCGACCCACCCTATTGGGCGACCACCGGCACGAGCGTTCCACCCGAGCCAGCTCAGCCCAATGAGTCTTGTATCGGTGTATGTGTCGATGATTACGCGTGCGCGCGCTCGGCTGGCGAGCGGATCTGTGTGCCCAGCTGCACCAGCGAGGACGACCCGAGCTGCCCGAAAGGCTCGTTCTGCGATTTGCACTCCGGCGGCTGCGTCCGG
>CAZRGL010000050.1:24683-32461 GCA_964599485.1 uncultured Polyangiaceae bacterium
CAGCGGCCGATGACGATGATGATGACGATGGTTGCAGCCTGAGCTCGAGCCCGCGACCGGGCCGCGACAACAACTGGGTATGGCTGCTCGGGCTCATCGGTTGGCTGGTCGCAACAAGGCGTCGCAACGCATGAACGAGCGCGACGAGCTCGCGCGTCTGCGGACAGAGAACCGCGCCCTGCAACGCGCCATCGTGTTGCTCAATCGCGTCGCCACGTTGGTACGCGAGCCGCCAGAGCTCAAGCCCGCCTGCTACGCCTTGCTGACCGGGGTAACCGCGGGCGTCGGCTTGGGACTCAACCGCGCCATGCTCTTCTTCTGCGACGACGAGGACCGCTCAGTGCTGCGCGGCGTGGCTGCAGTTGGCCCCAGCGACGCAGTGGAGGCCGATCGCGTTTGGAGGTCCATCGAATCGGACGCACCGGACTTGCCGGCGCTCTACGAGGCGGGCCTGCGCTGTTTGCAGAACCCCACCGCTCTCGATCGGCAGGTGCGTCAATTGAGGGTGCCCATCGATAGCGACAGCCCCATCGCCCTGGCCTTGCGGCGCGCCGCACCGGTACGATTCGAAGGCAGCGACGACCTCGACGGCTTGCTCGATTTGTCAACCGCAGTGGCTGCCCCGTTGCGGGGCCGGGACGCCATTCGCGGCGTGCTCTACGCAGACAACCGCTTCACCGAGGAGCTGAGCGACTCCATCACGTTGATGGTCTTTGCGCTCGTAGCCGATCAGGCTGGCCGTGCCATCGATACGGCCCATCGTTTCGAGCGCATCGCCCTGCAAGCTCGCACCGATGCCCTCACTGGATTGGGGCACCATGGCGCCATGATGGAAGCAATCGCCGCCGCTGTGACAACTGCGCGAGACTGCGGCAGACCTTTGGGGCTGATCATGATTGACCTGGACGATTTCAAACAGGTCAATGATTCGCTGGGCCACCTCGCAGGCGACGCGTTGCTCGCGGCTGTCGCGGCCCGCCTTCAGTCCGAGCTGCGCGCAGGCGCAACTGCATTTCGCTACGGAGGTGAGGAGTTCGCGGTGCTCGTACCAGGCGTCGACGAGCAAGCCTTGCGCCGCGCCGCCGAACGATTGCGTCAGGCTGTGGCGCGGCAGCCTTTTGCGGTGGGCAAGACGCTATCACGCTCGGTTACCTGCTCAATCGGCGTGGCCAGCTTGCAACCAGAGCACGCTGAGCAGCAGCAGTTGATCGCCGCTGCCGACCGCGCCCTCTTGCACGCCAAGAGCAGCGGCAAGAACCGCGTCGAGCTGGCCTGAGCGATGGCCTCACTCGCATTTGGGCAGTTTTCGTTGTACCATTCAACGTAACTCACTTCCGAGTTACGCTTTTGGGAGCCGGAACATGCAAATCGCCAAGCACACCCTGCTGCTGACCGTGACCTTGCTGCTGTCGACCGCCCTCGGCTGCGCCGAAGCGGGCGACGAAGTCGTCCAAGAGCCGACGGCCCCCACGTGGAACAACTCGGGCGACGGCGGCAGCGCGGGCGGAGGAGCAGGCGACCCTGGCGGCGGGACCACCCAGCCCCCCGATGGCCCCCCAGCATGCGAGGACGAGTTGAGGCGCTGCTCACACAGCTTCAGTCTGGTGGCCCAAGGCGGCGAGCAATCCGTCTCCGTGCACGGCGACTTCGCCCCTGATGGCTGGGACAACGGCGTCGCCATGACCCTGACCGACGGCGTCTGGTCAGCAGAGGTCGATGTGCCCTGGGACACCGCCGTTCAATACAAGTTCGTGGTCGAAGGCAACTGGATCCAAGACCCGGCCAATCCCGAGCAAATTGATGACGGCAATGGCAACACCAACTCGCTGCTCAGTGGCCTCACTTGCGAAGAATGGACCTGCGTGCCGGAGCTGGTGGGAGCTTTCGACTGGCGCGACGCGGTCTTGTACTTCGTGTTCGTCGACCGCTTCTACGATGGCGATCCAGGCAACAACACCGCCGTTGGCGGGGTCGAGTCTGCCGCCAACTATCAAGGTGGCGACTGGGCCGGCGTCTTGGCCAAAATCGAAGAGGGCTACTTTACCGACTTGGGCGTCAACGTGCTGTGGCTGTCGGTCCCCATGGACAACAGCGACGACAGCGGGATGGGCACCGATGGGCACATGCACAGCGCCTACCACGGCTATTGGCCCCGCGATCTGAACGCACCCGAGGCCCGCTTCGGCACCATGGACGAGCTGGTCGCGCTAGTCGACGCCGCCCACGAGCGCGACATCAAGGTCATCGTCGACTACGCGATGAACCACGTACACATCAGCTCGCCGGTCTACGCCCAGCACAAAGACTGGTTCTGGCCGCTGGACAACAACGGCAACTACTGCGTCTGCGGCCAAGGCTGCGGCTGGGGTGGAGACGATGGGCGTCGCTGCTGGTTCACTGACTACTTGCCGGATTTCAACTTCACCAACCCTGCCGCCCGCGACTTTTCGGTGAGCAACGCCATCAAGTGGATCCAGGATACCGGCATCGACGGTTTCCGCCTCGATGCAGTCAAGCACATCGAAGATGCGTGGATCACCGAGCTGCGAGCCAGGGTAAAGAGCGAAATCGAGCCCGTCAGCGGCGAACGCTTCTACATGGTCGGCGAGACCTATACGGGCGACAAAGACACCATCAAGTACTACGTCAATCCGTCGACCATGCTCGATGGCCAGTTCGACTTCCCGCTTCGCGCCGCGATGATCTCAGCGCTACTGACCCGCTCGGCGCCGATGACCGATCTGGCCGGCTTTCTCGGCGCCAACGATGGCTACTACGGCGCCGGCATCATGAGCACGTTCATTGGCAACCACGACGTGCCTCGCTCGATCCATTTCGCCCAGGACAATCCCGCCTGGAGCAACCCATGGGACGACGGCAAGAACATCGCTTGGGCCTATCAGCCGGGACTGCCGAGCGAGAGCTCCGCCTTCGAGCGGCTCGCCAACGCCTTCACGGTGCTCTATGCGCTGCCCGGCGTGCCGCTGATTTACTACGGCGACGAGATCGGCCTGCCCGGCGCGGGCGATCCCGACAACCGCCGGGCCATGCAATGGTCGGGCTACTCGCCAGCACAGGAGACGCTCAAGAAGCACTTGGCTTCCCTGGCAACCATTCGGGCAGCCCACCCGGCAATGCGCCGCGGGGCGCGCACCACGCTGTCGGCAACAACCGAGACGATGGCTTTCCGCATGCAGGAAGGCAGCGACGTAGTCATCGTTGCGGTCAACCGCGGCGACAACGCAGCGTCAGTCGGCGGCCTCGACGCTGGCTCCTACACCGATGCCCTCAGCGGCGCCGCGCACAGCGGCCCCACGGTGCAGGTTCCCGCTCGCTCCAGCCTCGTTCTCACGACGCCGTAGCCCTCGAGCCGCGGCGCAACGCCAGCACCAACAGGGCGAGGCCCGTCGACAGCCACCACCAGTCTGTTGTCGGCGTGGACGGAGCCGCGCAGCTGCCGCAGCCACCGGTTGGGGGCAGCGGCGTGGCCCCCGGCACTGGTCCGGGCAACACCTCGATTCCCACAGGTTGACTGCTACCCAGCGGTGCTACTGGATCTGGCGTGGTGGGCGGGGTCTTGAACGAGCTGGCCGACATGCAACGAAACAGCCGGCTGCAGGTGGCGCCTGAACGGCACTTGGCATCGCCCACGCAGCTACCCTGCACTTGCGTGACTCCAGGCTTGGGCCGCTCCCAGGAACGGTTGGAATCCGACTTCGTACATAGCTCCAAGGGGACGCATGCCGTGTCGGAAGGACAGCTCTCGTAGTTGCAGTGCGGCGGCTCGAGCTTCGGCAGCACGGCCGGCTGGCGCGAGGACCGAGGCGGAACGACAGTGGCGGGCGGAACGTAACTGGACGCCACCCGCTTGTTCTTCGGGTCACAACGATACTCGTGAGTGCATCGTGACTGGGCCGGACAATCGGCCTGGGTGCTGCAGGCAGCTACGACGCGCGAGTGGCCACAGCGGAAACACACCTCGGCCAGGCAAAAGGAAGTGGGCACACAGCGCTGCCCACCAGAGCAGCTCTCGAGGGCGCAACTGCTCGCTGCATTGCAGAACGAGTCGGAGGCTGACAGCGACGTCCAATCGGAGCCTGCAGGGCACGGTTTCGTTGGCGGCGGCTCGCAATAGGGCTGGGTGCGGTCGACCTTGGGCAAGTGCCCGGCAGGGCACGACTTGGGGGGAGGAGGACGGCAGTACGGCCCGCTGTGATCAGTCGATGGTCGATGGCCAGGCGGGCAGCTGGAAGGCGGAGGGCCCACCACATCCGCGAAGGCAACGGTGGGCGCCAACAGTGCAAGCAACAACACTGTCCGAACGGACCAATGGCTCCCGCAACAAGCCCTCGACGTCATTGAGAACCTCCGCTTCCGCCCAGCTCCGCTTCGCCCTGGGCTAGGCACCCCTGCCCGTGCCCAACTGGGCCGGAGACCCCGCCAGCGAAGGACTTGGCGCGCCTGATGAGGATGAGATCGCGGGGCTTGTCGCTCATGGTTGCTCCAGCAGCCAAGCGTATCAGAAGCGCGCGGAGTCCGACCCCGCACCATCTCTAGATTCGGCAACGCCGAGTCAGGATGAGGGCAATGGTCTCGTGGCGCTCGCTCAGCTCGACGCCCGTCAGCGCTGGCTGTTGCTGGGCTCGTGGGCAGCGGGCGAGCTTCAAGCAGCTTGCGGCGCACTGCTCGTGGTGTGGGCTTGTCGTTCTGGGACGAGCTTGGGGAAACGAGTGCGCCTGGCCTCGACACGGTGGATGCGGATGCGGACTCGGACGCACCGACGCGGACTCGGACGCGGACTCGGACGCGGACTCGGACGCGGACTCGGACGCGGATGCGGATGCGGGCGGACTCGGATGCGGATGCGGATGCGGGCGGGAGTGAACCGCCCGAGATGCCCTACGGCCATTCGGTTTCCCGGACCCGGACGACCCGGACGACACTTCGTGGTGTAATGGCCTGCGTGCGTATGTGTACCCGTATCGATTTCGGCTCATTTTGCGGGCTCGTGTTCTGCTTGCTCGCGGCCTGCAGCATCGAGGGCCCAGCCATCGGCAATGGCGGGGACGGCGGCTCAGGCGGGGTTGCCACCACTTCGTCCAGCAGCAGCACCACCTCCAGCAGCAGCAGCAGCAGTGGCACGGGCGGGCAGACGACGAGCACGATGACCAGCACATCGACGGGGGAATGTCCCAACGGCCCCCTTGCCAGTCCAATACCCAACTGCTCCCCATCGCCTCCACCCAGCAGCGGGGACTTTCACCAGGACTGCGTCGACCGGATCAACCAGTTCCGTTGGGAATGCCAATGCCTGCCGCCTCTGCAACGCTGGACCCAAGCCGAGGCGTGCTCTGATCAGCAATCAAAAGACGACCAGCAGAGCGGGCAAGCTCACGGCAACTTCGGCGCATGCGGCGAAAACGCCCAGAACACCTGCCCCAACTGGGGCTCCGAGCAGAAGGTCGTCGGCGGCTGCTTTCAGATGATGTGGGACGAGGGGCCTGGCCAGTCGTTCCCAGAGCACGGCCACTACCTCAACATGTCGAGCACGAAGTTCTCCAAGGTTGCCTGTGGTCGGTTCAGCTCCTCGAAAGGCGTCTGGTCGAACCAGAACTTCAAGCCCTAGCGCCTAGAAAGCGGATAGGTCGAGCACGAGCACGAGCACGAGCACGAGCACGACCACGATACTAGTAGAGCGGATAAGTCGAGCACGAGCACGAGCACGAGCACGAGCACGCTTTTGGAGAGCGGATAGCTCCTAGAAAGCGGATGGGCATCTAGCGAGCTGATAGGCATTTCGGCGAGTTACGAGCCGGCAGGGCCAACCACGACGCTCGCTGCACGAAGACACGCGCAGCGGCCGCTTTTGAGCTATGCTGGCAGAGGGACCAATTCTTTGAGCTTGCCGCGCGGACATCGCAGCGGGGACAGGACTGTCATGCACACCAAGCAACTCAATGGCTGGCTGGTAGCCATCGGCGCAGCTGGCACTTTGGCTTTGATCGACTGCGCCGCCGGGCCGGCGGAATTCGAAGACGACCCGGTCACCACTGCTACTACGAGCGCCGATGGCGGCTCGACTGGCACAGGCGGCGGCGATGGTGGGACCATGACCACCACCCCCACCTCGCCTTGCGGCATCGACTGCTCGACCATCGAGACGCCGGACTGCCACGTGGCCGAGTGCAACGCTCAGAACGGCCAATGCGAGGTCGTCAAGACGAGCGGAAACGCCTGTGACGACAAGCTGTTCTGCACCACTGAGGACACCTGCCAGGACGGCATGTGCATCGGCAGCGGTGTCAACGATTGCGGGCTGGTAGCGGCAACCTGTCAGGAGGTCGTTTGCGACGAGCAAGCCAAACAGTGCAAGCAACAAGCGCTTGCGCCCGGCGCCTCTTGCGTTTCGGACGACAAATGCCAGATCGGCGCCACCTGCCAGAATGGGTTGTGCATCGGCGTGCCCAACGATTGTTTCTTCGAACCGGTACCCAACGAGTGTCACGTCTCGGTGTGCAATCCCATGACGGGCAAATGCGATCCGGAGCCGGGCAATGAGAACGACCCGTGCACGGACATCAACGATTTGTGCACGCTGGGCAAGACCTGCTCGGCAGGTGTCTGCGTTGGCGGAACACCCAAGGACTGCTCCTATTTGACGGTCGGCTGTTTCGACGGTGTTTGCGACACGATGAGTGGTCAATGCGGCCAGAAGGCCATCATGGCGGGCGGCAAGTGCCAAGAGGCAACCGACGACTGCAACGAGGGCATCTGCGACATGAACGGGGCCTGCAACCCGAACCCCATCAACGAGGCTGGCCCTTGCAACAGCGACAACTGCTGGACCGGTCAAACCTGCGCAACGGGCACCTGCCAAGGCGGCACACAGATCCTCTCCTGCACCGACAACGACAAGTGCTGTCCCTCGGGCTGCACCATCAACAACGACAATGATTGCTTGACGGTGATCATCATCGCCGCCCTGAACAACGGCCACAACGGCAACCTAGGCGGCATCGCTGGCGCCGACGCCATGTGCAATGCGCAAGCGCAAGCGGCGGGCAAGACCGGCACCTGGAAGGCCTTCCTGTCTTCAAACGCCCAGGACGTCAAAGACATCCTGCCCGTGCAGCTTCAGTCACTGCCCATCACGAGGCTCGATGGCCAACCCCTCTTCAACGACTGGGGGCACATCTGGACGATCGGCACCGGAAGCTGGGGCAACAACTACGACATCCAGAGCTTCGACGGAAAAGACGTCGATGAGAACCAGGGCGCCAACCCGGAGTGGCAGGACGCCGACGGCTGGCACGGCAGCAATCCCGACGGAACCAACGCCGTCAACGCCAACTGCAACGACTGGACCGACGGAACCGCCGGCGCCAGCGGCAAGAACGGCGAATGGGACATGCACTGGATGATCTACACCGAGACCCACCAGTGCAACTACACGGCTGCAGTTGCCTGCGTACTCGTTGGAGGCTAGGCCCCGCCGCGGTTGAACCCGATTAGGGCAAAAGGTGGCGCCGATGAGTCGTCTTGCTCACTGGTTTGCGGGCCTGGCAGTAGTTGCTGGTTGCAACGCCGTGCTCGGCATCGAGCAAGGCACGCCGCGAAACGACGGGGCGCAAGGCGGCACGACCGCCACCTCGACGACCTCCACGATAGCGGGCTCAGGGGGACAAGGGGGCGTAGCGGGCTCAGGCGGCTCGACTGGTGGCGGTTCTGTCGGCGGAGGCGGAGCCAAGCCATCGCAGTGCGGCGACTCAGGGCCGTTC
>CAZRGL010000051.1:0-31845 GCA_964599485.1 uncultured Polyangiaceae bacterium
ACGTCCTGCCGCATGAGCGCGAGCACATTGGCGCTCAGCCCGATCAACTCCGTACACAGGGCCGCTCGAACAGCAGCATCGCTGCTGGGCTCGGCCACGGCGCTGAGCACGAGCTGCAGCTCGCGTGCTTCACTTCGTTGCTCGGAAAAGACACTCTGATCGCCCAGCACGACACTCGCCACGCCAACCTCACGGAGGGCGCACTGCATGTCGAAGGCTTGCTTGTTGCTGCGGCTGAGAACGGCGATGTCACCAGCCTGCAGCGCACGCGACCCAATGCTCGCACCGCTGCTCAGCAGGGTCGAAATCTCGGACGCAATGGCGCGAACGAGCAGCACTGTGCTCTTTTCGGCCCTGGGCGATTTCTTGTCGCGACGCACAAATAGAATCTCCAAAGGCGCCTGAGCATCGTCGGTGGCTGGGCGAAATGTCTGCCGCGGCTGGCCCAGCTCCTCACCCGCCGCACGCACCTCGGGAAAAGCGATGGCCGACAGCAACATGGGCTGAGCGGAACGCGCGAACAAGGCGCTGACTGCTCGAACGAGACGTGCGTCGGAACGCCAATTGACACCCATGGTGAAGCGGCGCTCCATGGGAAGGCGGCGCGCCGCGGCCAAATAGGTGAACACGTCAGCACCACGGAACGAGTAGATCGCTTGCTTCGGGTCACCGATGAGCATGAGTGTTCCGGGTCGCCACACCCGATCGAAGATCGCCCACTGCAGCGGATCGGTGTCTTGGAATTCGTCGACCAGAGCGACGGGGAAGCGGCGGCGAATCGCTTCGGCGAGACCATCGCCAGCCGCTCCTTGCAGGGCATGGCGCAATTGCAGCAACATGTCGTCGAAGGCCACCAGCCCAGCGCGTTGCCGGGCAGCCGGCAGCTCGACGCGTAGCCGCTGTGCCAGACGGTGCTTGTAGCCAATCACCACCTGCTCGGCGTTGCGTTGAAAAGACTCGTGCTCGAGCCAGACGCGAGCGCACGCGTCGAAAAACGAATCGCGTGGCGGCTCACGGTGCCCGGACTTGAGGGCGGCGCGAAGCATGTGTGGACAGAACTTGTCGAACGAAGGGAACAGCTCGGGGGCTGCCGGAGTAGCCCCAAACAGCAGCTCCATTCGGTCGCACCAGGCGCTGATGCTCGTCGTTTTGTAGCGGTTGCGGTTGAGACCGGGATGGCGAAGCAACGCGTCTTGCACGCGCGCGCGGTCCCAACACATCCGTGCCTCCCGAAGCGCCTCGAAGAAACCACGAACGTCCAGCCGGACCGAGTCAGGCGGGACTGGCGTCAGCAAACGCAGATCCGGACAGCGAGCCACGATGTCGGCCAAGGCGGCACAATCGCTGGGAAGAGCGCCATGCTGGCTCAAGACGCGCACGAGCAATGGGCTCTCGGCAGCAGTCTCACGGGTCCAGTGATCCTGCACGGCTTGGGAACGAAGCGGCAGCGTGTCGCGCAGCAACTCGGCGTCGAAGGCCAAACCGCTGTCGAACGCACTGAGTTGCAACATGCGGTGACAAAAGCCATGGATGGTGAACACAGCCACCTCGTCCACGCGCTGCAAGGCCACGGTCAGCAGACCTCGGTCGCGGTCCCGATCTTTGCTGCGATCCAGCAGCTCCAAGAGCTCCGGATCGGCAGCGGCGGCGTCTTGGCTTCCTTCGAACACCGCAAGCGCGCGCACGAGGCGCGTCCGCACGCGGTCGCGAAGATCGGCCGTGGCCGCTTCCGTGAAGGTCATCGCGAGAATCTGCTCGATGCCGAGCCGCTGCTCGAGCAGCAACCGCAAGATCAAGGTGGTGATGGCGTGGGTCTTGCCCGTTCCTGCGCTGGCCTCGACCAAGAGCCGGCCGTCGAGCGGCACATGCATGGCGCCGAAGGACTTCACACCAGCTCCTGCATGTGGTCGAGCAGCGGCAAGAATACCGCCAGCGAAAGCTCAGCAAAGCTGGGTCCGACAAAACCGAGCTGTGGGCCAAAGACCTCTGCGGCTGACGCCAGCGGTTCGGCGCTGCCCAAGACGCGTTGCAGGTAGGGGTCACGCTCGCGCTCGGTGCTCATGGTTCTGCGGGTGGCAGCCAACGCGGCTGCGTGAGCTGCTTCGGGCGACACGCTCTTTTGCTGTTGGTCACGCCACGCCCTGGCATAAGCCAACGCGCTCGCTGGCAGCAGCAAGAGCGGCTCGCGCGCGCCAACTTGGTAAAGCGCAACGAGCCGCATCAGCTCGCGAGCAGGTTGGCCGACGGGCCGCAGGCTCCACGCGAGCGCGGTGCGGGCATCCCCTCGCTCGGGGCGACCGATGAGCCGCGCTGGTCCTGCTTCTTGTAGCGTCGGGTCGTCCTGTCCCAGCCAACAGCGAACGAGGTGGGCCACCCAGAGTGCGAGCAAGTGCTTGGCACCTACCCGTGCATATTGATAGCGCAGCAGGCCACTGCCGAAACGGTCGGTCAGCGTCCCTTGCAGCCGGCTGCCATCTGGCAAATTGCGCTCAAAGAGCAGGTCGTCTCGCCGCTCGTCTCGGCTCAGCTCGACAACCCGCGCCGCAATCGGATCGACACGGGCCAGCTCGTCGGCATGGGCACATTGGCCGAGCGAGCCAAGCGGGAGCTGCCCGCTAGCCCGCAAAACCTCGAACGTCTCTTGCTCACTCGAGCCTTGGAGCCGCAGGGCGAGCAAGCTGTCGCCGAGTTGGTGGCGTTGTAGGGGATCGAGCTCGAGTGGCTCGCGATCCAGCTGCCCTGGGTCGCGGCGGGCAGCTTCGAGATCGACGCCGAGGCCCTGTTGCAAGAGGTAGCGGATCGGCGCCCGAAAAAAGCGCTCGAGCTCGAACAAGCTCAACGGTTGCTCGGCGCTGCCTTCAGGCTCGGGCAGCCTGCTGTCGAACAAAGATGGCGTGTGGCGCGCGGCGCGCGAGCAGATGGCGCTTGCACCGGCGAAGCTGGTGCGTTCGTAGCTGAACAGGCGCGGATCGCTCGCATCGAAATAGCTGGGGCTGAACGGCTGGAGACGATGACGCAACACCCATGGCGAGGCGCTGGCGGAGCCCGGCGACGAGCCAGCGCCAGGACCCAATGTCTCGAGCAACTCGCTCACTACGACGCTGGGCGACAACAGCGCGTTGTCGCGAACACTTTGGCCTGTGTAGGTAATGATGAGCTGTCGTCGTGCCGACAGCAGCGCTTCTAGAAACAAATAGCGGTCGTCGTCGCGACGACAGCGATCGCCTCGTTGGCGCCGGCCTCGCGTGATGAGATTGAAGTCCACGTCGCGACTCGCCCGCGGGAAGGACGCGTCACTCATACCGAGCAAGCACACGACCTCGAAGGGAATGCTGCGCATCGGCACCATGGCCGAGAAGCTGACGCCACCGGTCAAAAAGCGATGTGCGTCATGCGTTTCGTCGAGCTGAGCTTCGAGTCCATCGCGAACGACCTGCAAACCGAGCGGCTCGGATCCGAGCCCGGCTTCCTCGACACGCAAGACCAATTCGTCGAGCGCCAAATGTACGCGCTGGTGTTGCCAGGCTGTGTTTGCATCGTGCACCAGGAGCTGCTCGAGCAGACCCCCAAGCAGGGTGCGCCAGTCGGCCATCGTGCGCGCTTGCTCGAGGGTGAGAACCGCGCCGAACAGCTGGTCGCAAAACGCGGCCAGCTTGCCGAGCAGCTCTGCTGGCTCACCCTCGATTTCGTCATAAGGCAAGGTTCCACTGAACAGCGCGCGCCCATGGCCGGCCATGGCGTAGCCCGCCATCAGACGTTGCAAGCCGAAACTCCAGGTGTTCTGGTGCAATTCCGGTTGGTCGTGGGCGGCCCGATGCTGTGCATCAATCCCCCAACGGATCCCACTTTCGGTCAGCCAGGTCGCGATGAGATCCACATCTGCTGCGGCGATGGCAAAGCGCACCCGCAAGGGCTCGAGGCTGAGTAGATCGAGCACCTGCGCGCCACTGAGACGCTGACCGGCCAAGGCCAATAGCCGCCAAAACGCGTCGATGACGGGGCTGTCGTGGCGCACCGAGCGGTCGGCGATATGAAAGGGGATGAAGCAGTCGTCGTCGCGGTCGCGCGTGAACACCGCCTCGACCAGCGGGGCGTAAGTGGCCACGTCGGACATCATGACCAGCACATCCTGAGGCGCTACGCCCTGGCCGTTTGACAGCAGCGCTAGGAGTTGATCATGGAGCACCTCCACTTCACGCATGGGTCCGTGGCAAGCGTGCACACTCAAGCTCGAATCGGGCTGTAGCGACTCGGCAGTGGGACGCGCCTCGAGAATGTCGGCTTGCAGACGAGCCAGCACACTATCGACGACGGGCGCGCGATAGAGATCGACGCTGGGTTCCCGCTCGACGACCTCGAGCGCCTCGAGCTCGTCGCTCAGAACATGGAGAAAGTCTGCGCCCTGCGCGCCCAGCGCACCGAGCAAGGGATGACCCGCGTCGAGATGAAGCTGCTCGACGGGCTGACCTGATTGTAGCGCCCGGCTACGCTGTCCACGGCTGGCAAGATCACCCCAATAGTGGCGACAAGGTGACAGCAAGAACAGATGCACTTCGATGTGGCGGCTGAGGGCAGCGAGCACCCGCACGTACATTGGGGGCAAGCTAGACAAGCCGAAAACACAAACCCGTTGAGGCAGCCCAGCGAAGCGCGGCGCGCCGGCTGTCGCGTCTTGTTCTGTAAGCCCAGCCGAAAGCGCGGCGAGCAAGTCGCACTGCAATGCAGCGAGGTGGTCGCCACCCAAACCATAGCACAGCGCCCGCCACAGTGCTGGCTGCCACAGCTCAGCGGTGGGCTTGCAGCGGTTCGGCGCGCTGCCAAGCGAGCAGCATCTCGGGCCGAAAGGTCAAGTACTGGTCGAAAACAGAGGCGACTTGCTGTGCCAGCTGATAGCAGCGCTCGCCGCTGGGATCCTCACCGATGGCAGCGCTCAGCCGGGCGAGCTGCGGTTGGTCTTCGAGCCCGACGAGCAATTCCATCAAGGACCACACCAGCCGGTGGCGAGCGAAACGTTCCGCCGCTGTGCCTTGCTCGCCCAACACGCAGGAGCAGACGCGCTGCACGAAGTGGCGCGGATAGAGAAAATCGCCGCCTGCCCACACCCCCTGATGGCGCGCAAGCTCCATGCTCAACCACACAGACATGCCCTTACCGGGCACCACGATCCACTCCGGATCGAACGGGCTGGGCAGGGGGGTGCGCAGTACCTCTGCCAGCGAGGCCGCAAGCACCTCGCCTCGGTTGCTCCGGTGGAGCGTGATCGCCGGAACGCTCACGGCCGCCGTGAGCGCTGGTCTTGTTGCATGACGTTGATCAAGGTGGGCAGAATCTGGAGCAGATCCGGGCAGCTCACCCCGCTACCTTCGAGCAAACGCTGCTGGTTGCTGGTGTCGTACTGGACCGGGTGGCGAAAGTAAGCAAGCGTCTCGGGCGGAACCTTGACCATGTCGCGCACCTTGCCGAGTCCCAAAGAGGCTTGCATGAGCGTGCTGGAGATATCGACAGGCGCTTCCTTGCGGCCGAGGCAATCCAGCGTCGCTGAGACGAAGCTACGTACCGAATGCGGCGAGGGATCGGCCAGCTGCACGGTGCTGCCGATGGCCTCGGGCTTGAAGGCCAGGTGAGCCATTGCGTCGACTACAAAATCGACAGGCACCAAATTGAAGGGCACATCACCGTCGCCGACGTTGGGCACCGGCAACCACGCAGGCAGGCTCAGAACCGAGCCCACGTAGAAGTAGGGACCGTCATACTTGTCGGTCTCGCCAGTGCGTGAATCGCCAACCACGACGCTCGGCCGGGTGATGGCTACCGGCATGCGGTACATGCGGCGACGCACCTCCAGCTCGGCCCAGCACTTGGTGGACTCATAATGGTTCTTGAACGCTTGGCCTTCTTCGAGCTCGGACTCGAGCACGCGTCCTTTGCGCAAGCCGCTCACGTAACAGGTCGACACGTAGTCGAGGCGCACCAACTCGGTGCACGCTTCGCAGAAGTCGAGCACGTTGGCGGTGCCGATGACGTTGACGCGATAAGCCAGATCGAGCTTCACGCCGAGATCGTAAACCGCCGCCAGGTGCCACACGTGCGTACTGCGGCGCGCTTCACGCCAGTAGGTATCGTGATCGAGGCCCAACAGCGGCAAGGTAATGTCGCCGGCCACGAGCACCGCTCGCTCGGGCTCGGCGAGGGCCGGAAACTGCAGGCGAAGCTCCTGCAAAGAAGCCTGCGCCAGCCCGCGCATGTGCTCCTGGATCAAAAACGTGAAACGCAGCTCGGGATCCTTGTCCATCAAGCGTGTGATCAAGCGCTTGGCGATGAACCCTGGAAAACCGGTGAGGAAGACGCTGGCACTCATGACAGCGTCATAGCGGATCGCTGCGCCGACGGCTTTGTCATTGTGGCCGCAAGTACAAGCGAAGCCCCAATGCGAGCACCGCAACGGATATCAATCCGCAGAGCCCGCCCCAGAACCAGTATGGCAACAGCAAGGCGTCCGCCATCTGCGCAACATCGGAAGGCATGTTGCCGGCGCTGGTCTTGGCAACGTCCGTGAAGAGGTAATCACCACGGGAAAAGACGCTCAGCGCCAGCTGCACGGCCAAGAAGACCAACCCGAAACGGGCCGCCCACGCGTTGCCGAACTTGACGATGAGCAGCAGCACCGCCGCGAGCGACGCAACGAAGAAGACGCCGAAGAGATTCCGCACCACCAGCGCCAAAGCCACCAAGAGCAGGACCGCAACCACACCAAGGGCAATCCGGGCACGCTTTTCTGTGCGGGCCATGAAGAACAACGCACACGCGCCAAACGCGGGACCCACCAATCCACCCGCAGACACCAAGGCGCGTATGCCACCTCGCGTCATCGCCACGCCTGAGCCGTTGGCAAACATCTCGAAACGAATGAAGTCGCCTCCGGTCAGCACAGCAGCGATTCCGTGACCGAGCTCGTGCACGAGCGTGGACACGAGCATCAACGGCCACCACACCCAGCGGCCAAAGGGCACATGAGGCAGGGCCAAGCTCAGGGCCACGCTGATGAGCAGCACCACAATCGCCCCTTTGGGAGGCAGATCATCTTTCTGGTCGGTAGGTGCAGCTGGCGCAACAGGAGGATCGGTCATGGTTTGCTCAACCTGAAGATGAGCCAGTACCAACGAGAATGCAAACTCACAGCCACAAGGACATGCGCGGCCCGAACCCTGCCTGGCACTGCGCATGCCACCTTGCCGTATCGCAGCGACGACGGCTTCGGCTACAGTGTCGGCTAAGGGATTACGATGGACCCCGAAGAACAACACAACATCTGTCGACTCATCGAAGCGGTGATCGTGGCCGACGGTGTAGTCGCCGAGGAGGAACGTGAGTTCCTTCGCCGGGTCGTTCGGCGCTTTGGCGTTGCCTACGATGTGAACGAGGTCGGCCCGGTCGACGACGATGTGCCGCTGAGTCGCCCGGGCCGCGCTTCGGAGATGCTTCACGAGCTCTCTCCCCAGGTCCAAGCACGGGTCCTGGCGCTGAGGATCGATGCTGCAGTAACCGACGGCGAGGTCCACCCCAAGGAGCGCGCCATCCTGCTCGTAGCCGCCGCCGCCCTCGGTATCGATGCCTCCGCGGTGGAGGAGCGGATTCAGCACCGTCAGCTCGCTCGCGCAGGCGCAAGGAGCGAGCCGCCTTCCACGATCTGACGAGCTGACTGGCGGGCGTGTCAGCGCGCGCTGTCGGCTCGGCGCGGCCCCAGCCGAGCAACGTAGCCGTTGATATCGCGGGCCAGCGCTCGTTCGTCGCCTTGTCCCCCGTAGCGCAGCGCGCTGTAGCGTTGCAGCAACAACGAGCCCTCATCAGGCAACGGGGCTTGTAGGTCACTCTGTTCCAAACGTAGGGCCAACGTGCTGATCGGCTCGCTCGGCTCACGTTCGATGCCCCGGCCACGTAGCGCTTCGCTGAGCTGGACGAAGCAAGGCAGCGGTCCACTTGCTTGCAGGCCCTGCTCACGTCGCCTCTGCCGACGTTGCCCGAGCCAGCGAACCGAGGCACCGAGCAGGATGAGCAGCACTGGAGTGAGCAGTACCTCGAGCCAAGTGCGCCGGTCGAGCCAGCGAAGAAAACCCGACCAACCCGAGCCGAGCAAATCGATCAGTGCAGCGCCAAGGGGGGTGGTCGCCGTCATCGCGCGACCGAGCTCGCCGGGCGGGGTCGGGTCAAAGCTGCGCCAGCCGCGGCCCGGAAGCCAAGCCTCGACCCAGGAGTGAGCGTTGCGCTCGCGCACGATGAAGTAACCACCGAGCTCGTTCCGCTCCGAGACTCGGTAGCCGACAGCAACCCGTGCGGGGATACCGATCGAACGAGCCAATAGCGCCATGGCCGAGGCGAAATACTCGCAATGGCCCTTCTTCGACTTCAGCAAAAACTCCAGCACGGGGTCGCCATAGGCGGAACGTCGGAAATTGAGCGCGTAGGCAAAGTGCTTCTGCAAGTGCCGTTCGAGCGCCGCCAGCTTGCCGGCGCGCTGGGTTGCCTGGCGGGTCCAGGACAGCGCGAGCGGACGCAGCACGCGGCGCAACGACGTGCTCAGCTGCAAGTCACCGACATCGGGATCGGCCACTGTCAGCTCGCGTTTGCCGCCGCTACGAAACCAGAAACGGTCGGCTGCTTCGGCGGCGATGGGCGCCAGCACGGCGAGACGATCGAGCCGGGCCACACCAGTCGGCACCGCTATCTGTGTCGCTTTGAGCGGCAGAAAGTAGCGAAGCGGCTCGCGATCGACGAGCTCGACCTCGTTCAGCTCGTCACCGTCGGGTAGCGCGGCGAGCGTCTTGATGGGACGCATCCGGTCCTGGGGCCTTCGTGACCAGCGCCCCGCGTCGTAGCGCGTGTAGACGATGCCTCGCAGATAATCGACTTGAGGGCCGCGCAAGCGCAGCACAGCCTTACTCGATTGGAGCATTCCCCGCATCGATCCCAACCAGAGCCGCTCGCTGAAGCCAGTCGCGTACATCGAAGGGCCCCTCGTCATCATCCGGTTGACAGCCCAGCGATGCATCGGAGGAAGCGCCAGCGATCCGGCAACCGCTGCGCTCGTGGCCAATAGAAGCAAGCTCAGCGCTGCCACGATCGTGCGGAGTGGAAGAGCCCTCAGGGGCGTTCGGGCTTTGTCTGCGTAGCGACGCGAGACTGCGGCACTGACCACGAAAGCGGCGACCGCAAACGGATAAATCCGTTCGACGAAGAGCTCACCACAGGCCGCCACGGCAGCTAGCGCGATGGCGATGGTGGTCGCCTCGCCACCCCAGGGCTCGGCCAGATACAAGCGGAAGACACACCAGGCCAGGCAAGCGCCGGCCAAAGCAGCCCAGGGTGTGGCGAGCTGATCGGTCGCCCCGCTCGGGCGGGGCAAGACACCGGCGAGCAGCGCGCCGACCGCTACCATCAACAGCATCGAAAACACCATCTGCGCCGCCGACGTGGCACGCCAGCGCTTGGCGAAGAGCTGCGGAAGCAAGGCCATCAGCCCCATGCCGCAAGCCACGAGCAGGCTCGGGCCCACGGCTGCATACAGCGCCAAGGCAACCAAGACAGGGAGCACGGCTGCGCGGCTCATAGCTCCAAGTTGTCCCCTCCTGTGATGCTGCTGACCGCGACCACCTGTTCACGCTGATCTCGCGGCGGCAATGGCTGCCGCGCCCCTCCGGGCCGCAGCCAAGACAGCGGGCTGTCGTCGTGAACTCGTAAGATGCGGCAGGCAACTCCGCAGCGTTCGATGGCGTCGGCCAGCTGAAGCCGCGATGGATCCACCGATTGGCTGATGATCACCATCGCCGAGAGGCGCTCGAGAAAAGGCTCGAGCCGGTGAACGAGCTCGTCGACCTCGGCTCCGTCTTGCAGCTGCGCGCAGGCTAGATGATCGAGAGCTTGCTCGAAGAAACCGAGGGAACGGCCGATGGTGAGCGTGTGGATCTGAGCGCCCACCACCAGCACGTCGATGAGCGCTTCGCCGCGTGACAAGCAAGCAACGACGCCCGCGGCCAGGGAGACCGCGGCCTCGAAACCCTCGTCGCTCGCCTCGCTTCGCTCGTTGTCGACGATCACACCGATGCGCGTAAAGAACTCCTGCTGGTACTGTCGCACGTGGGGTTTACCGGTGCGCGCCCAGGTGCGTGGGTGCAAGTCACGCAAAGGATCTCCGGGCCGGTAAGGACGCACGCCCAGAAGCTCGAGCGCTTCACCCACCCGGGAAGCTTGGGCTACGCCGCCCGGTTGGTAGCGCGTTCCGATCGGCAGCGCGATCCGCTGGACCGCGGCGATACGTGGCACGACGATGAAACGACAAGCATCACTGCTCACCGTCGGGCCCACTGCCATGCCTAGCGGCACCACCATGGCAGCGCTGAACAGATCCAGCTGGTGCTCACCTCGGTGGACGAATCGAGCGCGCGCCTCCAGCCGTACCGACTTTCCAGCTGGCAACACCTGCAAGGCGGGCAGAGGCGCCTCCCAGCTGCCATCCCAGGGCAAGAACGGGCCCCGTAAGCGAATGGCGTGATAGTCACGCTCCGAGCGTTGTGCAGGGTCAAGCTCAGGATGATGGTCTGGCCCAGGGCTACCCGCGCGGGCGCTTTGGCTTCGAGCCGCACTTTGTCGAACGCAAAAGCCAAACGCAACACGAGCGAGCCGAGCAGCAATCCCACCAGGGCGACCCACAGGATATAGACTTTGGTCGTTGCCACCTCGAGCGCCGCGGCGCCCACGAAGAGCATCACCATCAACAGCCCGCGGCCTTCGCTGCTGAGCGCTTCGTAGAGTTTGGCGACCGGGCGCAGAAGCCGACCCGCAAAGCTGCGCCGAAAGCGCTCACGCCCATCGCGCGTGGGCGCGATCAGAATGTGGTTGAGCCGTGCCAGCTTCACGTCGGCACCGCGATGTCCCCCACAATTTCGCTGAGAATGGTGTCGGTGCCAGCGCCACCATAACGAGCCTGCTGCGTACGCAAAGCACGGTGAGCGAGGGTGGGCACCACCAGCATTTGGACGTCTTCAGGGGTGACGTAGTCACGCTTGGCGAGCCAGGCGCGCGCCTGGGCTGCGCGGTAGAGCGCCAGCGCTCCTCTGGGGCTGATCCCCAGCTCGAGATCGTGGTGCCGGCGCGTCGTCGTGATGATGTCGAGCAGGTAACGCGCTACAGCTTCGCTGACCTCTACCTCACGCACCACACTCTGCAGCTTCGTGATCTGCTTTGCGCTCGCTACCGGCTCGAGTCGCTCGAAGGGATCGCTGAGCTTGCGGTCTACCAGGATCTTGAGCTCATCGTCGAGCGGGGGATAGCCCATGGTCACGCGCAGCAAGAAGCGGTCGAGCTGGGCCTCCGGCAGCGGATAGGTGCCATGGAAATCGACCGGGTTCTGAGTAGCGATGACGAAGAAGGGATTGGGCAAGCGATGGCTGTTGCCCTCGATGGTCACCTGGTGCTCGTTCATGGCCTCGAGCAGAGCCGATTGCGTGCGGGGCGAGGCGCGGTTGATCTCGTCCGCTAGGAGCACGTTGGTGAAGACCGGCCCGCGATGAAAAGAGAAGCTGCCATCAGTGGGATTGAGCACCTCGGTGCCGAGGATGTCGGCAGGCAGAAGATCGGGCGTGAATTGTACCCGAGCGAATTCCACGTCGAAGACGCGGGCGAGCGCCTTGGCGAGGGTGGTTTTGCCCACCCCAGGAACATCCTCGATGAGCACATGTCCGCCGGCGAGAACACCGACGAGCAACAGCTCGATCACGTCGTCCTTGCCGCGCACCACCTGCTGAAGGGTCTCGCGCAGCGTGTCGATCAGGGCGTGTAAGGATGCTCCCACGCTCTGTCGGTAGCATCATTGGGGCCTGCGTGGCTAGGCCCGGCGCAGCAAGAAGACGAAATTGCCGCCTTCGTCGATGCTGCACCGATCGAAGCCGCCCCATGCGTGCACCACAACCAGCCCGGCTCCTTTGAAAAGCAGCTGAAGTTGGGGCAAGGTGTACCAGCTCATTTTCAGCGGCGTACGCACCTCCTCGAGCTGCTCGTCACCAGCGAAACAGCGGAAGATGAACTCGCCTTCGAAAACTTGGCGACGCAAATCGAGATGCGTCCGTTTGAACGAACGCCGCATGAGCCGGGCTTCATCGTTGGGGTCGGGCCACTCGAGATCGGGCACTTCTTCGCCGAGCTTCGACATGAGCAGGTCGTAACGGGGCTGGAACAAATCGAAGAGGAGCTCGCCATCGGTTCGCAGGTGTCGCGTCAACGTCTCAAAACAGCTGATCTGATCATCAACAGTGTAGAGGTGCTGCAACGGTCGAAAGGGTGCGGTGATCAACCGATAGCGCCGGTCCATGTCGAAAGAGCGCATGTCGGCCTGGAAGCACCGCACCCGCGCTTGCAACTCATCGGGCTCTCGGACCAGCTTGTCGCGCAGAACGTCGAGCATGCTAGCGGAGGCGTCGAGCCCGTCGATCTGGACGCCAGCGCGAGCGGTTGGCAACAGCACGCGACCCGTACCGCAGCCGACTTCGAGAACCACGCCCCCGCTCGCAGTTGCCATGTCGACATAGAACTGCTCGTCATCGAGCGCCGGATGGCTCGCGTAGGCTGGATCGTAATACTTGGCAATCAGCCCGTCGTCATACATGGGCTTGCTCCCACCTCGGACGCGCCGCGCAGCGTTCAGCTGCCTCTCAAGGCGCCGCGAACTTCACTGAGAGCGTGACGATGGCAGCCTCGTCGGTCAGCTCTTCTTGTTTGTCGTTGATGGTGCCTTTGATCTCGTCGGAGCCGAATTTCAGATACACGCTGCCGACGTGATCGTACACCTCCGTGTCGGGGCGGCGCGGCTCGGCGACTATCTTGGTGCTGAACTTGGCGGCAACCGAATCTGTGCTGCAGGCGTTGACGGAGTAAACCAAGTCGACGTCGTCGTGCCAGGTTACCTCCACGCAGATCGGAGCCTGGTAGTTGGCAGCGTCCCCGCTGATGGTGATCTCGGCCCGGTTCGGCTCCGGATCACCACAACCCCAGGTCAAACCCGCCAGAGAGCCGGCGGCCAACAAAGCAAGCAGCTTGGATTCCGTAGCCATAGCCGGAGCCTAGCACGCGCGGCTACGGCGCCCCGCAAGGATTGACCTCGTCGTCCGCAAAGATGGCGCCGTCGAAGACGCACTTGTTGAACTTGGAAGCGCACTTGCTGTGCCAGTTCACCGACACCCTGGGCCGGCTGCGCATGCAAACGGTGAAATCCGAGCGGCATGGCGTACAGTTCTGGAGCGCCCGCCGGCGTTTGAGCTCCTTGTCGCGCCGCTCGCGCTCTTTGGCCGCGGCGATGTTGCCCGCGATCTCGCCGCGACGTTGGTCGGCTCGGGCCGCCTCCTTCTTCCTGCGCACCTTTGTTTCTGCAGGGCGCTCCTTGACGGCCGCTATGGCAACAGCGTACTCGAGCAGCTCGTTGTTGCGGATCGCGCCTGTAGCCGCATCGATAGCCGATATCCCCAGGTTTGCTTCACCCTTGGCGTCAGCACAGAAGCGCACGATGCCCCCTGGCTCGGAGAGCTTCTCTCCAGTACCCGCCAGGCTCTTGTTCGGTCGGCTACCGTCAGCACCCGGGATGTAGTTGACCGACACTTGGGCCTTGCCTGGGAATGCCCAGCTCACGCCCATGGTGTAGCAAGTGTTGGCCCGTAGCTCGATCCGATGCTCGAGGTTGAATCCGGTCTTGCTCAGGCGCGTTGGCTGCAGGCTCAGCTTGGCGCCGTCGGTGGTTGCCAGCTGCTCGGCTTGCTGCTCCAGCTCGCCCCACTTGGCCTCAGTGGTAGGTGCGTGGGTGGGTGCTTGGCTCGGCAGGGTCGGGTAGGCCGCGGGGCTGGGTTGGCTGAGCAAGCAACCATTGATCAACCCCATCGTCAGCAGCACAGTCAGGCTTCTCGAAGACATCAGAAACTCCCAGCTGGTGTGTCCAGCATTGTTACGTGACGCTGGTTTCAATCTTCCCCGGCTGTGGTCGAAACGTCGCCAACACACGCTCAGGGTTGGCTGACGCCGGTTCGCGCACGTACACTGTGGCCATCATGCTCATGCGCAAACTGCTCGGTCTGTTCTTGGTCTTCTGCCTCAGCTTGGTTTTCTCGTGCAAGAAGCAGGAGGATGCTGTTACCGCCGCCGAAGCGTTGCAGGCGCTGGAAGAAGCGTCGATGGCCACCCAGGCGAGCTTGGTCATCAGCGGAACAGTGGAGATCACGACCGACTTCACCATCGGCCAAGCGGTCGAAGCGGCTGCCGAGGAGATCAAGAACTTCATCGTTTCGACACTGCCGTGCGCGGAGATCACGCTCAAGAACGCCACCTTGACGGTGGAATATGGCAAAAAGGCCGGCAACTGCACCTACAAGGGTCAGACCTACACAGGCAGCCACAGCGTTACCGTTGCCAAGAACAACGACGGCGACGTCGAGGTCAATCACACCTGGACCGCGCTGAGCAACAGCAAGTTCACCGTCTCAGGCACCGCGAAGGTGACGTGGAGCAAGGCCAAGGGCAGCCGCCACGTGGTGCATACCTTGACCTGGACCCGAGAATCTGACGGACGGCAAGGCACCGGCAGCGGCGATCGCACCCAGACTACGCTCGAGGGCGGCATTCTCGAAGGAATCGAGGTCAACGGCACCCGCAAGTGGGAGGGCAAAGCCGGCACCTGGGACCTCGACATCGACGAGGTGCAGATCCGTTGGGCCGCACCTGTTCCGGACCACGGGAGCTATACCCTGACCACACCCTTCGACGACAAAACGGTAACGTTGAGCTTCAAGCGACTCGACGAAAAGACCGTCGAGGTTACCCTCGCCAGCGGTGACGCCGAGTTCGTCTTCAACGTCAAGTCCACCGGCAGCATCGAGGAAAGCTGAGGCGCAACGCGTCACAGCTGCATGAACCCGTGGCCCGGCTGAGCCTTTTGCTGCTGCTGGCGCTATGCGGTTGCGATGAGTCGTCCTCGCGCCTCTTCGCCGTCACGGTGCTCGACACGGCCCGGATGGATTGCAAGGCCACGACCAACAGCGATGAGATCGAGCAGCTGACGATCGACGCCCTCGCCGACGACATCCGCCGCGCTTGGCAGAAGACCCAGGAGACCTACCCCCCTACCCCGCTCGGCCGCTTGCTCTACGTGGTAACGATCGAGCAGCAGGTGCTGGCTTGGTTCGACCCGGCTTGGGGAGCCGAGGAAAACCCCAGCCACCATCGCTATGACGACCCTGGCTCGGTCTATCAGGGTGAGCTGCAGGACGACCTGATCGCAGCCAACTTCGAGGAGCTCATCAACACCGACGACGTCGATGAGGATTTCGAACGCGAGCTGTGCGGGGCCCGCCCCATAGCGCGCGGTGTTTTGTCACTTACCGACGGCGATGCACTGCAAGGGCGGATTCGCTGGAGTGACTACAGCTACATCGCCACCGCCGACTCGGCCTGCGCCGCCTCGATCGTGTGCTCACGCGACATTCTGGTCGAAGGCGCCGAGATCGACTGAGCAGCTGCCGAGCGAAAACGCTATTCGCTCAACCAAAACCTGCGTTCATCTGCCCTACCCTCCGGGCTAGAAACCGCCTGATACCCCTACGCTCGGAATCGAAATTGGGCCGACCTCTTGGCCTCCACAGCTCAAGCCGGAACCGCTGCCCACGACCTCCGCGACGCGGCAATCGAAGTCGACCGTCTCGCGGCGGAACGTAGCATTGAGGAGCTCGAAGATGAGGCTCACCCACCCGCTTTTTTTGATCACCCAACGCTTCTCGACTCGCAGATCGATGCGATAGAAACCCGGGCGTCTCAGAGCGTTGCGCTTGCCGATCAGGGTTGGGTCGTTGGGTTTTTACGGATCGTCGATGGCGATGAACGAGTACGGCCTGCCTGAGTAGAAGGTGAGCCGGCCGCCCGCGTGCCAGCGCCGACCGAGATCGACGCCGAGCGCGAGATTCAGCACGTGAGTGCGGTCGAAATCCGACAAGAAGCGCTCATCAGCAACCATTCGCTCAGAGCGCGACAGCGTGTAGGCAAGGACGCCACCAACCCGCTCGCTGAAGGAACGTCTCAGCATCAACTCCAGCCCATAAGAACGACCGTCGGCCCGGTCGGCGATGGAGCATTGCAGCACACCTGCGCCGCACGTGGCCGTCAGATCCGTCAGATCACGATACTGGTGAAAAAAGCCTGTCGCGCCCAGATGTAACTGCCAGGGCAAGCTCAGCTCGACGCCTTGGCTCACCTGAATGGCACGCTGCAAACCATCGTCCAGACCTCGCGGATTGAGTCCTGGCACCGGCACGATGAGAGCCGGCCGCTGATGCATCAGCCCCGCGGCGCTGACCAGCGCAAGAAATGGAAACGGCCGGAGCCTAAGCATGCCACGCGGCTCCACTCCGACTTGATTCGCCGCCGCCTCGGTAAACATGTCAACACGCAATCCACTGGCGATTTCGACCGCGCGCGAAGGGCGCAACAGCAAGTCGAAATAAGCCCCGGCGGTAGCGGCGCCACGGGAACCGAAGGCCTTGGTGATGTCGAACTCGAACTCTTCCTCGCCTGGCTCGGGCTCAGTTGGCTCATTCGTAGCACCGGGGGGAGCGTCGAAGGTCAGCTGCTCACCGAGCAAGTCGATGCCCCCGCGCAGACGCACATGTGGGCTGAGAGGCAGCTCGACATCGGTGCGAAGTTGGTAGCTGCTCGCACCCATTTCGCCCTGATCACCCAGGCCGCTGCGGTCATCGCCGATCGTGAAGCTCAGGGCCGCTCGCACGCCTTGGGGGTCTTCTTTGCCGTCGATCTTCCGAATTCTCGGCCGTCGCTCCAGCCGAAACTGCAGACGAGGGACGCTCACCCCGAACAGCTCTGTTTCTTGCTCTTTGGGGGCGATCTTCCCCAGGTCGGCGTAGCTACAAAAGGCAACCACGGCCAGTCGATCGAGTGGGCTGAGCTTGACCGAAGCGCCCGCTTGGTAGTCCCAGTAGCTGAGCTTTGTGTCCGGCGCGATGAGCGACAACATAGGCCCGGTGTAGGCATAGCGGGCAGCGGCAAAGGCGTTGAGTCGCTCACCAATCAGCGGTGTCTCGACGAACGCACCTGCATCGAACAGTCGAACCGTGGCCTCGGCGCGGAAGCGATTGGCAGGCCGGCGCGTCGTGGCCGCGACGATTCCCCCGGTATGTCGACCATACTGGGCAGGAAATGCGCCGGGGTGAAACTTCACCGTGTCGATGATGGCGGGGCTGACCACACTGGGACCAACCGCGAGGTGAAAAAGAAAAGGCACCTGGATGCCATCGATGAAGTAGCCGGTGGACGATGGATTGGAGCCGCGCACGAACAAATGGGGCAAGCCCGTCGCTAGGGGCGCGACCCCAGGCAGCACCTCTATCGCGCGAAACGCGTCGCCGAATGCGCCCGGCAGCCGTGCGACATCACGCCGCTTCAGCTTCTCCTCGGCCGCCGCGCCGCCCTTGCCTGCAGGCAGCTTGGTGCCCTCGACGACCACATCGATCACCTTCTTCGAGGTTGGCTCAGCCTTCGGCTCGCCTTGCGATGCGGTCGCTGGCTCCCCTTCGGCCGCGCCGAGAGGGGCGACAGGCTCGGCAGGAGTAGGCTGTGCGCGAGCATCGACGACGTGAGCCATCGACATCGCCGCAGCGACTGCACACGCGTAGCACGTCCGAGGCGCCCAGCTGGCCATTGGCAGCGACCAAGATAACATAGGAGCAGGCCTCGACCTGCAGCGAGCCGCCAGCCCGCAGCAACAATCCGTCAGCCGCCGAGACGCTAAAACCGTTGACGAGTCTCCAGTCCGCAGGTCTATTTGATCTGCAGCGTCGGTTTTCGTTCAACGAAACGGCAGTTGTGGGGCATCGCAAAGGACACGCAAGGGTACGGCGAATGAACAAGACGGCGATGGGATTGGCATGCATGGCCGCATGCATGGTCATGTTGTGGGCAGACACCGCGTCAGCGTTGCTCTTCGAGAAGATTATCGAGCCCGACCCCGTCGTTCAGTTCACGTACTTCTTTCCGTATCGCACCACCTACGACTTCGTCGATGACCGCTACGCCTTCGACGATGATCCGCTGACCGCTTTTCTACACGAGCCCTACATCATGCCCATCGTGGTCAATCGGGTACAGGTGCGGCGATCGTTGGTCCAGCCGCGGGTGAGCTTCGTCGACAAGATGACCCAATCGGTCGACACGATCTAAACCCACCCAAATTGACGTATGCTGCGGTCATGGCCGGCGGCAGTAAAGCCCTCTCGGTTCCTCTGCGCGTACACTTCCTACCGAAGCACGCAGTCAATCTCGATGGGCGCATCGGTTTGGCCCCGGCGCCCGGTAAGCAAGATCCGTCGGCCAACGTGACGGCCGAATCGAGCACGCTCGACCGCGACTTGCACCGCCTGCGCGATCACTACCAGGCAAACGTGCTCGTTACCTTGCTCGAGCGGGGTGAATTTCACACCGACGAGCTCGCCCTCTTACAGATCCCCGAGCTATTTGTGCGCGCTGAAGCGCATGGCCTGAGCTGTGACTGGGTGGCGATGCCCGATGGCGGCGTACCGCGCTCGATCGATCAGTTGATCGCGTTGGTCGAGCGCATTCTCAAGGCCGTGCATGCAGGCCAGACTGTGGTGGTGCACTGTCGTGACGGATTGGGCCGTAGCGGGTTGACGGCGGCAGCATGCTTGTGCGGCCTCGGTGCGTCGGTGGACGAGGCGCTCAAGACGGTACGCCGCGTCCGTCCCAGCGCCGTGGAGACGCCCGCGCAAGAACGCTGTGTGCGTGCGTTCGATGAAGTGTGGCGCCGTCGCTTGATGCGCTTGGCCAGTCCCACTGACATCAGCGACGTGTTTGGCGTCCCGCCTGCGGCCAAAGGCTCGTCACAATCCGCGCTTCGGGTCAGCCCAACTGGTATTGCACCGTTGAGCCACGGGGGCGCCGCAACCATCAGTTATCTTGGTCTGACACAAGGGGCGCGGGAGGCTGGCGTGAGCGAAGGCGGACCGCTCAGCGATGGCGACTTGTTTCACATCTTACCAGGCGGCTCGCTGACGCTTGGACGAGACCCTCACTGCGACGTATCGGTCGGCTCGAGCCAACTGTCACGGGTACACACGCTCCTGGCTTATGTGGCGGTAGCCGAAGGCAAGCTCTTGGTCGCCGACTTGGGCTCGCGAAACGGAACCTGGATCGATGAAGAGCAAACACAGGTGCGCTTTCTCATCACCGGCGAGACGTTCTCCCTCGCGCGAGCCTACCGATTCCGCTTCGAGTCCATCGGCTGAGCCGGGCTGTGTATCATGTGGTCATGACCTTGCTTCACAAGCACCTATTGGCGCGCGCGCTGATTCTGTTGTCGCTGGGGCTGGCCGTGGCCTGTTCGGCAGGCAAGAAGAGCGTGCTCGACGACGAAGGCGGTGGGGCAGCCAACGCAAGTAGTAGCAGCAGCGGCGTGGGCGGACTCTTCTCCACTGGTGGCAACGGTCCTGGTGGCGGCGGCCCTTCGGATGGGTGCTCCGAGCAGGCCAAGCTCATCTATCTGCTTTCGGACGCCAACGACTTGTACAGCTTCAAGCCGGATATCAAAGAGCTGATCAAAATCGGTCCGCTTTCCTGCGCCACTTCGATGCAACCCAACTCGATGGCGGTCGACCGCAACGCAGTAGCCTGGGTAAATTATGTCGAGGCCGACATTTTCGGCGATGCTGCTCCCGGCCTGTTCAAAGTGAGCACCGCCGACGCAAGCTGCGAGCCAGGTCCCATCGTCAATCTCCCGCAGGGCTGGTTTCGGATCGGGATGGGGTTCTCGCCCGATGGCGCTGACACCAACAACGAGACCCTGTACGTCCCCGGTATCGGCCTCAACGGCGCGCTCGGTCGCATTGATTTTCAAACCAACACCTTGGTCCCCATCGGCAGCTTCACGGGTCAATTTGCTGGGCAGAATGCAGAGCTGACTGGGACGGGTGACGCGCGCTTGTACGGTTTCTTCACGAGCTCACCGGTCGAGGTGGCCCAGATCAACAAGGGCGATGGCAGCATCATCGACAACGTACCGCTGCCCACCGTCGAGGTGCCCAACGCCTGGGCTTTCTCTTTCTGGGGCGGCGACTTCTACCTCTACACCGCCAGCATCGGCCTCTCACGGGTCAACCGTTACCGCCCCTTGGACGGCACCGTCGACACCAATTACATCTCCGATGTGGGCTTCCGAATCGTGGGCGCTGGCGTGTCGACCTGCGCCCCACTCAAGCCTCCCAACTGAGCGGGCGTCAGGGTAGCGCGCAAGGATGTTGGCTCGGGGCGGCGGCGCGTTGAGCGTGGCCGCTCGACCATACGATAGGCACCCGGCGCCAAATCTCGCGCATCAATTGGCAGTAGTCACGGTGCAATGGTCCGAGCTCCCAGCGAAGATCACCACCGAGCTCCGTGGCGGCGTAGAGCTGGCCCGCCTCGAGCAACAGATGCACCACCGGACCATGCAGATGGGCGCTGGCCAATCGGCTACCGGAACCTTGGTCCCACATGCCGAGCACACCGCTCGCGTAGCCTACGATGATGGTGTTCATGGGGCCGGCCAGGATGCGTTCGACACGACTGGAGGGCACTTGCTCGAAAGAAACCGCCGGCTGGTTTGGTCGGCTGGGCTGAAGCTCGATGTTGCCGTCACGGTAGCCGACCACGACCCGTCCAGCCTCGAGCCCGCTGGCCGGGGCAAGCGCACTCACGCCACTACCGATCGGGTGCTTTTCGACGGGCGCGCCCTGTGCGTCCAGCCGGAGAATCTCACTGGGTCCAGCAACCAGCAATTGCTCACCGTCTGCCGCCAAGGCGCTGGCTTTGCCGGCAGCGACGAGCTTGCCAAGCTTGCCGGAGCGCACCAACCATTGGACCGAACTGGTCGTTCGCACGACGCAGCCGCCGAGCGCTGCAACCACCTGCACGGCGGCGGGCGCACGACCGCGAGCTATGCGCTCGCCTGTCTTGCTCTCCAGCAGCTC
The DNA here is from genome assembly GCA_964599485.1 of uncultured Polyangiaceae bacterium. GTDB lineage: Bacteria > Myxococcota_A > Polyangia > Polyangiales > Polyangiaceae > JAPYTK01. Next base: position 21,054 of record CAZRGL010000051.1, read on the forward strand.
CACAAAATCGTCCTGCCGCAGCACACAGAGATGCTTGCGATCTGATGATTGGGCCACGAAGCGAGCAGATTGAGCGAAGCGCGGACCGAGCAGCAGCTTGGGCAAGCGGACGTGCCCCCCCGCATCGAGCGCGCGCCATCCCTGGTGGGTGAGGAGGCGAGGCGGATCTGCCAGCAGCGCGGGGCCACGCCACGCGGGTTGACCGGACCCGACGTGCCAAAGCCGCACCGTGGCGTCGTCGCTGGTCGATGCCAATAGCGCACCGCTCGGATCGAAGGCGACGAAGTTGGTCTCGGCTCGATGACCACGCAGCACCATCGACGCGCCGCCGCCAAGCCTGGCAACGCGCACCAAGCCATCGGAGCCTGTGCTGGCGACGTGCTGTCCGTCGGCTGAAAACGCGACGGAATAGGCCCGGCCTTCGTGCCGATTGATGATCTTGCTCTGCCCACCAGCCACGTCCCAAAGGCGCACGCTACCGTCGAAAGACGTTGTGGCCAGCCGTTTTCCGGCGGGCCCGAAAGCGACGCCGAAGACGCTTCCGGAGTGGCCACTCAACCTGCCCTGCTCACGCCCGCTGGGTACTTCCCAAATGCGCACGGTCCGATCGGCACTGGACGAAGCGAGCAGCTTGCCATCAGGAGAGAAGCTCAAAGCGTTGACCATGTTGTCGTGACGGCCCAGGACGCTGCCGGGCTCCGAGCTCGCCATCGACCACAACCGGACGGTTCTGTCGTTGCCCGCAGTTGCCAAGAGCGTGCCACCCGGGTGAAAACGAATGGCGCTGATCGCATCGCTCCGGGTGGTAATCTCGCGCGCAATCTCGCCACTGGCCACGCGCCAAATGAGCACGCGATTGGTGCCGCCGCCGGCAACGAGCTTGCCGTCGGGGCTGAAGCTCAGACCGAAAAGGCCGACGATGTGCCCATCCAGCACCCGCCACTCTCTTCCGGTCGACGCATCCCAGAGGCGAACCACTTGGTCGACCCCGGCTGTTCCAATCAGCTTGCCATCGGGGCTGAAGGCGACAGTATTCGTTCCGCTATGATGCCCGACGTCGTTCGTGCTCGCAGCCGCGACCTGCAGATCCTTCGCCTTCAAATCCCATAGCCGCACGGTGTGATCCACGGCAGCCGAGGCCAACTGTTTGCCATCCGGGCTGAACGCTACTGCTCTGAGACCATCTCCATGGCGGCCCACAAAGCGGAGCTGCCGAGACCCAGCGAGCTCCCACAGCTTCAGGGTACGGTCCTCGCTACCCGTCACCAGTAGCTTGCTGTCGGGGCTGAACGCCAGCGTGAGCACGGGACTCTGATGCGCCTTGATGGTCGTCTTACGCTGGGCCGTGCGCGGGTCCCAGAGCCCAACATCACCGCTTCCCAAACCGGTGGCGACCAGATCCTGATCCGGACTGAAACGTGCGGAGCGAACGCGCGAGTCATGTTGCAAGACCGCCAGCGTTCCGCCGCTAGCCACGTCCCATATCCGCGCTGTTTCGTCGTCTGAAGCGCTCAGCAAACGCTTCCCGTCAGCACTGAAGTCCACGCCCCACACGCGCCCGCGGTGCGTGCCTATCACCCGACCCACTCCAGTTTTCAGCTGCCAGATGCGCACGGTCCGATCGAAGCTCGCCGATGCTGCCTGCTCGCCATCGGGACTGATGACCAGAGCGCGAACCCCAGCTTGATGCCCAACCAAGTTTCGCTCGATGCGGCCGCGCTGAAGATCCCAGACCACGATCTTGCCGTCCCAGCTGCCACTCACCAAGCGCTTGCCATCAGCGGAAACAGCAACCGCAAAAACCTGGTCGTCATGCCCCCTGAGCACCCGTACTGCGCGTGTCGTGGTGTCGAACAAATAGACGGCCTCGTCTTGGCTCGCCACGGCCACGGTCTTTCCGTCAGGGGTGAACGCGAGATCGTAATAGCTAGCGCTGCTCTGGACGGTCCAGTGCAGCGGGTTGTCGACGAGTTGCCACCACAGCGCCCGAGCTGTTTGGTTGTCCTCGATTTCCAGCGCCAGTCGCAGCTTCGCACGCGTCTCCAGCAAGCGCCCTTGCCCGAGCGCCGCGCGCGCCCCCTCGCGAAGTGCTTCGGCACGTTGTTGGGCTGTTCGTTGACGCTGCTGCTCGGCGAGCTGCTCGCGTTGTTCGGCGCGAGCCCGCTGAAAATCCGCCTCGCGTTTCTGAAAAGCGAGCACCAACACCCCGACCGCCAGGGTCACAATCGCGCCACCAACGGTCAACCGCCGTGCGCGCTTTCGGGCGCCTTGGCGGGCCGCTGCCACTTGCAAGAACTGCCGCACCAGCGAGGGCAACTCGAGCGTGCTCTGCTTACTGAGGCGCTGCGCTTCGAACAGAGCCGCATCACGCCAAAGCTCGCCGGGACGACGCCCGCGCTTGTCCCACAGCTCGGCGGCTTGGCCCACCTCAGCCAACAAGCTGAGCTCGTCGCGACTTGCGTCGAGCCAGCGCGACAAGGCGTGCCAATTGTGAATCAAAGACTCGTGGACGATTTCGAGGGTGGCTTCTTCTTCGCCGACACGGGTGCTCGCCGAAATGAGGCGCGCCCCGGTCAAACGCGCCAGCACCTTTTCCGCTTGGGAGGGCAAGCCTTCGAGGGCACGGGCACTGGAAATCACGCGGCGCGTTCGCTCAGCCGTAACCATGCGCAGAAGCAGCTCACGCGCCAAGCGCAGCTCCATCCCCGAAAAACCTTCTAGGACGGCGTCGGCGTGTTTCGCGAGCGCGCCGGCGACACCACCGATTTGGTCGTACACCGAACGAAGCAGCAGCTTGCGCGGCTTGTCCCGCTGCTCCCACAACTGCTGGGCTGCAAACTGCAACAAAGGCAAGCTGGTTGCCTCGCCGCTGAGCTCCGCAACCATCTCGTCGACGAGCGCGTCGTCCTCGTAGCGGAATCCGAGTGCTTGTAGCGGCTTGACCAATATTTCGCGTAGCGCATTGGTTCCTGGACTCGCGATGACCGAGACGGAGCCGAGCGCGTTGCGGGCCGCTGCGCTGGTGGCTACCCGGTCGATGAAGTCTCCGCGCACAGTGAACACCACCCGAACCGGATCGAGGGGGTCCTCTGCCGCACTGCAAATCGCATCCAAGAAGCACGCTCGGGCTTCTGTGTCGCTGGTCAAGGTGAACAGCTCTTCGAGCTGATCGACAAACAGCAAAACCTTGGCATCGAGCTGCTCGGCCAGAGCGCGCAGAGCTAGCGCCAAATTGTGCGGCCCTTCACGAATACGGCTGACCAATTGCTCCACGCTGGGTTCATCTGACGAATCGCGCTCGCGTGTAGAGCGGCTCAGCTTGGAGCGCGAACGACCGCTCTGGTTTTGCCAAACCGTTCGATGCTTGAGCACGCTGGCAGCAAGCGCTTCGAGGGGGCGGCTGCCCGGACGAAGCTGCACCACGGACCAACGCTCTTGCTCTCTGAGCCTTACGATCACGCCGGCCTGAACAAAGGAGCTCTTGCCGACGCCAGAAGGGCCGACCACGGCAATGAGCGGCTGGTGACGCATGCGCTCGAGGAACGCGGCGATCTCGTCTTCGCGACCGAAAAACAGACCAGCGTGCTCTTCAGTGAACGGTAGCAGCGCGCGAAAAGGTGATTGCTCGCCAGTGGGCAGGCGACGGGTCTCGTTCAACATCGCCCGTAGCGCCGCAACCACGGTGGGCGCCTCCGGTCGCTTGTCGGCCTCTTTCTGCAAGCAGTGGTCGACCAGCTCGACGAGCTCAGCCGGCACAGCGACGTGCTCATCGAGCCGTGGCGCCGCCTCCTCGCTGCAGACCACGAGCGCTTGCGCGTCGAGCGAGTCCTCTTCGAAGGGGCGCCGGCCCGCGCACATCTCGAACAGCATGATGCCCAACGACCAAACGTCGGTGGCCTGGCTCGTCTTCTCCTCTCGCCATTGCTCCGGCGCCATGTAGAAGGGGCTTCCGCCGGCCATCGTGACGGCCGTCGTAGGGTGGCTGGAGTGCGTGGCGCCTCGACTGCTCAAAGGAGCGTCGTCGTCCGGTGGCCGTACGGATGCGGGCGCGCCATCCATCGTACGCAACGCTTTGGCGAGGCCGAAGTCGACCACCCGCAGGCGCCCATCTTTCACGATGACGACGTTGGCGGGCTTCAGATCACGGTGCAGCACGCCGTGTCGATGCGCTTCTTCGAGCGCTTCGGCGATGGCCAGCGCAAACCGTAGCGCTTCCTGTCGACTGAGGCGGCGCTCCGTCAAGCGCTGGCCGAGGTCTTGTCCTTCGAGGTAGGCCAAGGCCACGTAAGGCAAGCCGAGGTGCTCGCCAACCGCATAGAGCTGGACGATATGGGGGTGGTCGAACTTGGCAGTAATGCGCGCTTCGGCCAGGAACTGCTCTACTGCGCCACGCGCTGCCAACAACTCTGGATGAATGAGCTTGAGGGCTACCCTGCGCCCCAGCTTGGTGTCGCGTGCCAAATAGACTTCGCCCATGCCGCCTCTAGCGAGCATGCGCACGATGACGAACTGATCGATGACTGTGCCCGCCGGCAGCTCGCGGCTCGCTAACCAAGCATCTTGCTCGGCCACCTTGCCCAGCGACATCGGACGCGTCGGCCCCGTGTCAATCTTCTCTCCCCCAGGCGCCATGCACATCAATCATGGCTCGGATCGCCTCGCACCGGAACCTCTTCGACGGATCCACCGCGCGCCCCTCTGGCCACGGACGGAGCCAGCCACATGAAAGCCACCCAGATCAACGCACCAACAGTCCCGAGGACCGTCAGCTCCACCACGAGCTCCGGCAACAAGCCAGCAACGATGGTGCACACCACGCTCAGTCCGGCGGGCATGAGCAAGCGCTTGTCGACGAACAAGGAAGTGATGACGGCCCCTGACGCCGCGGCTGCGAGCTCGAACAAGAGCGCCTGCTCGACGGGCAGCTGAGCGCGATAGGCGAGCCAACGGACAACCACGGGGGTACAAGTCATCGCCAACAAGGCCCAGACCAGTTTCCGGTTGACCAAGTTGCGCATGCGGCGCACCCGCGAAAAGCTCAGCAGGCCGCCGACCAACAGGGGCGGCAGCAGCGATAGTGGCAACAGCAGCTGATAGGTGAGCTGGTAGCCAACCAGGCGCCTGGCCAAGATGACCACCACGCAGATGATCATGGCAAGCGTCGTGAGCGCCAGCAGCTGGAGCGCCCGATCGCGCTGCAGCACGCTGGCATCTTGGGCGTGGGCGATATCCGTCAGCCTCTGCACCCTTGCTCGCTCGGCCTCGAGCCGCTCTGCGAGCTCTTCGACACGCTCTTGCAAACGCTCATCCGGGCTCGGCATTTCAGCTAGCAAGGCCCGCGCCGCCGCCTCGTTGCCTTGCTCGATCTCCAAATCGATGAGCAGCTCGAGCGCCCTGTCCAGCCCCCGGCGCGCCCGCTCGCTCTCGGTCCACATTTGCAGTGCTTGCCTGAAGGCGAAGCGGCACTCGGTGGCGAGGCGACGTCGCTCGAGTGGGTCGGGCTGGTCCAGCTCGATGAGCACGTGATAGGACGCGAGTCGCTTCTCGGCTTCGTCGGCTAGCTGCTCGGAGCCACGATGTTGCAGCGCTGCTGCGATGGCCTGGCGAAAATCGGCGACAGAGCCAAATCGGTCGGCTGGCTCACGGCTGACCGCTTTGTTGCAAATCGCGCCAAGCTCAGCGGGCACGTCGTCGTCGAAACAGACGGGCGAGGAGCGGTGGATCTTGCCAATGAGATCGAAAAAGCTCGCTCCTTGATGGCGCGTCCTACCGGTAAGCAAAAAATGCAACACGCTTCCGAGCAAGTAGACGTCGGTTTGCTCGGTGATGGGCTTCTGGTTGACCATCTCGGGCGCCATGTAGGCTGGGGTCCCAGCGACACGTATGCCTCCACCAACACCACCCGACGGCGTCCCCGTTGGCAGGGCCAAGCCCCAATCGAGCACGTACACCTCACCGAAATCGCCAATCATGACGTTGTCCGGCTTGAGATCGCGATGGACGATGCCGCGACTGTGAGCCAGCTCGACCGCGTGGCACACGCTCATCAGGATCTCGAGATGCCAAGGTAGCGGCTCGGAGTTGATGCGCTGCCAATGCGGATGGTTGGAGTCATCGATGAGCTCCCTCCACAGCACGCCCTCAATCTGCTTCATCACCAGGACCGGGTCACCGGCTTCGTCGAGACCCAGCGTATGCACCGGCACGATTGCGGGATGGTCGAGCGCGCCACCAATCCGCGCTTCATCGAGCAAGCTGGCGATGGAGCGACCGCGACGCTTGTCGGGCCTGACACGCTTGAGCGCCACCCGCCGCCCGAGAACTCGCTGGCGCGCGCTCTGCACCACGCCCATGCCTCCGCGGCCGATCTCACCGAGCACGGCAAAATCCACGCGGCTCGCCATACCGGTCTCCCCTTCAGGCGGTGCTTCCGACTCGTCTATCACCAACCTGGGCAGCTCGGCCAGCAGCTCCGACACGTCGGCTGGCAAGTCCCCCCCGACCGAGCCACTGCTGGCGAGCTTGACTTCTTGATCGGCCAGCTTCGCGGCCAACGAAAGGGCGCCGATGGTCGTGCCCGCATCCAAGCCTTTGGCTTCATCGGGCAATTCGAGGCGCCGCCAAAGCTCTGAGCTTCGGTGACTTTTAGCGCTGGGTGGACTCGCCATGACCGCAGTTCGAGGGCCTGGTGCTGACGCTACTTCTTGTCCTTTTTGGGATTGAGCGAGCGACCAAGGCCCTTGAGGAACTCGCCGGCGGCTTCCTGCAACACCTTCATACCCGTGCCCGCCATGCAACCCATGGCATCAGGGCACGAGCCCGCCTCATCCACGCACTCAGCCGTCTCTTCGAGGCGCTTTTCGCCTAGGTGTTCTTTGAGCTTCTCGAGATCGGACGCGCATTCGTCCAGATCTTTGACCGTTCCCTCGACTTTGCACAATTTGGCGACCTGGGTGCACAGCTGCCGCTCGGGCGTGCCGCGGGTAAGCGCAAAAGCGACACCACCTGCAACGACACAAAGAAGTATGACGACAACGATTGCCTTTTTCATATCTACCCCGCGGACAACTTTGATGGACCCGACCGCTCGGCGCAAGCCCAACTCGGCCGCGGAGCGGCCACCATAGCGTGCTGGTGGTGTCAGCAGCCCCGCTGTGCCACGGTCAGCGCCTTGCCATGACAGACGCACTCATCGAGTCGAGCTTCAATTTCGCGACCACTGACGGGCAGCGCTTGCACGTCTATTCTTGGCTGCCGGATGGCCAGCCCAAAGCGGTCATGCAGATCGCACACGGGATGGCGGAGCACGCCGCCCGTTATGGCGAGCTGGCTGCTCATCTGGTCGATCGAGGGTTCGCTGTCTACGCCCACGACCATCGTGGCCACGGGCGCACGGTCGACGAGGGGCAGGAGCACGGCCACTTCGCCGATCAGGACGGCTGGGGCAAATTGGTGGATGACGTGCACTGCCTCAATCGCCACATTGCCGCTGAGCACCAAGGACTGCCTATCGTCTTGTTTGGTCATTCAATGGGCTCGTTCATGGTCCAACAACTGCTCTTCGAGCATCCCGAGGACGTGGACGCGGCAGTGCTGTCGGCGAGCAACGGTCGCCCTCCGCCCATCGCTCACCTGGGTCGGGCCATCGCCAGGATCGAACGGCTCCGTCTCGGAAAACAGGGCAAATCCAAGCTCATCAACGCCATGAGCTTCGGCGATTTCAACCGGAAGTTCGCACCCAACCGCACCGACTTCGATTGGCTGTCGCGCGATCAAGCGGCGGTAGACAAGTACGTCGCGGATCCTTGGTGCGGTTTCATGTGCTCCACTCAGAGCTGGGTCGATTTGCTCGACGCACTAACGTCGTTGACAGCGCCCGAGAACTTGGCGCGGGTACCCAAGGATCTGCCGATTTACCTTTTCGCCGGTGATCAGGATGCGGTCGGCGACATGGGTCGCGGCGTCAGGCGCCTGGCGGACGCATACCGCAGCGCTTGGTTGCGACACGTAACCATCAAGCTCTACCCCGAGGGCCGCCACGAGATGTTGAATGGTCTCGACAAGAAACAGGTCACCTCGGATCTACTCGACTGGCTCGATGGGTGGTTTACGGCGCTGTCCAACCGTGATTAGGGTCGTGAAAACTCTGAGGAGCTCGCATGCGTCAATATAGCCGAATCCTACTGTTCACCACGGTCTGTGGCCTCGTGGCCGCCGGTTGTGTCGTTCACCACCACGGTCCACGTCACCGCAAGGCGGCGCCGCCTCCTGCAGCTGGACCGCCACCACCGCCGCCGCCTCCTGCAGCGCCCCCGCCCCCGGCTGCGCCCCCGCCTCCTGCAACGCCCCCGGCTGCGCCGCCGCCCCCCGCCACGCCGCCACCTCCGGGCGACCACGGCTGGGTCCCGCTTGGCCGACGTAAGGTCAACTTCCGGGTCGATCACGATGTGATCCCGGTTACCCGCAAGAAGGGTGGCTTCCGCGCCATTCGCATCCGCGCCGCCGGCAGCCCCCTCGAGATGTTCAAGGTGGTCGTCACCTTCGGCAATGGCGAGAAGTTCTCGCCAGCCGTGCGCCACATTTTCCGCCAAGGCGCACTGACCCGCCGTATCGATCTACCTGGCAAGAAGCGCATCATCCGCAAGGTTGGCTTCTGGTACCGCAGCATCGGCAAACGCAGCGGCAAAGCCGTCATCCAGCTGTTCGGCCAGCATTGAAGCCGCGCCCAGCGCGAGGTCGACAAGACCGAGCGCCAATCACAAACAGCCCGGCGCCGAGATTCGGCGCTGGGCTGATTTGCGTCCTGTTGCTGGGCTGCAACACCCGTCCGCAACCGTCGACTCAGCAAGCCAGCACCGTAGCGACCACCACCAGCGCCGCCGCGACTGCCACGGCCACGACCTCGGCTCCGACGGCGAAGCGACAATTGCCGGCTGGCACCAACGATCCGCCACGGCTGGCGCTCGGAACCCAGGGCGCTGTTGCCAGTCAGGAGCGCAACGCCAGCGCGATCGGCATCGATGTTCTGAAGCGCGGCGGCAACGCCGTCGACGCGGCCATCGCGGTAGCTTTTGCGCTGGCCGTAACCCATCCGAGCGCGGGCAACATCGGTGGCGGCGGCTTCATGGTCATCCACATGGCGGATGGTCGGACTGCGGCAATCGACTATCGCGAGACGGCCCCATCAAAGGCCAGCCGTGACATGTATTTGGACGCCCGCGGCAAACCCACGGACGCGAGCCTGCTCGGCCCCAAGGCTGCTGGCATCCCCGGCTCGGTGGCAGGCATGGCCCTGGCCCACAAGCGCTTCGGCAGCTTGCCGTTCAGAGAGCTGGTGCTGCCCGCCGCACGCCTCGCAAAAGACGGGGTGCGACTCGATCCATCCCACGCAGAGGGCCTGGCCAGAGCGCGCAAGCGGATGCGCGACGCCGGGTTGCACAAGTCTGCCTCCTTTTATGAGCCTTCGGCGAAGCGCGCTTATCGCGCCGGCGAAATCTGGAAGCAACCTCAGCTAGCCAAGACCCTCGAGGCAATCGCTAGCGGCGGCGCCGACGCGTTCTACCGCGGGCCACTTGCGCAGCAGATGGCCGATCAGGTGAGCGCCGCCGGCGGCCTTTGGCGAGCCCAGGACTTGGCCAACTACAAAGCCGTCGAGCGCAAACCGATCCGCTTCGACTATCGCGGCCACACCATCATCGCCATGCCGCCCCCTTCCGCCGGCGGCATCGTACTGCGCCAAATTTTGGCAGCCAGCGAGATCTTCAATCTCGCCGCCAAACCCTACCGGCACCCGAGCAGCGTGCACTTCTACGTGGAAGCAACGCGCCGCGCTTACGCCGATCGCAATGGGCTGCTCGGCGATCCCGATGTCGTCAGCATCCCCAGCAAGCTGTTGGAGCTCGACTACATCCGCTCGCGCTTGAGCGACATCGACCCAAAGAGAGCCACGCCTTCCAGCGAGGTGAAGCCGGGCAAATTGCCCAAACGCGCCTCGGAGCAAACCACACATTTTTCAGTGATCGACGGCCACGGCAACGCCGTCGCCAACACCACCACGCTCAACACCGGCTTCGGCTCCAAGTTCGTCATCCCGGCAGCAGGCGTCTTGCTGAACAACGAGATGGACGACTTCTCGGTCAAGCCAGGCAGCGCCAACGTCTACGGCTTGGTCCAGAGCGAGCCCAACGCCATCGCGCCAAACAAGCGTATGCTCAGCAGCATGACGCCCACCATCGTGCTGCGCGACAAACAGGTACGCGCCGTGCTCGGCTCGCCGGGCGGCCCCACCATCAGCACCACCGTAGCGCAGCTGCTCATGGCCCTGCTCGATCACGACGAGCGCATCGACGCAGCCGTCGCCGCGCCGCGCATTCATCACCAGTGGCTGCCAGACCAGATCTACGTGGAGCGAACCGTGGCCCCATCGCTCATCACAGCGCTGCGATCGCGCGGTCACAGGGTAAAAAAGCGCGGCAGCATCGGCAACGCCAACTGCATCGAGGTCGACCCCGTGGGTCGAGGCTTCCGCGCAGTCGCTGATACAGCGCGCGGCGGCGGCGTTGCGCTTGCCTACTAGCCCGAGAGAGGCCTACTAGCCATTGATTTCGGAGTTATGAGACGGCCTCTAAACCCCGCCCCTACGGCCATTCGGTTTCAAGCGCGCCCCGGACGCGGGCGCGGAGGCGGACGCGGAGGCGGACGCGGATTCGGACACGGATTCGGACACGGACACGGATTCGGACACGGACACGGACGCGGACGCGGAATCGGACCCGGACGCGGAATCGGACCC